>JAZDKG010000225.1:0-4939 GCA_043803205.1 Planctomycetota bacterium
TAGAGATTTCCCGCTTCCTCCTTTGGCTATGTCTGCGGAACGTGCGGGTCGTTTGTCGGGACTTCAGAGGATGCAAAGAAACAGCCGATAACAAGAGCGAGAAGGGAGTCTGTCTCAAGAATCCTTAAGGAAGCGCCATTACATTCTGTAGCCTGTGTTCCTCTCTTCTTCCCGCTTGTCCGTGCCCTCTGTGTCTCCGTGGTGAACTCTCTGTTTTCCCCCTTTGCGCCTTAGCGTCTTTGCGTGAACCACTCTTTACGTTTGCTCACCCCCAGCTCGGCAGCCCCAGATTCCCCTTCGACTTCTCCAGCCACTCGTCGTACTCCATCAGCAGCATTCTCGCGTTGAGGTGCTTGCGCTCCGCCGACCGCTGCGCCGTGGGGAACAGGAGCCCCATCAGCGTCCGGGGCGGCGTGCCGCTCCTCCGGCGGTACCGCCACCGCAGTCTCGCCGCCAAACCCCTCTTCCACTCCCTCAGGATGTCGTCCTCGAAACTCAGGTAGAACTCAAAGCTTCCCAGATCTCCCTGCCTTCCCGCACGTCCCCCAAGCTGGAGGTCGATGCGCCGCGCATCGTGTCTCTCCGTCCCGATCACCGCCAGCCCCCCAAGGGCGGCCACCCCGTCCCCAAGCACGATGTCCACCCCTCGTCCCGCCATGTTCGTCGCGATTGTCACCCTCCCCAGCTCCCCCGCCCGCGCGATGATCTTCGCCTCCTCCGCGTGCTGCCTCGCGTTGAGCACCGCGTGCTCGATCCCCCGCTCGCTAAGCATCGCGGCGAGTTCCTCGTTCCGCTTCACCGAGCGCGTCCCTACCAGCACCGGCCTCCCCTGCGCGTGCAGCTCCAGGATCCGTCCCACGATCGCCTCGTTCTTCCGGCGCCGGTCCGCGTAGATAAGGTCCCCAGCGTTCCTTCGCCGCAGCCGCCGGTTCGTCGGGATCGACACCACCTCCAGATGGAACACCCTCCGGAACTCCCCCCGCGAGCTCCGCGCCGTCCCCGTCATCCCGCAGAGCTTCTCATACAGCTTGAAATACCGTTGGAACGTGACCATCCCCAGCGTCCGGGTCTCCGCTGTGACCGGGAGACCCTCCTTCGCTTGGATCGCTTGGTGCAGTCCCACGCTCCAGCTTCGGTCGGGGAGCGCTCTCCCCGTAAACTCGTCCACGATGATGACCTTGTCGTCGGTCACGAGGTACTCCCGGTCCCGCACGTAGAACTGCCGCGCCCGCAGCGCCTGTTCCACGAAATGCGCGAAGGGCCGCCCCGGCGGCACCTCCGCCGCAACTTGCGCAAAGCTCTCCGCCGCCAACGCCTTCCCCGCCTCCGTGAGATACGCGTCCTGCTTGACCACGTCGATCCCGTACTGCGTTCCCCGCACGAGCCGGCCGGCGATGCGGTCCGCTAGACGAATCGCCTTCGCGTAGGGCGACTCCTCCGGCGCCGCGTCCGAGATGATGAGAGGCACCCGCGCCTCGTCGATGAGGATGCTGTCCACCTCGTCCACGATCGCGTAGTGATGTGCCCGCTGCACCGTCCCTGCGCCCTCGCTCCCCTCGCCGCTCTTCCACCGCTCGAACACGCCCGCCGCTGAGCTGCGCCGGCTGGCGTGCCGCCGCAACTGGTCCCGCAGGTAGTCGAACGCGAACTCCTTGTTCGTGCCGTACGTCACGTGCGCCCGGTACGCCGATCGGCGCTCCTCGTGCGTCATCCCGTGCGCGATGCACCCCACGCGCAGCCCCAAGAACTGGTAGATCGGCCCCATCCACTCCGTGTCCCGCTTGGCGAGATAGTCGTTCACCGTTACGATGTGGACCCCCCGTCCCGTGAGCGCGTTAAGATACGCCGGCATCGTCGCCGCTAAAGTCTTCCCCTCGCCGGTCTGCATCTCCACCGCTTTCCCCCGGTGAAGCGCAACCCCGCCCGCGACCTGCACGTCGTAGTGCCGAAGGCCGATCGTCCTGCGCGCCGCCTCCCGCACGCATGCGAACGCCTCCGGCAGAACCGCTTCAAGCTTCTCCCCCGTCCGCACGCGCTCCCGGAACGCCGCCGTCTTCCCGACGAGCTCCGCCTCAGAGAGCTTCTGCACCTCGCCCTCAAGGGCGGCGACCGCCCGGGCGCGCCGCATGAGCCCCCGCACCTTCACCCAGTTGACGCCTTCGTACAGCATTCCCCGCTCTCTTGCTCGATCACGTGAGCTTCTTCCACGCTTCGATGAGCGCGCGCACGTTCTCCCACGTCCGCTCCGAATCGTCCGTCACGTTGTCCACGGGAGAAAGGATGAACCCGCCCCCGGGTGCAAGCTCCTCCATCGCCTTCATAACCGCCGTCTCGACCTCCGCCCTCGTCCCCATCTCCACCGTCACGAACCCGTTCACCCCTCCCCAGAGCGCGACCTTCCCACCGACCCTGCGCTTCATCTCCTGCATGTCCGTCCCGCGCCCCTGCACTGGGTCGACTCCGATGAGCACGTCGATCTCCGCCTCGGCGAACATCCCCAGGAGCTGCATGTTCCCCGTCGTGTTGATGTACCCGAACTTCGCCCCCCGGCTGTGCGCGAGCCTCGCCTCCTCTCGCAGCCTCGGCAGAACCAGCTCCCGGTACGTCGTCGGCGACCAGAAATCCGTCCCTTCATACCATCCCCGTCGGATGAAAAGGTCTACGCCGGCGCCGAGAATCAGTTCCATCCGCGTGCGGTTCCACGACGCGATTACCTCCATGAGCGCCCGCACGAACTCCGGTTCATCCGCCGTCAAATACACAAGGTTCGACAGCCCGCACAGCCACCCCGATAGGTCCGCGCCCACTCCCCATCCCCCGACCAGGAGTAGCCCCCGTTTCTCTGCAAACTTCTTTGCCTCTCGCGCGCTCGCGCGGAACTCCTCCGCGTCCTCCTCGTTCGTCGGTCGAAGCAGGAACTTGAGCGCCTCAAGGTCCCCGGGCCCCTGCACCAGGGGCTTGATGGATCGCGGCACAAGGTAGTCGTCCAGGAACGGCACGTGGTCGCCGTGTGGCCAGTCCTCCGACTTCGCCACCTCCGCCCGCAGCTCCCCCGCGGGCGTCTCATACGCCTTGCACAGGATCGGGTATCGCTCCCCCGCTCGCTTCTCCCGCCACTCCCGCACCTTCACCCTCGGATCGTATCGCACCGCGGGACCTTGAAGGTCGCCGTGGTCCGACGCCGTTCTCGCCGCGCGAGGCGGCACCTGCACGAACGCGTCCAACCCGAGCGCCAACTCTTTCTCGACGAACTCGAAAGCGTCTCGGCATCTGCGCTCAAGGGTGCTGAAAATCATGAAACTGCACGGAACGTGATCGCTCTCCTGCCCCGTGATCGCTAGTAGCATCCGCTCCCGTGATGACATTCGGCCCATTGGTTTCTTCACGAACCGATTCCTGTTCTTACCTCGCGCTCGACTGTGCCTCCTGCTCCTCGTACCCGTAGACCCCGAAGCACAGGACGTGATCCGCCTCCTTCCTCCATCGGAACGCCTCGCCGCCCGCCCCCGGCATCTCCCGGCTCGCGATGTATTCCCCGCTGACCTTCGCCGATGGCACTGAGACGAAGCGGGTGTGGAAGTTCTCTTCGGGCGCCTCAGGCGCCTTCCTGAAGACGAGCGCGTACCGCCCCGGCCCTAGGTGCGCCGACCCGCGCGTCTCAAAGTGCGCGTACCGCCAGCTCCTGGAATCCGCCTCTATCGGCGCAAATCCTTTTTCGCCCACCGCCACATCCTCTGAGGGGAGCCCCGACGCGTCCACCTTCACGATCGAAAGCTTCACGGGCTTGCGTATCGCAAATGCCCCTTCCGAATCCCGCAGGTAGACTTCAATCCGGTTCACCTTCACCGGCCTCGTGATCGTGAAGGTCTGTGCCAGTTCCGTCCTTTGCGGTCCTGTATATGACGCGCCCCCGTCCGCCCAGGGCTCCTTGCGCAGGTCGCCCGCGATCTCCACGTCAGCCTGTTCCTTGAGAGGCGCATCCGGCCGATATCCCGCAAGGAGCGACTCCTCCCGGTAGGGGGGGAAGGCCTCCGCGATCTCGACCGCGGGCGCCCCGATCGTCCCCTCTTCCTCCACCCAGATCAGGCGATAGTCCAGGCTCTTTACTGTAAGGTCGATGGGCCTGTCCGCCCGCACCCACGAGAACCGCGTGAAGGCGTCCGTCGCCAGCGCCCGTTCGGGGCGTAGCCCCAGCGCCTCCGGTTCGATCCGCACCCGCGCGACCCCCGCGTCCTGCGTATAGTTGAACACGACCACGAGACTCCTCTTCCCTTCCCGCGCGTAGACGCTCGCCCCGACCGCCTCCTCCGGCCGCAGTCTGTTCACCTCCGGCACCTCGTATTCCACCTGGAACGGCCGGATCGCCCCGCCAGCGTCTGGGGTGAACTCCACCTTCGCCGGCGTCTCCTCGTGCCAGTACGGCAGGAACTCCACGTCCTCCACCCCGATCCCGAACTCCTCCATCGTCCGCTGCACCCGGCGCATGTAGCGGATGTCCCGCATGAGCGCCTCCCAGACCGGGATCGCGTCGTGCGGAATGAGAATCGCATACAGCGCCTCCGTATACCCCGGACTCCCGTCAGTCATCTGGGTCAATAGGCACGGCGTCACGCCCCATTGCCGCCCCGTCGCCCCGCACGCCCTGAAATAGTCTAAGCGCATCGTGTGAAAATAGTTGCTCTTGACAAGATACGGCCGCTCCGCGTGCAGTTGCTTGTCCTTGGGCCAGTTGCCCCGCATCTCCTCGCCCGTGGTGAAAAGGTCCGAGAACGGCGACGTCACCGAGCAGACGAAGTTCGACGCATGATCGAACTTCCAGAGCGGTCTGCCGAACTGCTTCATCATCGTGTAGACCCGCTTGTTGAGTTCGCGGTCTCCCCGGATCGCCCGATGGGTTTCGCCGTAACCGTGATCGGGATTGCCGCACTTGTAGCTCCAT
>JAZDKG010000226.1:0-2232 GCA_043803205.1 Planctomycetota bacterium
CGTCAGCCGCTTCAATCGCCTGGATGAGCAGATTCAGGGGCGCAACGTCGATCCGGGCTTCGTGGGGGAGCTCGAGTGGAAGGACAACATTTTCCCCTACATAGACTACCGGGCGTACGCCTGACGCGGGTCAGGCCCGCAACCCAAAGTAATGCTGTGTTCTAAGCTGTCGCCACGCCCCACGTCCCGACGTCGTACGCACGACACGGGGCAGAGGACGTGCCGAACGTGGGGCAGAAGCCTCCCGGACGAAGACGTCCGTACGGCGCTGCGAGCCGTGCCCGAAGTACCGCCCTCAGAATCTGTTGACTGGACCGACCCCCCCTGCCCCCCCGACCTGGGCTGAGCCTTACCCACAAGTGCCCTACCGGCCTGGATGGAGACAGAAGTTAGGGAGGCGTCACGATATCGCTTTATGATGATAATTTCATCCTAGACATTTACTCTAGCTCGTGGTAAGCATCATGCATGGCCGACGAGTCCCGCGCTTCGGAAGCTTCTCCAGACAACGCGATCAGCTGGGTCCGGATTGAGTTGGAGTCCGTCGATATCGGCGACAAGAGACTGAACGCGAGGCTCTTGTGCGTCCTCGAGAAATTCTGGCAACAGCCGCAGGCGTCGATTCCGAAGTCCATGCGTACGTGGGCAGAGACTAAGGGTGCGTATCGCTTGCTGAGTAACCCTAAGCTGACGCCAGAGAAGATCCTTCAGCCCCACCAAGAGACGGTGCGCTCTCGCATCATGCAACACCGCGTGGTCCTCGCAGTCCAAGACACCACCGACCTCAACTTCACCGACCATCCGGCGACCGAGGGCCTGGGCACCATCGGCAGTTCGCCGAAGCTGAGGGGGATGCAGGTGCATACGACCATGGCCTTCACTCCGGAGCGCGTTCCTCTGGGGCTCATTCAGCAACATACGTGGATTCGGCCTGAGGAGGAGTTTGGCAAGAAGACCGAACGAAGGAAGAAAGCCGTTGAGGAGAAGGAGAGCTTCAAATGGCTGCACTCTCTTGATGCCGTCGAGCGACTTCAACAAGAACTCCCCGACGTGCAGCTCGTCAGTGTCGGCGATCGCGAGGCCGACATTTACGACCTTTTCAAGCAGGCCTCCGCCATGAAAACCCGCTTGCTCGTCCGGGCCAGCTGGGACCGGCGTGTCGAAAGCGAAGAAGACTACTTGTGGGCGCACGTGGAGGCGCAGCCCGCCGCTCAAGTGCTCGACATCCTCGTTCCCGTCAAGAAGAGCAAGAAGGTACGAACGGCGACCCTCGAGCTGCGTTTCGCCCCGATAGCGATCTGCGCGCCGAGATATCGCCGCGCGTCGGAGGAGCCGATACCCCTCTCTGCCGTCTACTTTAACGAGCCCGACCCACCTGACGGAGTCACGCCCCTTTCGTGGATGCTCCTGACGACGATCCCGATCTCCAGCGTGGAGGAAGCGATGACCATCGTCGCGTATTACGCTGCCCGGTGGGGAATCGAAGTCTTTCACCGCATTCTCAAGAGCGGGTGCAAGATAGAGGAGCGTCAATTGCAGACGGCAGAGGGTTTGCGCAAGTGTCTGGCGCTTGACTCTCTCGTCGCTTGGCGAATCCTGTTTCTGACGACGGTGGGGCGCGAGGTACCCCACCTGCCCTGCGACGTCGTCTTCGAAGACTACGAGTGGAAAGCCCTCTACTGCTTTGTGCACCGGACAAGGAAGCCGCCAGAGACACCGCCAACGCTGGGTGAGGCTATCAAGCTTGTCGCCCGCGTCGGTGGCTTCCTCGCTCGCAAGAGCGACGGGGCTCCGGGACCCATGGTCTTGTGGCGAGGGCTTCAGGAACTCGCCACGATCTGCGTTGCCTGGTTCGCGTTTGGCCCGGAGCGTTCGCCTCCCTAGCCACCGAGCCCCCCGCTTCAAACCAACCACGGTCTCGCCTCCTCTGGCTCCATACTCCGGTCTCCACCCGGTCCTTCCGTCGCTGGGGCCCCCGTTCCAGGCCCCGCTATGGCACGCCGTCGCTTCACCCTTGCCATCCCGCCCGATTCCTCGCAGAATCCTCCCTGGATCCGACCGTCCTCGGCACCTCCCCGGCCCCACTTGTGGGTAAGGCTCAGGACCTGGGGGGGAGGGGATCGCGAAAGAACCACGCTTCCCGCGTGGATCTTTCGCCAAAAGGATCTAGAGCGGGAGACCAAACCGTGCACCAGCGCATACGACACCTGAGACGAGCGACGTTCGCGTGCC
>JAZDKG010000227.1:0-13425 GCA_043803205.1 Planctomycetota bacterium
CTTTGCGTGAAAGGAAGACGGCGTCCGCCCGGAAGAAGCTCAACGGCCTTCACCGGAGATGCCAGCCCCGCGAAGACCGCTTCGCCCCGGGGATAGGCCTTCATGTGAAGGTAGAGGTTCGTCCCGCTCACCGTGCTGAAAAAGATGTGGCTCCACCCGAACGGGGTCCTGTCGATCCGGTATAGCGCTTGAGGGTAAGCATGAGTCCACCGTCCGACCGCCTCCAAGATCCTCACGCTGGGCCCGGGCACCGAACCGTCGCCGCGGGGACCGATGTTGAGAAGGAGGCACCCCCGGCGCTCCGCGATCGTGAGAAGCGTGTGCACGACCTGGTACGGGCTCTTCCAGTTATTGTCGCCGACGCAGTATCCCCAGTGGTCATTGAGGGTCATGCACGCTTCCCAGGCGCCCTTCTTCGGCTTGATCTCCTGCTCGCAACTGGCGATGTCGCTCTTACAGTGCGCGCGGTCTGTGAAAAGGATATGAGGCTGCAACCGGCGCGCGTGACGGTTGAGCTCCTCGATGCGCCAGCCCCTGGCGTCATACGCCCACGTCCCGTCGTGCCAGAGGATGTCGATCTTCCCGTACTGGGTGAGGAGTTCCGTGATCTGGGTCTTGAGATAGGAGAGGAAGCGCGGGTCGCTCTTCATCGCGTTCGTGAAACCGAAGCGCTCGAGTTCCTCGCAGTCCCAGTAGTAGAGCCGCCGGTCGGGCAGGCACAACGGATGGCTCCAGTCCATCATGGAGAAGTACAGCCCGACCTTGAGTCCCTCCGCACGGGCGGCACGCACAAACTCCCCCACGAAGTCCCTGCGTGCCGGCGTGTTGATTGAGTTGAAATCCGTAGTCCGGGTCCGGAAAAGGCAGAAACCGTCGTGGTGCTTCGTGGTGAGGACCATGTACTTCATGCCGGCGCCGCGAGCCAGCGCCGCCCAGGAACGGACGTCGCAGCGCGACGCGCGGAAACGTCCAGTGAGTTTGCGGTACTCGTCGAACGGGATCCGCTCACGGTTGCGCACCCATTCGCCTCGCGCGAGCAGCGAATAGAGCCCCCAGTGAATGAACATTCCGAACCGCGCGTTCTCGAACCATTCACTGCGCGAGGACATCGAGCGGCACTCCTTCCAAGGGACGAAATGAGGCAAACCTGCAAGACAGGATCATAAGACGGGGGTCCACGAGGCGCAATGGAGACGCGGCGTGGATTGCGGTTGCTAGGCGGGGGGCGAGCGGATACCTTTGCCGCCGCCGCAGACATGGCAAGGAAAGGAATAGGGATGACCGCAAAGCTGGACCCCAACGAGTTCACGATCATCCCGAGGCTTCGCTTCGGTGCACTCGCCTATCCCGGGAACGTGACGAAGGCGACAGACTTCTGCCGGCGAATCGGAACGGCGTGGCTGATGGTATTCGAGGCGGACGACCACGAGACGAACCTCTTCGCGCTTCCGTTCTGGGAACAGAGATTCCGAAAGCTTGCGGAGATCGTCGCCGAGCTTCATCGGGAGGGAGTCCGGGTGATGCTCAACATGCAGGTCACCTTCGGGCACGGCGGCGTGGCGAACACGGCGGAAGCGTGCGGCTTCCGGATGATGCGCTTCCCCGATGGGAGGAGCGCACCCAGCGCGCCTTGTGTCCTGGACGAGTCCTTCCAGCAGTGGGCGGTGACCAAGTACCGGCTTGCCGCTCGCGCCGGCTTCGACGTCATTTTCATCGACGATGACTACCGGCAGGCAAACCACGGACGCCGGGAAGGGGGATGCTACTGCGACGAGCACCTCACCGCCCTGGCACAGGCGCTGCGACGACCCGTGAGCGCCCAGGAGATGGACCGGATCTCACGCGCGGCGGAGCTTACACCCGAAGAGCGGCGCACCCGGGACGCCTGGAACCGGCACAAGCGGGAAGGGCTCGAGGAGCTCGGGAGACGGATCGTCGAAGGGATCCGGGAGGAACGCCCTGACGCGCACGTGGCGCTCATGCTCTGCGGGGTGGATTCGGCGATCCACTCGAACATGGACGTTCCGGCGCTCATCAACTTGCTGTGTTCCAAGGACCCGGTCATCATCCGCCCTCCCGACGGGGGCTACAGCGGATACGACCACGAGGCGAGCGCAATCTACGGAGCGTTTCACAGCGCGCACATGACGGGGCTGGCGGCACCTAGCGCGCTCGCGACCCCCGACACCGACAACATGTCGCGGTCGCGATTCGCGAAGTGCGCCCGGAGCTACGTCCACGAGGGGCTGCGCCACATCGGGTACGGGGTCAAGGTTTTCTCCCCCGCGATCCTCGACAGCGTTCCGACCGACTGGGACGACGACGGCCGCTGCCAGGAGGAGCTCGTCGGCGAATGCGCCCGCATGAGAGAGCTTGCGCAGCTCGCGGAGAAGCCCCTCTGGCAGGAGAAGCGGCCCTACCTCGGCGTGCATCTCCCGCTCGAAATGGGCGCCGTCCTCGGGGAGGGCGAAATCGACGGGACCATGCGAGGCTATTTCGAAGGGGTGAGCCACTTCCTGCGCCTTGGGTTCTACCTGTCCCCTTCCCCCAACACTCCCAAGGTGTGCTTGGCGGGAGGACAGGCGGTGAAGGTGGGCTTCGTGGATCGGATCCTTAGACGGCCCGACACCGCGTTGCTTCTCGATGGCGAGGCGGCCTGGGAACTCGCGAAGATGGGACACGCCGACGCGATCGGATGTCGCGCTGAGCCGGAGACGGGGTACTACGCGTACGAGCGTCTCAAGGAACACGAAGCGAACGGCCGCTACACCGGAAGCATCATCCAGTGTCGCAATCGCGTGGAACGACGCGATGTATACCGCTTGCAGGCCCGGCCGGAGGCGCTCGTTCTGAGCGACATGCGCGACCTCGAGGGCAGACGCCTGGGGGACGGCGTCACGCTCTTCGAAGGGCCCTGCGGCCGGATCGCCGTTGTGCCCTTCTCCTTGAGGAGCTTCCGGGGATGGGTCCTGTCGCGCAGACGGGTCCAGCTTGACTGGGTGCTCACGTGGCTCGCCGGCGAAAGGCCCCCGGTGTTCGTGGACGGCAGCCCGGACGTGGTGAGCGTTGTACACGCCGGGAACGGACGCATGGACGTATGGCTCTACAACTGCTCCTACGACGCAACGGGCAGGGAAACCCGCATCCACGTCCGGACCCCGGGTTCAGCCCGGGTGTCGCGGCACGCGGTGGGGACGGGCTTTCAGGAAGTCCCCGAAGCGGGACTCGAGAGGCGCAAGGACGAGATCGTCCTTCGGCTCGGGGACGATAACAGGCTCCTCTTCCAGGAAGTGGGGGTCTACCGGTTCGCATGAGGGTCGCCCAAGGCGGATTTTCCGGTTGCACCGGAGGCGCAAACCGGGAGAATGCTGCTCCTTTGTGCGAGCGGGCACAAGCGAGACCTGTAAGGAAGTGCAAAGATGTTCAGGAAAAGTCGCGTACTCGAGAGGCTTAGGCGGGGGCAGGCGGCGGTTGGACCCCCCTTCGCGATGTTCGCGATGGCCAGGGTCGCCGAGGTCATCGGGCGTTGCGGCTACGACCTCCTCTGGGTGGACATGGAGCACCGTCCGCTGGACTGGCCCCTCGTCTACGACATCGGCATTGGGGCGCGGGCCTCGGACGTCGACATGATCATCCGCGTCGTCAAGACCGGCTACGATGCCCCGATGAAGGCCCTCGAGGCCGGCGCGCACGGCGTGATGATTCCGCACTGCATGAGCGCCGAAGAGGCCCAGCGCTGGGCCCGCTGGGCGAAGTACCCCCCCCTCGGCAACCGCGGCTTCGACATGACGGGACCCGACGCCGATTTCGGCGCCATCGACAAGTACGAGTATATCACCTCCGTCAACGCCGAGACCTTCCTTTGCGTCCAGATCGAGGACCCCTGCGCTGTCGACTGCGTCGACCAGATCGCCGCCGTCCAGGGCGTCGATCTCCTGTTCATCGGACCCGCCGACCTGTCCATCACCTATGGCATCCCCTTCCAGTGGGAGCACAAGCTGATCCAGGACGCCATCGAGCGGACCGCGGCCGCGGCCAAGAAGCACGGGAAGTACTGGGGGATCCCGTTCATCAACCCCGAGCTCGCCAAGCGGAACTACGCTCGTGGAGCCAGGCTCTTCTTCACGGGGTACGATGAGCAGGACGCCATTGTGGAAGTCATGCGCAAGGTCTACGTCGATTTCCGGACAACCGTGGGAGAAAAGCCCTGAAACCCTCGCAAAAACCGCCCTTTGGACGATTTGGACCCTTGCGAGCGGGGCCAGGCGCCTTATAATGTGCCCGTCCGGGTTTCCGACGCGTTCGTCGGCGTGCTGTTGGGTCGGGAGGCGGATTTGAAATTTCATTTGATTGATCGAATCACGGGCATTGTGCCGAATGAGTCAATCGAGGCAATGCGGTCGGTCACGCTTGCAGAGGAGTATCTTGCGGACCACTTCCCGACCAACCCGGTGCTCCCGGGCGTCATGATGCTGGAGGCGTTAATCCAAGCTGCGGCGTGGCTCATCCGGACAAGCACGGACTTTGACAAGAGCATGGTGCTCCTGAAGGAGGCCCGCAACGTGAAATACGGGCGCTTCGTCCGTCCCGGCGATACGCTCGTCATCCGGGCCGACCGGGTCGAGGAAAACGGCAACACCGTGACCTTCAAGGCCCGCGGAGAGGTGAACGGGGAAGCCGCCGTCAGCGCTCGGTTCGTGATGGAGCAGTTCAACCTGGCGGACCGGGACCCGAGCCTGGCGGAAAACGACGAGACCGTGCGCCGAACCATGCGCGCGATGCTCCGGACCCTCGCATCGCCTGAGGTGCTCGCTGCGGCCGGTTACACGACGTGCCCCCAGTCGGGGTAGCCAGTGTCTCACTTTCGTGCTTGACGGAGGAGGAAAGCCGGGTATCATCGTCGGGTCTGTGAAATCGGAGGAAACGTTGAGTCCGGTCCTCGGCGCAAGTCCCGGGGCCGGTGAGATAGACAGTTACCTGTTGTGAGCTCGAGGAGGTTCCCGGGTATGCCCAAGAGGGAAGAAGTGTATGCAAAGGTGGCGGAAAGCCTGGCGGACGCACTGGGCGTTGAGCAGGACGAGATCAGCGAAGGAAGCCGTCTTACGACGGACTTAGGCGCGGAGTCCATCGACTTCCTGGACATTGTGTTCCGCCTGGAGAAAGCCTTCAACATCAAGGTCCCCCGCGGCGACCTTTTCCCCGAGAACCTGCTCAACAACGCGGAATACGTGAAGGCCGGAAGGATGACAGAGGCGGGTCTATCCAAGCTTCGCGAGAAAATGCCTCACGCCGACCTAGCCAAGTTCGAGAAGGACCCGCGCGTGGGGCAGATCGCCGATCTCTTCACCGTCGGGATGATCGTCAACTACGTCATCAACAAGCTCAACGCGGGCCAGTCCCAGGGATAGGACCTGCGCCGGGCTTCGGCGGAAGGGGCAAGATGCGCTGGTTGATGGTGGATCGTTTCACGGAGCTCGTGCGCGGAAAATACGCCTGCGCCATCCGCAACGTCACCCTGGGTGAGGACCATGTGCACGACCATTTCCCCGGGTTCCCGACGTGGCCGCGGTCCCTCATGATCGAAGGCCTCGCCCAGACGGGAGGCGTCCTCGTCGGATACTCCCGGGGCTTCCGCGACATGGTGATCCTCGCCAAGGTCGAGCGGATGTCCTTTTACGACCTTGTCGTTCCGGGCGACCAGATGACCTTCCGCGCGGAACTCGAGGAACTCCGCGACGAGGGAGCGAAGATCCGCGGGGAGATCACGGTGGGCGATAAGAAAGTGGCGGAGGGGTCCATCCTGTATGCGCACGTCAACCCGAAGGAGGCCCCGGCGGAGGCCGTCGAGAACTTCGTCTTCAACGGGAACTTCCTCTCGCTCCTGGGGATTCAGAAGAGGGACCTTGAAAGGTGGGAGGCGAGCGAGGGAGGAGCGTCATGAAGCGCCGGGTCGTCGTGACGGGGCTCGGTGCGCTCTGCGCGCTGGGGACAACCTGTGAAGAGATCTGGGAAAGACTGAGCGCCGGGGAGAGCGGAATCCGGCCCATCGCGAGGCTGGACGTCGGCGATTTCCCGTCCAAGCTGGCCGGCGAGATCCCCGAGTTCGATGCGAAGAAATACGTCGCTCAGCGCAAGAGCCTCAAGGTGATGGCACGGGACATCCAACTGGCCGTGGCCGCCGCCGAGATGGCCGTCCGCGACGCCGGCCTCGACAAATGCATCGACCGCACCCGGATTGGGTGCTCCATGGGCGCCGGTCTCATCCCCTCCGAGGTAGACGAGCTCGGACCCTCCATGAACAAGAGCATAGAAGAGGACCAAACGTTCCAAATGAAGAAATGGGGAATGGAGGTCATGAGCAACCTCTTCCCTCTCTGGCTCCTCAAGTACCTGCCCAACATGCTCGCGTGTCACATCTCGATCTTCCACGACGCCCAGGGCCCCAACAACACGCTGCTTACGGGTGACGCCGCAGGTCTCCAAGCCATTGGCGAGGCTTTCGGCATCATCCAGCGCGGGGCCGCCGACGTCTTCCTAGCAGGCGCCGCCGACTGCCGGGTGCACCCCCTGAGCCTTCTGCGCTTCGAACTCATTCACCAGCTCACGCACCGCAACGAGGAAGGACCACTCGCCGTCAAACCCTTCGACGCGGAGCGCGACGGCTTTGTGGCCGCAGAGGGGGCCGCCGTCCTGATACTCGAGGAGATCGAGCACGCGCGGGCACGCGGGGCAAAGATCTACGCCGAGGTCAAGGGCTTCGGATGGGCGCACCAGGCGATCCATCCCGCGGCGCTCGAGGTCTCCGCGCAGGGCATCACCACCGCCCTGAGGTCGGGAATTCGGGACGCGGGTCTGGGTCCGAACAAGGTGTCCTGCGTGTTCGCGCACGCGGAGGGAGCAAGAAAGGGAGATGCCGCGGAGGCGCAGGCGATCCGAGAGGTGTTCGGGGACTCGGACGTCCCCGTGACCGCGTCGAAGGGACTGATCGGACAGACATGCGCCGCCAGTGGCGCGCTCGACGCGGCCTTCTGCGTGCAGGCCCTCATGCACGACGTGATCCCGCCGACGCCGAGCTTCCGAAAGGCCGATCCAGATTGCCCGGTGCGGGTGGCCCGGGAGACGCGCAGGACCGCGGGGCTTGCGCACGGCCTCGTGAGCGCGGTCTCCACGGGGGGGCAGTGCGCGTCGCTTGTGCTGGGAAAGTGGCTGTGATGAGCACCGAGAACAGACGTCGGGTCGTCGTGACGGGCATGGGGTGGGTGACGCCCTTCGGAGACGAAATCGAGAAGGTGTGGGCGAAGCTCCTCGCCGGAGAGTGCGCGATCGACCGGATCACGATCTTCGACACCTCCACGTTCCCCACACAAATCGCTGCGGAGGTGCATGACTTCGACCTCGCACGGTACGTCCAGACCGCCGAGTGGTTCGCCAAGGCGGGCCGGGCGAGCAGGTTCCTGATCGGGGCGGCCTCCCTCGCGATGAAGGATGCAGGGCTTTCCCGGGGGGACGTGGACCCCGAGCGCCTCGGAACCTACATGGGCACCGGCGAGGGCGAGATGGACTTCGTCAACTTCGGCACGATGATCGGTATTCCTTTCGACGGGACCGCCGTCAACATCCCCGGGATGTTGTCATGGGGGATGCGGCTCCTGGATGGGATCCGGGAGCTGGAGCAGGAACCGAGTGTCGCCGGGGGGCACCTTGCGGCCCTCTTCGACGCGAGGGGACCCAACCTCAACTGTCTCACCGCGTGCGCGGCAAGCTCGCAGGCCATCGGCGAGGCGACCGAGCTCATCCGGCGGGGCAGCGCCGACGCGATGCTGAGCGGCGGAACGCACTCGATGATCCATCCGTTCGGGTTGGCCGGCTTCAACCTGCTGGGGGCGCTCTCGACCCGCAACGACGAGCCGAAAAAGGCCAGCCGTCCCTTCGACCGCGACCGCGACGGCTTCGTGCTGGGCGAGGGATCCGGCGTGGTGATCCTCGAGGAACTCGAACACGCCAGACGACGGGGCGCACGGATCCACGGCGAGATCGTCGGATACGGCAGCACGGGCGACGCCTTCCGGATCACGGACACCCACCCCGAGGGCCGGGGCGGCATCGCCGCGATGCGCGCCGCGATCGCGGACGCCGGCGCGGCGCTGGAAGAGGTGGATTACATCAGCGCCCACGGGACATCCACGAACGTCAACGACAAGATCGAGACCCTAGCCATCCGCGAGGTGTTCGGCCAGCAGGCCCACAAGGTGCCGGTAAGCTCGATCAAGGGGATGCTCGGGCACCTCATCGCGGCGGCGGGGGCGGTGGAACTCATTACGTGCTTGCTAGCGATGCGGGATTCGATGCTGCCCCCCACGATCAACTACGAGACCCCC
This sequence comes from Planctomycetota bacterium, assembly GCA_043803205.1. Taxonomy (GTDB): domain Bacteria; phylum Planctomycetota; class DG-23; order JAZDKG01; family JAZDKG01; genus JAZDKG01. The sequence continues at coordinate 8,379 of JAZDKG010000227.1, forward strand.
GACCCGGAATGCGACCTCGATTACGTCCCGAACCGGGCGCGCAAGGCCCAGGTACGCGTGGCCTTGTCGAACTCGTTCGGCTTCGGCGGACAGAACATTTGCCTCGCCGCGCGGGAGTACCGCGAGGACTGAGCGCGCCGCGGCGTTTCACCGAAGAGATCTACGTGCGGGGGACATCAAGGCGGCGGACCACGACGACCGAGAGGTCGTCGTCTCGCTCAGGTCCGCCCACGAAGCGGACGACATCCGCGACGACGGCGTCCGCGACCGCGTCCGCGGAGGCGTCTCTCTTCATCCCTTCGAAGAGCCTGCGCAGGCGCTCCTCGCCGTAGAGCTGCCCCTCCGCCCCCCTGCTCTCGATGACGCCGTCGGTGTAAAAAAGCGCGCATTCCCCGGGGGAGAACGGCAGTTCCGATTCCGAGAAGGAGGTGTCACCGGAGATGTTGAGGGGAACGGTCTGCGAGTCCAGCGAGCCCATCGATCCGTCGCAGTGGCGCACCCAGGCGGACGGGTGGCCGGCGTTGGCGAACGAGAGGGAGTTGGAACCTGCGTCGCACAGGGCGCACAGCGCCGTAAGGAAAAAACGCTCCCCGCCGGTCGAGGACATGCCCAGGTTCATGTCGCCGAGAATTGCGGCCGGCGCCTGACGCCGGGCGGCGGCGCGGTCAAAGAGCAGTTTCACCATCGCCGTGAAGAGCGCTCCCGCAATCCCGTGCCCGCTCACGTCCCCAACAAAGATGAGCAAACGCCCCCCTTCGAGCGGGACGAGATCGTAGTGGTCCCCTCCGATCCGATCGTGGGGAAGGTAGCGGACGGCGACCTCAAAACCCGGCACGCAAGGGAGAGAAGAGGGCAGGAAGCTCCTGTGGATGAGGCGCGCGTGGTCGAGGTTGCGCTCCATTTCCGCGTTGCGCGCCCGGAGTTCCTCATTCCGACGCGCAAGCTCCCGGCGCATCTCCTCCAGGCGCAGTTGCGTCCTCATGCGGGCAAGCAGCACCCGCTCGTTGATGGGTTTCGGAACGTAGTCGCTGGCCCCCGCCTCCAGGCCCTTCACGACGTCCTCCGGACGGTCCATTGACGTGACAAGGACAAAGGGCAGATCGCGGATCGTGGGGTCGCTGGAAGAGCGCAGCCGACGGCAGAACTCGAACCCGTCCATCCCCGGGAGGACCACGTCGCACAGGATGATCCGCGGCGGCTGCTCCTCGATCACTCGCGCGCCGTCCTCGGCCGACGCCACCGGCTGGACCACGTACCCGGCCTTCCGCAGAAGCGCCGTTACGGCAAAAAGCTGGGAAGGAGAGTCCTCGATCAGGAGAACGGACTCGGCCGAAGAGGACAGGTCGCTTTCCGTCATGGGAAGGCTCCGGAAGGGACGAGACCCGATGGCCCCGCTGTCACGGGCCGCCGCGCCGACGGACAGCAGGCACCCAGCCCCGAATCTTCTTATCGCCTTGCGCGGGCCGCGCCCTTCAGTCTTTGTCGACAGTCGGACCTTGCCCGCCGGACGAACGCGGAGATAATGCGTGACCTTCCTTCCCTCGGAGGTTCTTGCGATGTCCGTTGAGATCCGTCCCGCGACGCTCGCCGAGTTCGACCAAGTAGTCGCCGTCATCAACCGCAGTTTCGGAACCAGCATCGACGCTCCCATGGAGACGATCTATCCGTGGCTCTTCCGGCGCACCCCCGAAGCCGTTGATGCTTTCCTCATCGCCCTAGTCGACGGGGAGATCGTCGCCAACGTCTCCGTGTTCCCGATGGAGGCGGTGATCGACGGCGCGCACCTCAAGGCGGCCGGGATCGGCATGGTGGGCACCGTCCCGGAGCGACGCGGGACGGGCATGATGACAGAACTCCTCCACGCGACGGTGCGGCGCCTGGAGGAAATGAAGGTCGACATCTCGCTCTTGGGCGGAGACCGGCAGCGGTATGGCAGACATGGGTGGGAGGTGGCCGGAAGAAGGCTCGTCTTCCTCGTGACGGCCCGCAGCCTTGCCCAAGCGGGCCGCTTCGGCCACGTGGTGCGCCGGGCGGAGCGCGGCGACGCGCCGTTCATCCACGCCGTTCACGAGGGGGAGCGGGTCCGGATCGAGAGGACCCTCGCCGCGACCGAGCTTTCGATCGACCGGCGGACGTACGATACGTGGGTGGCGGAGAGGAACGAGGCGCCCGATGCCTACCTTGTCCGATACTACGGGACCGTGGTCGAGTCGGGTGGAAATCCGGAGGGGCTCCTGGATATCCTCCGTCATCTTCTTGTCGGGGGCGACGTCCAGTCGCTCAAGGTGGCCCTGCCCGTGCAGGCCGACGAGCGGAGCCGGATGCTCTTCTCTTTCGCCAGCCGATGGGAGATCGAGGCAGGCTGGATGGTGCGGATCTGCGACTTCGTCTCGACGCTCACGAAGCTCGCGGGTACGCTCCAGCAAAATGCACGGAGAATCGGCGCGACCCCCGAAGGCGAGGTGGGGATCGAGGACGTGGATGCAGGAAGGTCCGTGCGGATCTCCTGCGCTCATGGGACCGTGCGCGTAGAGGAGGCCCGGTCCCGCCGACAGCTTGCGCTTAGCAGACGCGACCTCGTAAGGGTGATCTTCGGGATCGAACGCCCGGGATCCATCCTGGTCACGGGGGACGAGGCGCGCGTGCTGGACGCGCTCTTCCCCGTGGACTACTTCATCTGGGGACACGACACGTTCTAGCCGTCCGTCCCGGTCAGTGCATCCACTCCGTATGGAACGTGCCGGGCTTATCCACGCGCTCATAGGTGTGTGCGCCGAAGTAGTCGCGCTGGGCCTGGATGAGGTTGGCCGGCAGCCGCTCCCGACGGTAGGCGTCGTAGTACGCCAACGACGCGCTCATGGCCAGCGCCGGGATGCCCATCTGCACGGCGGTCGACACCACCCGCCGCCAGTTGCTCTGGGCCGCCTGCACCCGCGCCGCAAACTGCTCATCCACAAGGAGATTGGGCAGGTCCGACCTGCGCTGGAACGCCTGCTTGATGTCGTCGAGGAAACGCGCCCGGATGATGCATCCCCCCTTCCAGATGCGGGGGATCTCGACGAAGTTGAGGTCGTACCCGTATTCCGCGCTCGCATGCCTCAGAAGCGCCATCCCTTGCGCGTACGAGCAGATCTTGGACGCGTAGAGCGCATCGTGGACCGCGGCGACGAACGCCTTCTCGCCCCCGCGGAATGCTCGCGAAGGGCCCATGAGCACCTTAGACGCGGCGACGCGCTCTTCCCTGAAGGCGCTCAGGATGCGCGACTCGACGGCTGCATTGATCGTGGGGGTCGGCACGCCCACGTCCAGCGCGTTCTGGCTGGTCCACTTCCCCGTGCCCTTCTGCCCGGCCTTATCCAGGATGAGATCGACGAGGGGCTTCTTCGTCTCCGGGTCCTTCCGGGCGAAGATGTCCGCCGTGATGTCGATGAGGTAGGAGTTCATCGGCCCTTTCTTCCATGCCGTGAACACTCGATGGAGCTTACCCGCCTTGTAGCCGAGGACGTTGGCGAGGACGTCGTACGCCTCGCAGATGAGCTGCATGTCCCCGTACTCGATGCCGTTATGGACCATCTTGACGTAGTGGCCCGCGCCGCCCGGACCGATGTAGGTGCAGCAAGGCCCATCCTCGGTCTGGGCGGCGATCTTGTTGAAGACGTCCGCGACGAGGTCGTAGGCCTCCTTCTGCCCGCCAGGCATGATGCTGGGACCGTGGAGCGCCCCCTCTTCCCCGCCCGAAACCCCCGTCCCGATGTAGAAGATCCCCCTCTCGGCCAAGGCCTTGTTCCGCCTCTCCGTGTCCTGGAAAAACGAGTTCCCCCCGTCGATGATGAGATCGCGCTTCTCCAGGTGCGGGAGAAGGAGATTGATGGTCTCATCCACGGGCGCGCCGGCCTGCACCATGAGCATGATTCGGCGTGGCCGCTCAAGCGACCCCACGAGCTCCTCGATCGTGGTCGCAGGGAGGATGTTTTTCCCCTTCGCGGACCCGTTCACGAACTCGACCGTCCGCGCGGTGGTCCGGTTGTAGACCGCGAGGCTCCAACCGTTCCTCTCGATATTGAGCGCGAGGTTCTGGCCCATCACCGCCAGCCCCACGAGACCGAACTCCTGTTTCCTCATCGCGACATCTCCTAAAGGGCGCAAGATCGATGGGATAGTATACAGGCGTATCACGACAATGCACCAGTTTTCGCCCTCTTGCGCCTCGTCCTTGACCAGCGGCCGTAGTACTACTATTCTGAACTCAGTAATATCCACGCCCTCGTTGAGGAGCAGAACATGTCCGACCTTGCGCGCGTAAGCATCTCACTGGAAAGACGGCTCCTGATAAGACTTGCGCAGATCGTGCAGGAGAGCGGCTATACCAACAGGAGCGAATTCGTCCGGGACCTCGTCCGCAAAGAGCTCGTCGAACGCGAGTGGCGAAAGGACCGTTCGACGCTCGGAACGGTGACCCTCGTCTACAATCCCCACCGCGGCAAACTCAGCGGCAAACTCACGGAACTCCAGCACGAACACCACGACGAGATCCTCGCCAGCACCCACGTCCACCTTGCCCGCGAGATCTGCGCGGAAGTCCTGATCGTCCGAGGACGAGCAAGCCGCATCCGGCGCATGGCGGATCTGCTCCGCCAGCAGAAAGGCGTCCTGCACGCCGCCCTGTCCCTCAGCTCCACAGGCAGAGACCTCGTCTGAGGAACCGGCATCCCCGGACGGGCCACCCATGGAAGAAAAACGGGATTTTCCTCTTGACAATGGTGGTCTCAGTATTACGAATTACAGAAACGTAATACTTGCGCCCCAGGGATGCGTGAAACTCGCGACAGGAGAGGAGGGCACGAAGTGACCTTGAGAACGTTTCGCTGGTGCGCCGGGGGGTTCGTCCTCTTGTCGATGTGGACGTACCGCGCCCGCGCCGACGAGGAGACGACCCGCGGCCAGAACGTGCAGGAGAGTGCCGACGAGGCACCCAGCGGCATATTGGGTTGGCTCTCGGAGCGCGGCCTGGACGTCTCCTTCGGCCTCACCCAGATCTTCCAACAGA
>JAZDKG010000228.1:0-7062 GCA_043803205.1 Planctomycetota bacterium
GGGGCGGACGGAGCTCTTTTTTGTATCGCGTTTGCCTGGAAAGGGACGACGCACGGGATTTTACCCCTCGGGAGGCGAGGCGCAAGGACAAATGCGGGCGGGGGGAGGGGAGACGCCTCGCCCTTTGACTTGCGCGGGGGGCGGGGGTATAAAGGGCGGTCGGGGACGGCGCGGCGGCGCGCGTCCCCGGGGAGAGCCGCCCGTGACCGACGACGTTCTTAAGGAATGCGAAGGGGCGATCGGACACACTTTCGCGGACAAGGAGCTTCTTCGCCTAGCGCTGACGCACCCGTCGTCGTCGGAGGGGGTGTCGCACAACGAGCGGCTGGAGTTCTTGGGGGACGCGGTGCTGGGGCTACTAGCGAGCGAGCGGCTGTATCAGCGGTTCGAGAAGGAGCGGGAGGGGCAACTGACGCAGATCAAGTCGTCGCTGGTGAGCGCGCGGACCTTGGCGCGGGCGACGAAGGGGCTTGGGCTGGACCGCTTTCTCGAGCTGGGGAAGGGGATGTCGAACGGCGAATCGCTTTCGCCGAAGGTCTTGGGAAACGTGTTCGAGGCGGTCTTAGGGGCGGTGTACCTGGACGCGGGGCTGGAGGCGGCGCGGGGGTTCGTGACGCGGGCGCTTGATGGGGAGCTCGCGCGGATCTTAGCGCGGGAGCACGAGCTCAACTACAAGAGCATGCTCCAGCAGCACACGCAGTCGCAGCTCCGGTGCACGCCGACGTACGAGGTGCATTCCGAGACGGGCCCCGATCACGCGAAGACGTTCGAAGTGAGCGTGCTCGTCGGGGAGAGGGAGCTCGGGCGGGGGACGGGGGCATCGAAGAAGGATGCGGAGCAGCTTGCCGCGCGCTTGGCATATGAGAGGCTGATAGCGGAGGGCGAGGAGGAGTCGTCCTGACGCGGGGGGAGGGACGGGGGATCAAAGCAACGGTCAGCCCGAGATCGAGGACCTTCGGTTCTCCGCGATGTCTTTGAGGCTGGCTGCGACGGACTCGTGGGCTTTCATGGTTCGCCAGATGGCGACGAGGAAGATGACCCAGGCAACGATGGCTGCCACAACCATCAGAAACCAGAGCAGGAAGGCGATTGGATGCATCTTCTTCATCCTTCTTTGTTTTCGTGGAAGTTCGGGCCGTTTCGGGAAGGAAGTGTACCTTCACTTGGGCTCTCTGAGCAACAAGAAAGGTTTCTACGAAGGCACGTTCTTGGCAGGGCTACCTGCGAACACGCAGCCTCGGGGTGTGTGAGGGCTACTTGGTGCGTTTGATGATCTGGAAGCCGAAGGGGGTTTCGACGACGGGGCTGATCTCGCCGGGGGCGAGGCGGAAGGCGGCTTCCTCGAAGGCGGGGTCCTGAGCGCCTTTGCGGAACGCGCCGAGGTCTCCGCCGTCCGCCTTGGTGGGGGCGTCGGAGTATTCCTCGGCGAGGGCGGCGAAATCGGCGCCCTCCTCTTTGGCCTTGGCGAGGACCTCGTCGGCGAGGGCGCGCGCGTCCTCCTTGGTCCGCTTGTTCTCGGAGCGCTCAGCGCCGGCGTAGCTTATGAGGATGTGACTAGCGGAGATCTCCGCGGGGGCGGAGGCGACGGGCTTGTCCTCGACGAGGTCGGCGAGGGGCTTCTCCATCTTTTCCGCTTTCCAGCTTGAGAGTTCGTAGAGCCAACCGGCGTGCTTCGCCTGGGACTTCCTCGCGGTCTCCTCAGCGAGGAGGAGGGTCTCCTTTTTCTTGAGCTCCTCGTCGGACTCGGTCTTGGTGATCTGCACGCTCTGGACGCCCGGGCCGTCGGCGGTCAGCTCGACGTAGGTTTTGTCGTTCGCCTTCCCGAGCTTGACGTGGTAGGTGAGGCCGCTCTTGAGCCGGCAGTCGTAGGTTGTGTTCCATTTGACCTCAAGGGAATCGGCGCGCGCGACATCGCTAGCGTCGAGGCTCGAGAGGGCGCCGAAGACGTCCTCGTAGGTCTTGGCCTTGGGCCGCTTGCCCTCGGGGAGGTTCTGGAGGGCGATCTCGCCGGCGTCGCCGCGGGCGATCGCGTAGGACTCGTCGCCGCGCGTGACGGAGACGGTCGCGACGTCGTCCTTCTTGACCTCGAAGAGCTTCGTGTCGATATAGCTCATCGCGTCGGTGTTGAAGTAGAGGTAGTCCTCCGTGGTGTAGACGGGGTTTTCGCCGACGAGGCGGACGTAGGCGCCCGAGCCCTTCTCGACGTTCTTTCCCTTGATGAAGCCGACGAGGGGCTTGGCCTCCCGGTCGAGGAAGCTGATGCGGACGGCATCCTTGCTATCGTCGGCGAGGTCGAGGGAGGCGTGGTTGGAGGGGTCGTCGGTGACCTTGTCGGCGCAACGGATCTCGAGGCAGCTCACGAGGAGGTCGTTGATCTTCTTCTGGGAAGCGGGGTAGCCGGCTTTTTCCTTGAGGGTGTAGGTTTCGCCGCGGCGCTCGAGGGTGACCTTGGCAGGGCCCTTCTCGATGACGACGGCGGCGACCTTGTCGGGATCGAGGCCCTGGATGAGGAGGGTGCCGCGGGCGAAGGCGGGCTTGGAGCCACCGACGGAGTAGAGGAGGGCGGTGGCGGCCACGAGGGCGGCAGCGACGCAGGCGAGAAGGGCGAGAGCGCGATTGGTCATTGCTGTGCCCTCCGTGCGACATAGCGTTTGGCGCGAGCGTACCGGACGACGGCGAGGGCAATCGCGATGATGAGGACGGCGGCGGACGCCGAGACCATGGTCTCGGTCTCGATCTTCCAGGCGAGGGCCTCGATCTTTTCGCGTTTGCCGGCGTTGAGCTTTCGGAGCTGGCGGCGGGCCTCGCGGATCTCTTTCTGGATCTCCTGGCGCTCGGCGAGGACGGCGCTCTTGACGAGCTTGACGTTCTCCTCGTTGGCGGATTCGCCGAGCTTGCGCAGGCGGTCCTCGTATTCGGTGATCTTGCGGCTGACGGCGTCGACCTCGGCGGCGGTGGCGGCTTCGGCCTTTTGCTCGATCTCGTCTACGACGGTGAAGGGACGGGTGACGCGACCGCGGGAGCGGATGGCGATAAGGTCGGCGGAGCCGGCGAGGTAATCGACGGTGTTGAGGACGAGGGAGGCGTTATCGCCGACCTGGGCGGGGCCGAAGAAGGTCTCCTGGTAGGCGAGCATGTCGGAGATCATGTCGACGTCGGCGATGACGACGACGGAGGCGTCCTCGGCGGCCTCGCGGATGACGGCGGGCTTTTCCTCCTTCGGGGGCTGGTTGGAGGGGGCCTCCTGCGTTTCGGCGGCGGGCTGGGAGTCGGGGGAGGAGGGCTGGGAGGCTGCTTCCTGCTCGTGCATCGGCTCGGCGGGCTGCGATGCGGGCGGTTCTTGTTTCTGCCCCGGCGGGCCGTCGGGGAAGTTGGTCTGGAATTTCCCGCTCAGGCGGCAGGCGAGGAGGAGAGGCTCGGCGCCGTCGGTGACGGCACGGCGGATCGTCTCGGGGTCGAGCATCATGAGCTCGAAGGGGCTGCCGGGCTTCCACGTATTGCCGGTCGCGGTCGTCGTAAGGAGGGGGGTGACGGCGACACCCTGGGCGTTGGTTTTCTTAAGCGATCCGGCGAAGAGCACCTTGAGGGAGTGAAGCTTCGCGGTGATAACCTCGTCGGGGCTCATGTTCTCGTCGGTGACGGCGAGGTAGGTGATGATGGGCTGCGCGGGGCGGTTGCGCTGGACGGTGGCCTTGATGGCGAGCCGACGGTCGGCGGCGATGAGATCGGGGTCCATCTCGACGCCCCAATGGGAAAGCAGCTCGTTGAGGTTGCTTGCGGCTTTGTGCCCCATGGCGGCGTAAGGGTTCGTGGGGTCCTGGGGGGGGCGGTCGCTGACGCAGTAGGGGTCGATGAAGACGAGGAGTTTGCCGCCCCGCATGACGTACTGGTCGATGGCGAAGAGGGTCTTGTCGGAGAAATCCTTCGGATGGACGATCATGAGGAAATCGACGTCATGGCCGACCGCCTCGGCGTCCTTCTCCATCGAGGTGACCTCGTACTTCTCCCGGAGCTGGGTGACGATGGTCCAGGGGGGCTCGGGTTGGCGGCCCTGCATCTGCATCATCTGCATCATGTAGGGGGACATGTCGCTTCCCATGACAGGGAGGGAGGAGAGGACGGCGATCTTCTTCTTCTCGCGGGCCGTGACGCCGACGAGGAGCTTCGAGATGTCGTATTCAATGAACTGCTGACGGTCGGGCTCGAAGAAATCGATGACGGCCTCTTTTCCGAGGCCGGTTTGTGCGACGAGGCCGAAGAAGAAGCCTTCCTCCTCGGAGATGGGGAAGCGTTTGACGCCGTGGGCGAGGGCCTCCTCCTCGGCCTCGCTATAGGCGCGGGGGTCGACCTCTTCGAGGGAGAGCTTGCCCTTGGCGAGGGCGACGTATTCCTCGAGGAGGCTGCGGACGTAGAGGTAGTAGTTGTTGTAATAGCGGATGCCTTCGGGGCCCTTCATGGCGGCGGCGCGGGAGTAGTAGAGTTTGAGGCGGACGGGTGCGCCGAGCTTGGCGAGGATGTTGCGGGTGCCGTCGCTCAAGGTGTAGACGCGATCCTGGGTGAGATCGACGCGGGCGCGACCGGCGGCTTTTTCCAGGAGGAGCATGGCCGAGACCGCGATCACGGCGATGAGGATCGCCGCCAATATCGTCCGAATCGACTTGCTCATCCCGCAGCCGTCCTTTCCTTCAAGACCACCGTGTTCGCCCAGAGCCAGCCCGCCGTGAGGATGGCGAAGAAGGCGGCGTCACGGAGTTCGATCACACCGCGCAGCATGGATTCGAAGCGGGAGCGGAAGCTCAGGCTCTCGACCGCGTAGACCGCGCCGGAGGGGAGGAGGCGTGAGAGGTATCCCATCGCGTTGGGGCTTCCGGCGTAGAGGAAGACGGCGCAGGCGACGACGGAGAGGACGAAGGCGATGACCTGATTGCGGGTGAGGCCGGAGAAGAAGCTGCCGATGGCGAGGTAGGTACCGGCGAGGAGGAGGCTGGCGAGGTAGCCCGTGGCGACGGGGCCCCAGTCGGGATCGCCGAGGTAGCCGACGGTGAGGGCCATGGGGAAGGTGAGCGCCAGGGCCAGGGCGATGACGGCCCAGGCGGCGAAGAACTTGCCGAGGACGGCCTGGGTGTGGGTGATGGGGAGGGTGAGGAGGACCTCGATGGAGTTGGTGCGGCGCTCCTCGGCCCATAGGCGCATGGCGAGGGCGGGGGCGAGGAAGATGAAGAGGAGGGGCATGTTGGTGAAGAAGATGTAGAGGCTGGCTTGGCGGGTTTCGAAGAAGCCCTTCTGAAAGGTGAGGAAGCTGGAGAAGAAGAGGAAGATGACGAGGAAGACATAGGCGATGGGGGTGGAGAAGTAGGCGCGGAGCTCGCGTTTGAAGACGCTGCGAAAGCCCGTCATGACGCACCTCCCGTGTCGGCCTTGGCGGCGTGCCTCGTCGTGAGCCTGCGGAACGCGGCCTCGAGGTTCGTGCCCTCGCGCTTCGTGAGCTCGGGGGCGGTCGTATCCACGAGGATACGGCCGCGGTCGATGATGACGATGCGGTTGCAGATGGCGTCGACCTCTTCGAGGATGTGGGTGGAGACGACGATGCATTTTTTCTCGGCGAGTCTCTTGATAAGCTGTCGGACGTCGTGTTTCTGGTTGGGGTCGAGGCCGTCGGTGGGCTCGTCGAGGAGGAGGACGGGGGGGTCGTGGGCGAGGGCCTGGGCGAGTCCGACGCGCCGGCGGAAGCCTTTCGAGAGGGTGCCGATGGGCTGGTGCATCACGGAGGTGATGGCGCACATCTCGGCGGAGGCGTTGACGGCGGACCGGCGCTGGCGGCGGGGCATGCCGCGGGCCTCGCAGGTGAAGGAGAGGAAGGACTCGGCGGTCATCTCGTCGTAGGCGGGGGCGTTTTCGGCGACGTAACCGATTTCACGGCGGACGGCGACGGGGTCGGCGACGATGTCATGGCCGGCGACCTTGGCGGCGCCGGCGTCGGGGGCGAGGAAGCAGGCGAGGATGCGGATGGTGGTTGTCTTACCGGCGCCGTTCGGACCGAGGAAGCCGAGGACGTCTCCCTTGGCCGCCGAGAAGGAAACCCGGTCCACGGCGAGGATCGGGCCGAAGCGCTTGACGAGTCCCTTCACCTCAATCATCGCGTGCTCTCCCAACGCTCGGGAAACGTGCGCGAGCGTAAAAAGTCGATATTTAGTACGTTCTTCCGCCGCCCGTCAAGGGGTTAGGGGCTCCCGTTCGAGTTTTTTGGGCGCGGCTTCCTTGAGGAGGTCGCTCATCGCCCGGTCCCGGAGGTAGCGCACGCGCGCGGCGCCGGGGCGCACGGCGAGGGCCCGATCGAACCATTCAATCGCGGTCGCGTATCTCGCGGCCTGGGCATAGAGCTCGGCGGCGCGGACGGCGCTTCGCGCGTACAGAGGCATCTGTCTCCACGATAACGAATAGAGGTCGGCCGCCGTCACAACTTTGGCGAGGTCCTCTTCGGCTGGGCCGGCGGCCTCGCAGGCGAGGCGCGCACGCTGGGCGGAGTAGAGGCTCAGGGCGTTGGGGAGGTTGATGACGAGGGCGACGACGATCCAGAGGATGGTGGCGGCTACGGTTCGGTCATTCGCGGCCCAGGCGGCGACGGTGACGAAGAAGATGGATCCGCAGGCGGCCAGGGCGAAGGCGAGGGGCGCGAAGGGGACGAGCTCGGGGACCATGGCCAAGGCGATGTAGTACCACCCGGCGGAGGCCAGCAGACAGCACAGGAGCGCCACGATCAGCCGGAGGACACTTGGCATTTCGTTGTTCCTTTCCCGGTGCGCGGACGCGCGGAAGTATACGGCAGAATACATAGAACCCATCTCAAAAATGCTGCTGGTCGCGTCGCGCAATGCTTGCGAGCAGATCAAGGAGCGAGGAGGCAGGCGTGTCCAAGGCGACACGTCAACGACGAGCGACAACGAGATGCGATGCAACCACTCGCGACCCGAAGGGTTGGGGCGGCGAGGCGCCGCCTGCCGTGTTGCTCCTCCTCGGCGTATCGCTCTGGATACGCCTTCGTCGTCGCGCCTCGCATTCGAC
>JAZDKG010000229.1:0-9345 GCA_043803205.1 Planctomycetota bacterium
AGGCGCTCCAGGCCGAACTCGGCGTGGTTGGACGCCGCCGAGGCGCGGAACTGCGCGCGGGAGACGTTGTCGTCCGCCACGGCCCCCAAGGCGCTCTTTTGCTGCGCTAGAAGCACGGTGGGGTTCTCTCTGACCGTGGCCGAGGCCGTCCCCGGGACGCCGCACAGGCGCCACTCGACCGGCTTTTCGCCGGAGATGAGCGCATTGCGCACGATCACGCCCACGTCGCGATCGGAGGTGTTGGTGAGCATGTCGGCGATCAAGACGGCGTGTCCTTGGAGGGTGATCGTCCGTCGCAGGGAGTACCACCCGCCCGAGGCGGAGACGGAAATCGCGTTCGCGTCGAAAGAGCGGACGGTCGGCTTCCAGAGGGTGTCGCCCGAGTCCAGCCCCTCCGACATATGGTTGTACCCGATGGACTTGCCGGGATAGGAATAGGAGGTTTCCACGAAATAGACGTCGCCGTCGATCTCTAACTGCGTTCCCCCTCCCGAACCGACGCGCACGGTGAATCCGTCTCCATTGAGCGCCGGACCCGAATCGACGCGCTTTCGCGTCACCTTCTCCTCGAACCGGTCCCGCGTGAGGGCCTCCCGCTCGTAGGCGGTCCGGATCTCCTCTTTGCCCAGCGCCCCCTCGTAGATCGTGAGGTCGTCGATCAGTCCGTTGAAGGATTGGCCTTTGGAGCTGATCATGAAGGGGAAGGCTCCTGGACCGGGGGCCTCGACTTGGAAACGAATGTCGGGCGTGCCGTTGACGAAGTAGCTAGCGGCGCCCGCCTCCTTCGTGACGGCGATATGATAGAAGGTGTTGTTGGCCAGCGCGACCGAGGACGGGCGCTGCTGTGCGGCGCCTTCCTGACTTGACCTGTAGAGAACCGTCGACCTTGCCCCGTCAATGCGAACCAGGAAGCCCGATTTCCGGTATTCCTCGCAGTCCAGAATCGTCCAGTTTGTCTCGTTATCCGGGTAAGGGTCGGCTTGGAGTTTCACCCAGGCCAGGATGGTGAAGTCGCCGGAGAGCTTGAGGGGCGAGTCGGGGCCGAAGTCCACGTAGCTTCCGGTCCGGCGGAACTTGAGCGCGCCGCCGGCGGCCGTTTTCACCCATGCGGCATCGTGGATGACTCCGTCATTCCCATTGCCGCTGTCGTCCGTGAGAGTGGTCCCCTCGCCTTGATCGAAGGTGAAATGGGCGAGGAGCCGGGCTTCGGCGCCCTGTCCCGCGCGGGCGAGCGCGATCAGACACGAGACGGCCAGCGCCGCCGGCAGGAACCGTTTGCCAAGGGATAGCAGCACGCTCTTCTCCTTCTTGACCGAGTGACACTGCCGTATTTCCGGAAGCAGATCATACTGAGGGAGCGGCCTTCGCAAGCCGCTCCCTCTGGTGGACCGTCATTGCCGCGCTAATCCTGCGCGTACAACGGATCGAAATACACGGGCCAGATGGCGCGGGCCTTCTGCGTGGTGTTCAAGTACGCGTAACGCCGGGTCGGATCGGTGCCGTACATGTTGGCCTCGGCGAGCACCAGGAAGGCCTTCCGCAGCGACATGCCCGCGTCCGAAAAGGTCTTGACGCTGCCGTCGGGGAAGAGGACGTTGTAGGCGCTGTCGTGGTTCGACACCCACCAGCGGAGCTCCAGCGCTGAGGCGCCGCCGCTCGACGTGGTGTACGGCCCGTTGACCGAGTTGCCGCCCGAGTATCCCATGTGCTGCGTGAGGTTCCCATAGATGGCGTCGGACACCAGCGCCTTGCCGCCGCCCAGGGCTTTGTCCAAGTTCATGGACCCGTAGTGGACCACGCCCATCGTGTCGCTGTCGCGCATCTCATAGCTTCCGAGGATGTTGCACTGGAAGCCCAGCGCGTCGTACAAGGTGCCGGTGCCCCTGCAGCGGTAGATCGGGAGATACTGCCCAGGCGTGCCGATCCACGCCGTGGTATACCCGGCTGAGATGTTGCCCTTGCCCCTCTCGGGCGTCGATGAGCTGAAGGTCCCGTTCCCCTCGATCCACTTGCCGCCGCTTGTCCAGAACGGCTCGGTCTCGTCGAAATCAAGCTGATAGACGTTCACCTTGGCGTTGTTCGCTCCCGAGAACGAGGCGGCGTACTGTTCGAAGAGATCCATGGTCCGGCTCGGGCAGTTCATGACGGAGGCGCCCTTTTGCGTCAGGTACCCGCCCGTGTACAGGAGCCCCACGCCGCTTGCGATCGCCGGGCCGTTCTTCTTGATCTCGCCGTTATATGCATTGGCGCCAGCAGCCGTACCCACGGGGGGGGACGCGACATACTCGCCCGCGGTCTGCGAATAAGTGTAGATCATCCCGGCGGCCGCGTCGGGAACCGCGTTTTGCGTGGTGGCCGAGGCGCTCGTGCCCAGCGTGCCCACGTACCGAAAGATCGCGTGCCCGTACCCGTTGACCGCCCCGCCGTCCATCCCGCCGAGCCAGCCGTAGATGACGGGCGTATAGCCCTTGTTGTCGTTGCAGTACATGTTCATCGCAAGGCCGATCTGGCGCAGGTTGCTCCTGCACTGCGTCTTCCGCGCTTCCTCGCGGGCGCGCCCAAGGGCGGGCAAGAGGAGCCCGACGAGCAACGCGATGATCACCATCACCACGAGAAGCTCAATAAGGGTAAATCCTTTCGCCACGGCGAATCTTCGATTTCTCATTCCTGGTTTCCTTCTTGTTCTTGATCTGCGGAACATGCGCAATGACTCTTGGGACGGATTCGGATTGCTCAACCGCGACACCTCCTTTCTCCGGACAGGAGCTGCCAAAGAAGCTCTCGAAACTTGAACTCCCCCGCAGCGCCTCGAATAACAGCAGGAAGGCAAACGCTTACCTCAGGTCAAGTGTACTCTAGAGCCGTGATATGAGTCAACACTGGGAGAAAAGAATCCAGCTCAGGGCCGGGGGGGAGCGCAGCGGATCGGCGGCGGGGGATCGGAACAACTGGGTCTGGACAGGGGGGGACCGGACGCTATAATTGCCGACGCCATGGGCGGTTAACTCAGCGGCTAGAGTGCCATCCTCACACGGTGGAAGTCGGCGGTTCAAATCCGCCACCGCCCACCACCCACAACGGGGGGCTCCCGATCTGGGTCCACGGGGGACCGACGCCGAGTGCGCCGGCGCAACCAAGGGGCTATCTCTTGATCTTTGGGAGGTCGAAGACGGCGACGACGTATTTCTTGTCGGGGGCTTGACCGGACACCGCCAGCACCGGCGCGCCGGCGGGATCGAAGCGCGGGATGAGGAGCATCTGCTCGCCCAGAAGCCGACCCTGGGAGGACGGCAGCGCCAGCGTCGTCAGGTGCGCGCCCGTTGCCCCTGAGAAGATGAGTACCCCCTGCGTGCGCTCCCCGCCGACGATTGTCGGCAGCGCGCAGGCGATCTCACGAGCGGCGTCGCCGTCGAGGTCGACGAGGATCTCGGGGCGCCCGCCAAAGCCTACGTCCCCGGGAAGGTCGCGACGCTCGCCTGTCTTGGCGTCGACCGCGAAGCGCTTGGGACCGCCCGGGAGACTGTTCCCGGCGATCTGCCAGAGCTCGGAGCCGTCCGCGCCCGACAGCGCGCCGAGGTAGCTCACGTCCTTGTCGGCCTTGGCCCCGCAATTCTTGGTGATTATGAGGTCGACGACGCCGTCGCCGTTCAAATCGCCCGCGCCGTAGAGATGGGCGATCCCCCACGCCAGTTCCCCCGTCACCGGCACGCGTTTGATGACGCGGAAGTCTTTCCCGGAGGCGAAGACCCATTCGGCCCCGGCGTCGCTGCGGACGCCGATGAGACATTCATCGAGCCCGTCGCCGTCGAGGTCGGGGAAATTGGGGACGAGCCACGCCTGGCGGACCTTGCTCGTGTCGAGCCCGAGGATCTCCTCCTTCTCGAACGTCTCCGAAAGGTCCTTGGCGCTCACCGCCTTGACGGCGAGCTTGTGGGGCTGGAGAAAGACGAGGTCGTCCGCGCCGTCGCCGTTCATGTCGCCCGTTCGCATGGGAAGGAATGTGCCCAGGATCGGCCCTCGCAGGATGCGCGAGCCGTCCTTGCCGGAGAAGAGGAACGCCTCCTTGTTGGTCCAGTCGTTCCGGACGAAGATCTCGGGATGCCGTCGGCGTTCTGGTCGCCGACGAGCGCGAAGTCCTTGAAGGTGTAGCCCTTCTCGCCGTCCGCTTCGGCGGCGGAGCTCGTCTTGGAGCTGACGCGCCAGAGTTCTTGCCCGTCCTTTCCGGAGAAGGCGGCGAACGATCCGGGATGCTCGCCGCTCCCGACGATGAGGTCCGCATAACCGTCGCCGTTGACGTCCCCAAGGGCGTCAAGCCCGCCGTTCACCCAGGGCTTGTAGAACCCGGGCGCGTCGGGCAGATACGCGCCCGTCCGGATGACCAGGCGCGCGCCCTTCTCGACGCTCGTCTTGGCCGGCTTCGGGGCCTCTTGCGCAGCTTCGGGGGCGGCGCCGCGGGAGCACCCCCAAGAGAGGAGGGCGGCTCCCACAAGCAGCGTTCGAACGACGTCGGCGCTCGAGGGTTTCATCCTTGGACCCTTTCCCTGCAGCGCAGCGGCCCTGATATGCGGATATGCGCTTACTTCACGGCGAGATGGGTGACGTCGAGAGAGGCATCTTGGGCCGTGACGTCAGGGGAGACTCCGATGCGCGCCTGGAACTCGCGTGAACCCCCCGGCGGGATCTCGCCGTTCTTGCGGATGTAGCCAAAGGAGGGCCTCGCGGTGGCGGCGTCCACCCAGGTCTCGCCGATCGTGGAGCCCTTGTCGTTCTTGAGGGTCACGTGGACCTTGAGGTAGGTGATGGTCTTCTCCCCCGTGTTCTGGACCTCGCCGGTGATGATATAGGCGGGCTGGGCAAGGTCGGCCCGGGGTGGCGCGGCTTCGGAGGACCCCGCAGGCCCTTCCTCGGCAGGCCGACTGTCGGATGCTCCGGGCTGGGAGGCCGCCGCCTCAAGCGTGAGGCCGACGAGCTTGAGGGAGACCTTGGACACATAGGCCTTCCCCTCCTCCAGCGAGCCATCGGCGATGCCGGGCTTATCGAGATCTCGGGACTCTTCTACGCTGCCTTTGTCTCTCTTGAGGCTTTGGCCGATCCAGAAGACGCCGGCCACGACGAGGCCGGCGAGGATGATGAGGATGATCCAGCAGCCGACGACCTGCGCGGGGCCGGCGGGCCTGGAAGATGGGAGAGGGGGCTCGGGGGCGCTTGCGCGCTCGCTTTCACCCTGAGGGGCAGGCTTCGCGCTGAAGGTTTCCTCGCTCATGGGGGGTCCTCCGGGAAAGAGGAATGAGGGGACATCCGCGAATTTAACCCCGAGCGGGCCCTCGAGGCAAGGAATTTCACCGGACACGACGGATCTCCCGCCGCGCGCGTTCCTTTGACGCGGCGCCGCCTGTACCGTATACTTTAGGCAACTCCTGCGCGCAAAAGGGGTTTGAGGAGGACGAAAGCCGATGAAGAGATCGCTGGGTTGCCTTGTCCTTGTCGCATCCCTGACGGCGGTGGTCTCTTGGCAGGCGGGCGCTCAGGACTCGTCCGCCGCCATGCAGGAATACGAGCGCCGGGCTGGGGGGCTCTCCCCTCAGGACGTCGCCGCCCACATGGAGTTGGCCGCGTGGTGCGAGCAGAACGGCCTCGCGCAAGAGGCCAAGTCCCTCTACGAGAAGGTCATCGCCCTCGATCCCGAGAACCGGGACGCCCGCTCGAAGCTCGGCTACAGACGCGTCCCGCCCGGACGCTGGCTCAACGAGGACGAGTACCACGAGTACCGCGGGGACGTCTTCATGGACGGGAGCTGGCTCACCCCCCAGCAGTGGGTGACGCTCGTCACCTCGGAACGGCGCCGCAAGATCTCCCCTTGGTCCGAAACCTCCGATGGACTGCGGGTCGATACCCAGCACTTCATCATCCTCACCGACGCCGATGAGACCTTCGCCCGCGATGTCGCCGAGATGGCGGAGCTCTCCTTCATGACGTTCCTGGACCTCATGGACTGCCGCGAAGTCAACCTCCCCTCCGAGGTCGCCGAGATCGGACAAAGCCCTGACCTATCCCAAGCCACTTTCATCGACCTCGCGGACGACGCGGGCGCACACTTCATCCTCCCGCAGAAGTGGGAACTCACCTGCTGGACTTCGGGCGCGATGCTCATGCGCTTCCCGAACGGCAAGGAGATCACCCGCGCCAACAGCGGCGCCCTCGTCATGATGGGCCTCGACGCGCGGAACCGCCTCGTCTATCCGTTCATGACCGCGGACAACCGCATCCGGCTTGAGGTCTTCCAATCCCGGGAGAAATGGATGAAGGAGCGATTCCCGGGCGGTCTCCCCCAGGGTGATAGGCCCGTGCTCGTCCCGATGACGGGCGAGCGCGTCGTCCTTTGGAGGGCGCTGCGCGGCGAGTATGAGTTGCAAGCCAAGGACATGGCCGACGAGGTCTACTACTACCTCGTGCATCAGTATACCTGGTTCTTCGCGCCCAGCACGCCGTGGTGGTTCCGACACGCGATGGGGGAATACTTCGCAAGGGGCATCGGCTACCGGGGGACGATAAACCTCAAGAAATACGATAAGGACCGTCTCGCGCAGGCGCACGCGGCCCTCTCGGGCACCCAGCGCCTCGCAAGCTTCCTGGACGACATGCTGATCCACAGGGCGGAGGGGTACAATCGGCTCACCTCGAAGGACAGGGTTAGTTTCCCCGTCCTGTACGCCCTCGCCTGCTACGGCGCTCAGGAGAAGGCCGCCGCCAAGGGGCAAAAGGATGAGGGCACCGTGCTCCAGGTCCTATACCGGGAGCTGGCGATGGGCCGGGGCGCCCAGGAAGCCATTGAGAAAGCCTCGGGGGGAAAAGTCCAAGCCTTCCAGGGCGACATGGTCAAGTGGCTCGCGCGCTTCTCCGACTCGCGCACCCGCCTGCCCTTCTAGGGGAGACGCAAGAACCGCTCCGCTTCGCGTCTTTTCCCGGATCGCCCGGCCGGATCGGCGTTATCGTACGATGTACTGGAGAAACTCCTCTGCGGTCATGACGGGGGTCTGGAACTCGATCGCCTCGTTGCGCCTCTCGACGTCCGAGTCCATGATCTTCTGAAGCGCCGCCTCGGAAAGCTCCGGGAGCTTTCGGCCCAGCCCCCGCTCCACCTCCTCCTTGCGCAGGTCCTCGAGCTCCTGCCCGCCCATCGTGATGAAGTCCGAGAGGATGAGGTTCGGGTAGCTCGTGGAGAATCCCTCGATGACGTAGTCCGTGTCGAGGGTCACGTCCGGGACCACGATCCCGCCGAAGTTCTCGATCATCTTTGCCAGGTCCTCGAAGGAGTAGACGTAGTTCGTCTTCTTCTTGGGGAAGAGGCCGATGATGCAGAAGCGGGCCCCCTCGGGGTAGAGCGGCGTCTCTATCAGGTCGCCGGGGATCATCGGGTGATCGCGCGCCGTGTCCACCACCGATGCCACCGACGCGTTCGCCTCCGTTGTGCGCACCCGCACGCGTCCCTTGTCGATCCGCTCCCCCGTCTCGTCCCGGCGGAAAACCTTGAAGACCATCCCTGCCTTGACCCCCTGCTTCTCGCCGAGGTCGATCGTCGTGACGCCAAGGGCCGCGCGGACAAAGATGATGCTCCCGTCGGCGTCCTGTCCGATGAATTCCTGGGTCTTGCCGCGCAGCTCCTCGAGCCGGGCGCGCAGCCCGATCTTGAGGCGCTGCACCTCGAGGTCATACCCGCGCTCCTTCTCCTGGAGATCCTCGCGCATCTTCCGAAGCTCCCGCTCGGCCTGCACCCGGTCCTGTTGCAGCTTCGAGATCTGCGTCCGGAAATCCTGCTCCACGCTCTTGAGCTCCGCCGTCGCCTTCGCCAGACCGTCCTGCGCCGCCTTCAGTTCCGCTTCCTTCTCCCGACGGCTCGCCTCGTAGGTGGCCTGGGCCCCTTCGAGGTCCTTGCGAGCCTGCTCGAGGTTGCCCTGTGCCACCTGCAGGAGGTAGAGGGCCTCGGTTCGCTTCTCCTCCAGCGTCAGGATCATCCCCGCCAAGCTGTCCCGGGGCGGCACGAGCTTCGGCTGGAAACTGTCCACCTTCGCACGCGCCACGTCTATCGCCAGTCCCACGACCCGTTGCCACTCCTCGATTGCGGCCCTCGTCTCCCCGAGGCGTTTCTCCAGCTCCGTCTTCTGAGCGCGGGCCTGTTCGAGCTGGTTGCGCAGCTCGTCCGATCGAGCGTAGCAGACGTACGCCGCCGTCAAACCCCCGAGCGCTAGGACGATCATCACGACGAGGACCGTGTTCACCTGGCCGCTGCGTCTGGCGAAACGAAGGTCGGACGGCTTCAAGGTCCCGCGCCTTTCAATGCAGGTAACGGATGTAGGGTCCGATGTAGTCCACAAGCTGGGGGACGCGCAGGATCCGGACGCGGTACTCGCGCGCCCCCACGATCTTCTCCGTCCACTCCGGGCGCTTTTCCGACAGGTCGCCCACGATGATGAAGTCCGTGTCCACGTCCACCTCGTCCACCACGATGCCTCCGTAGTCGGCGATCATCCCCTCAATTTCCGCCCGCGAATACCCCTTGTCCTCCGGGAACGCTCCGACGAGCACGAACTTCTTCACCTCGGGGAAGTTCGGCGCCTCGATCATGTCCCCCGCCACGAACGGGTAGGCGAGGTCCGTGATCTCGATTGTCCCCGCCGCGCTGAGGCGCGGTCCCGAGACCTCCGTCACGCGGATCTTGCCTTTCTCCACCATCGCCCCCGCCCGGTCCGTCCGGAACACCTTGAAAACCATCCCCCTCCGCACGCGGTCGATGACCCCCAGGTTGATCGTCACGATCCCCGTCGCCGGGTCGGCGGACTCGATGCGCCCGTCCGCCTCGGTCACGGGCCGCGGAGGCGGGTTCAGCTCCGAGTCCACCCGCGCGATTTTGTCGTTGAGAGCCGTCAGCCCCCTCTCCATGACCCCCGACCGCTTTTCGAACTCGTCCTGAAACGCCTTGAGCGCCCGGTCCGCCTCGGAGGCCGCCTGGCGCTCCTTGGTGAGGGCGTTCCCCAGCGTCTTCCTCGTCTGCTCGACCTTGTCCTCCGTCTGGTAGACCGAGGCGAACGTCCGGTTGATGTTGTCCCGCATCGTGCGGATATTCTTGGCCAAGTCGTCGACCGTCTTGTCCGCGGCCTTGCGCGTCTGCTCCAGACGCGTCTTGGTCTGGTCCAGGTTCGACAGCGCCTGGTTCCGGCTGCCGATCATGAACTCCGAGTAGTTCGCGAGGTTGTCCTGCTTGCTGTCCTTGAGCCTCGCGGCGGCCGTCTCGGCCGACATCCTGACGAGCGCCTGCCACTGTGCGAGGTCCGCGAGGTGCTGATCGAG
>JAZDKG010000230.1:0-5230 GCA_043803205.1 Planctomycetota bacterium
ACGCCTGTGCTCCTCCATGGCGACATGTCGACGAAGGATATTCGGGCGCACCTCGCGAAAACGCGCGCCGGGGTTGCTGTGACAGTCGCCACGGCCGCGCTCATGGGGGAAGGCATCGACATCCCGGGGTGGGATGTCCTCATCCTTGCCTCGCCCTTTGCCGGCGGTCCGAAAACGCTTCAGGCCGTCGGCCGCGTCTGCCGCGCCGCCGCAAACAAGACCTCCGCGACCGTCATCGACATCTGCGACCCACTCGTCCCCGCGCTGGTCAACGCGCGCTACGCTCGGCAGGCCGCGCTGCGGAAGGGCGGCGTCATTTGACCAAGAAGGAATACGTCTTGTGGGAAACCTACAACACCTTTCGCGGGGATCAGTTCGCTGATCGTCCCACGGAAGGGCAGGAGTTCACAATCACGACGATTCCCGGTGATCGTCATGGACCATTCGGATGGATACTGACGATTTCGACCCTGCTCTTGCTGGTGGTGTTACGACGCGACCCCTTTTCCGACAACGACTCTCGGGTGATCGGTTATGTCAGCACGTGTGGACCTATCGGCAAGCTCGCGTCCGTCCGCTGCAATTGGGAATACGACACGAAGACCCGTCGGTCCGCACTGACGAAGGCCCTCCGCGCCGCGGTCGATGCCGTACTCAAAGAACGGGGCGTCATTTGACGCGACTCGCGTCTCTGTGTAGACTTGCCACGTGTGTCGGTGCATCTGGCCAGGATGCCGACCAAGCCCACCGCGCCTACTCGCCATGGGGCCGGCACACGTCGTTTACCTAGTAGGAGGACCCATGTTAGACCCACATATCATTCTGGATCCCGAGTTTCAATCGCTGGTCCCCGCACTCCGCCCCGAAGAAGCCAGCGGATTACGCGCAAGTCTCGTGACTGAAGGCTGTCGGGATGCCTTGGTGTTGTGGGGCGACATCTTGGTTGATGGACATAATCGGTATCGGATCTGCCGAGAACTACATCTGCCGTTTCAACTCATTTCCCGGGTGTTCGCATCTCGTGCTGATGTTCGAATCTGGATCCGCGATACCGCCCTTTCGAAACGCAATCTCAACGATGACCAGCGGGCGATGCTGGCGGTCGGGCAACTGGAAGATCTCGCGGCCATCGCGAAGAAGGAACGGGCGAAGAAGGGACGCGCGGCTGGTGGCGATGCTACGCCCGAGCAACGGCAGAACCGCTTAGCGGAGGACGTCACCGCCAAGCGGTCGGCGCCAACGTCACGTGACCGATCAACAGGATCTCGGGAGACGGCGGCGAAGTCCGTTAAAGTCAGCGAACACAAAATGCGGGCGGCGAAGGCCGTCCAGGATGCGCGGCCAGATCTGGCAACCAAGGTCAAAGATGGAGACATGACGTTGCCAGAAGCCACACGCGAAGTGAAGCGCGAGGCCGTTGCGGCGAAGTTAGCAGATGTCGCCATCCTTGAACAAAAGACCATCGACGGCGTGTACGACGTTATCGTCGTGGACCCGCCGTGGCCCCTTCAGAAGATCGAACGCGATGAACGACCAAATCAGGTCCATCTCGACTATCCCACGATGACGCTCGCTGAGATCCACGCCTTACTGATCCCCGTGGCGACTGATTGCCACGTCTGGCTCTGGACAACACAGCGGTTTTTGCCAGACGCCTTTGCAGTGCTGACATCGTGGGGGCTGTCCTACATCTGCGCCTTTGTCTGGCACAAACCCGGAGGGATGCAGCCGGTGGGTCTCCCGCAGTACAACTGCGAATTTGCGCTCTATGCGAGAAAAGGGAAGCCCGCGTTCTTGGACACGAAGGGTTTTCCTCTCTGTTTCAGTGCCGATCGGACTAGCCACAGCGAGAAACCTGACGCGTTTTACGATGTCGTGCGCCGCGTCACGGGCGGACGCAGGTTGGATATGTTCAATCGACGACACCTCGACGGGTTCGAGGGGTGGGGGAAGGAGGCACGTTGATGTCGTCGTACACCACCGACCGTACCTGGTCTGACCAGTTCATCCCTGAACTCAGACGCGTGATCGGCCCCTATGTGTTGGTCCCATCCTCACTCGAACAGGATCGGCGAGAAGCCTCGGATTTAGTCGTCTTCCAAGCGACACGCCTGACGATCGCCTGTCGCGTGAGACGCGCTGGCTACTCCAGTCGCTATCCCAATCAGTTCACCATCCGCAGCAAACGGACGAGCGGAGCCAAAACAGAACTCATGAAACTCATTGAAGGATGGGGCGATTGGTTCTTCTATGGACATGCCGCGGAGACCACCCCCACGTTGACGTGTTGGTGGTTGCTCAACCTCGCCGCATGGCGAGCGGCACTCATTCTCGATGGGCGTCTCCCGGCAGACACGCGACACATCATCTCTGGGAGACAGGTCAATCCCGATGGAGCGACAGAATTTCAGTGGTTCGACATCACGAGTTTCCCTTCTGCACTCGTCATCGCGCACTCAGGTCTTCAATGACTGCCATCCAAGAAGCCGCCTCAGAAGCGGTCCGTGCCGGACTCTCCCTCATTCCCCCCGCCGAAGATGGTTCCAAACGCCCCGCGCCACACTGGCCTCCGAACGGTCCACACCAGAGTGTCGGCGTCTGGACGCCCTACATGCACCAGTGCGCCCCGGAACCGCAACTCCGCGCCTGGTGGGGCCCCCGGCTCGGTATGGGGACCGCCTGCGGCAAAGTCTCCGGCAACCTCGAATGTCTCGAGTTCGACGACCGCGACACTTACGAAGCCTTTAAGTCGCTGGCACAGCAAGCCGATCTGAGTGACCTTCTCGCCAAACTCGAAACCGGGTACGTCGAGGACTCGCCGGCCGGCGGCGTGCATTGGCTCTACCGATGCCGGGTCATCGCCGGGAATCTCAAACTCGCCAGCCGCCCCGGAGCGAACGGCACGCCCGAGGTGCTGATTGAAACACGAGGTGAGGGCGGTTACGTCATTCTGGCCCCCAGTTCCGGCCCCGTGCACCAGACCGGAAAGCCCTACATCAAGCGCGCTGGCAGTTTCGCCACGATCCCCCGTCTCACCCCCACCGAACGCGACGACCTGCACCATCTTGCCCAGACCTTCAACGAAGTCCTCGACCCCGCTCCCGCTCCGCCCCGTACGGCCCCGACGGTCGACCGGCGACCGGGTGATGACTTCAACCAGCGGGCCACGTGGTCTGAAGTCCTGGACCCCTACGGATGGACCCCCGTCTTCACCCGCGGTGACGAGACACACTGGCGCCGGCCCGGCAAAGACTCCGGCATGTCCGCTACCTCCAACCACCGCGGGACCGACACCCTGAAGGTGTTCAGCACCTCAACCCCCTTCCCGACCCAGGGCACGCTCTCGAAGTTCTCCGCCTACGCCCTCCTGAACTTCTCCGGGGACCACTCCTCAGCCGCCAGGGCCCTCGCCGCCCAGGGTTACGGTGCCCCGGCACGGCTGCAGTCGGCTCCTCCCCCTCTCCCTCCGGTCAGTATCGCCCCCGACAGTCCCGCCCCCCCCGGTGGGCTCGACACGCTCCCCCCATTTCCCCTCACCGAACTCGGCGCCGCCGAAGCCTTTGCCGCCGCCTACGCTGACCGGATCCGCTGGGACTTCCGACGTGGCCGTTGGCTCATCTTCACCCAACACCGCTGGGCTCCGGACCCGTCGAACGACGTGATCCGATTCGCGATTGACCATGTCCGCCACATGCAGCAGATTGCGCTCACCCTCGAAGACGCCGTCGTCCGGCAACGCGTCATGACACACTGGCTGAAGTTCGATCGGAAAGTCGGCGTCGACAACATCGTCACCCTCGCCAAGAGCATCCTCCCCCTCGCCGACGCCGGTGACACCTGGGACCGCGACCCCTGGCTCCTTGGCTGCGCCAACGGACTCGTTGACCTCCGTACTGGCGAACTTCGCGATGGCACCCCCGCCGATCGCGTCACCGCGTCGACCGGACACCCCTTCGATCCCCAAACGCCCTGTCCCAGATGGCAGCAGTTCATCCGGGAAGTCCTTCCCGACCCCGACGTCGCCACCTTCGTCTGGCGCGCCCTCGGCTACTCCTTAACCTCCGACATGCGCGAGCAATGCTTCTTCCTCCTCTATGGCCGCGGCAGAAACGGAAAATCAACCCTTCTGGACATCGTCGGCCGCGTCCTTGGCGACTACGCCCACGTCGCCGCCTTCTCCACCTTCGAACAGGCCCAACCCGGGGCCCCCTCCTACGACCTGGCCAGTCTTGATGGCATGCGTCTCGTCTCGGCCGCTGAAGGCTCCGGGAAATGGCTCCACTCCTCCCGCCTCAAAGACGTCACCGGCGGTGAGAAAGTCAACGCTCGCCATCCCTACGGCCGCCCGTTCGAGTTCCGACCCGCCTGCAAAATCTGGCTCTCCACCAACGAACTCCCACGCGTCGCCGACGAATCCGAGGGCATGTGGCGACGTATCCGACAAATTCCCTTCACCCAACGCTTCGAGGGCACCACTGACAACCTCACCCTCAAAGACGAACTCCTCCTCGAAGCCCCAGGCATCCTCGCCTGGCTCGTCGCCGGATGCCTCCACTGGCAATCACACGGGTTGACCACACCCGGCGCCGTCTCTGAGGCCACCGCCACCTACCGCGCCGACTCCGACCCCCTTGGCTGTTTCATCGACGAAACCTGCGAACTCACCGAGAACTCTGAGGTCCAAACCTCCGACCTCTACAAGCATTACCTCACCTGGGCACACGCCCATTCCATGAACGCCAGAGAGACACTCAGCGCCACTTCCTTTGGGCGAAAGTGTGCCGATAAATTCATCCGAGTTAAACGCAACTACGGGAACGTCTACCTCGGCATCGCCAGAAAATGGGTGGAGGGTTAGTGGAGGGTTTTTCTTAGCAAGTGGAGGGTTAGAGGCACTTCCCTAAACTTTCCTACGTGAGATTCATCAGAGATAAGTTTGGAAAACAGCCCCTAACCCTCCACTACCCTCCATTCCTTAATGATTTCGTCGATAAACCCTCCACTCCCCAAAAACCATGCATAATCCTAAAAACACCCGTTTTAGACTTTCGCTTTCGCTACTATCTTCGCCCCCCCCCATAGGCGAGGCAACCCCACTCTTTTGAAGAAAAAATAGCCGAAGCCCATACGTCCCAACGACCGGGCGGGCCGGACCCCTTGGACAATGACTGCGGGGTGGGGCGAGGGCCGCCTTCCTTCCTTCGCGGGGTGCCTTCCTTCCTTCCTTCGA
>JAZDKG010000231.1:0-7300 GCA_043803205.1 Planctomycetota bacterium
GGGGGCGATCCTGGGGCAGGACGTTTTGGGGTTTACGCCGGCGAGCGCGAAGACGACGGTGAAGATCACGCAGACGACGTCCGTGAAGCCGGAGCAGGTGGAGTACGAGGTGGAGCGGGAGCGGGACGCCGTCCAGCACTACGGGTACCATTACGACAGGATCACGATCAAGGGCGAGCTGCGCGTGACGAACTATCTTGCGAAGGCGATCAAGCTGGAGGTTAGAAAAGCGCTTTCAGGCGAGCTTACGGAGACGACGCCGAAAGCGGAGGTGAAGAGGCTAGCGAAGGGCTTAGCGCGGATGAACCCGGCGCTCGAGCTCGTGTGGGAGATCGGGCTTGAGGCGGGGGGGGGAGCGGAGATCGGATACACGTATAAGGTGCTGGTGAGGAGGTAGGGGGCGACGGAAGACAGGAGTGGTACGTGGTAAGGCCGTTGGGGCGTCGGTCGGTTTGGGACAGGAACGGCGGACACGATGGAACGTGTCCCTCCGGATGGGGCGGCAAGAGTGGTAGAGTGGTACGTGGTAAGGGTCTTGGCGCGGGAGGTGGCTATCCGAAAAGAATCCCGTCCCCTTTTTCCGTTTTCGACGGGAATGTCTACGCGTTCTTGAGTGCCTCAGAATAACAGAGAGAGAAGCTTGCAGGGCGCCTCCTCTGTCTCCCATAATGCCCTCGGCATCCTGGCGGAGAGTTGGCCGACTGGTCGATAGCATCCAGTAAACGCATATTGCGAGACGACATCACATGGGCCTTGACCGAAAGGCGATTGCATACCGCGCGATCAACCACCAGGAGACGTCCCTGTGCCCGTATACCTTCTCCGCGGAGGATGTCGTCGCTCGAGAGCTCGACGCGTACTACGGCTATTCCTCCTGGCGCAACAAATACCACGACTACGTCGTTGCCTGCGCCGGTTTCGACGAGGGCGTGCGCTGGGACGCTCCGGGATGTTCAAAGGACATCTACGGAACCGTGTGGCGGACCGATAGACGCCCTGCCCACATCGAGGCGCCCGTTCTCAAGACACCTTCCCTTCGCGGTTATCGCTTCCCTGACCCCGAGACCATCGCCACCAAAGACTGGGCCGAAAACGCCCGTGCGGAGATAGCAAGACACGCTGATTGCCTGACTGTCGGGCGCCTCGGCGCGGGCCTCTTCGAGCGAAGTTGGATGATGCGCGGCTTCCTCGATCTCCTGACCGACGTCGCCGCCGAGCCCGCCTTTTTCGAGGATTTGCTCGCCGCCATCGCCGACCATCAACTTCAGCTCGTGGATCGCCTCTTGGAGCTTCCCCTTGACGGTATCATGTTCAGTGATGACTGGGGCGATCAGAGAGGCGTCATCATCGGCCCCGAGCGTTGGCGCCAATTCATCAAACCGAACGTCGCCACACTGTATGCAAAGGCGAAGGCCGCCGGCAAGATCGTCCTGACGCACTGCTGCGGTTCCATCGTCGATATCATGCCGGACGTCATCGAGATCGGCCTCGACGTGCTTCAATCCGTTCAGCCCGAAGCCCACGGCATGAACCCCTACAAGTTGAAGGAGCGCTACGGCCGACAACTGACGTTCTGGGGCGGCCTGGGTTCCCAGAGCATAGTCCCCTTCGGCACCCCCCGCGAGTTGCGCTCGGAAATCCGCATGCTCGCCAGCCGAATGGGTAGGGGAGGTGGGTACATGCTTGCGCCTGCAAAGGCCCTCATGCCGGAAACCCCCACTGAGAACGCCGCGGCAATCTTGGAGGAGTTTATGGCCCTCGGCGAACCCGCCTGACTCGCTGCACCCAAACAGACCACTTGCATATCATGACGGGCAACGGGACGTGACGTGCTCCGAGAGGAAAGGGAAGGGAAATCGGATGAAAGCGAAAGTGTATGTCACGCGACGGATCCCGCAAGCGGGGATCGACATCCTGCGCGAGAGCTGCTCGAGCGTGGAGGTGAACGAAGAAGACCGCGTGCTTACGCACGAGGAGCTTCAGGGGAAAGTAGGGGGATGCGACGGGGTGCTGTGCCTTCTCACGGACAAGATCGACCTAGCGGTTCTCAACGCGGCGACGCGGGCGGTGGGGTTCGCGAACTACGCGGTGGGGTTCGACAACATCGACGTCGCGGAGGCGACGAAGCGGGGGATCCTCGTGTCGAACACGCCCGGGGTGCTTACGAACGCGACGGCGGACCACGCGTGGGCGCTCCTCTTCAGCCTAGCGCGGAGGATCGTCGAGTCCGACGCCTACACGCGGGCGGGGAAGTTCAAAGGATGGGGGCCGATGCTTTTTTTGGGGGGAGACATCACGGGGCGGACCCTTGGGATCATCGGGGCGGGGCGGATCGGGACTGCGGTGGCGCTGCGGTCCGCGGGGTTTTCGATGCGCGTTCTCTACGCGGACGAGAGAAGGAATGAGGACTTGGAGAAGAAGGTGGGGGCGCGGCGGGCGCCGCTGCCGGAGCTTTTGGCGGAGAGCGACTTCGTGAGCGTGCACGTGAACCTGAGCGCCGAGACGCGGCATCTCATTGGGAAGCGAGAGCTCGGGATGATGAAGAAATCGGCGTATCTCATCAATACGAGCCGGGGACCCGTGGTGGATGAGAAGGCGCTGGTCGAGGCGTTGCGCGAACGAAAGATCGGCGGGGCGGGTCTTGACGTGTATGAGGAGGAGCCCGCGCTTGCGCCGGGGCTTGCCAGCCTTCCGAACGCGGTGGTCGTGCCGCACATCGCCAGCGCGACGATCGAGACGCGGACGCGGATGGCGACGATGGCGGCGACGAATCTCGTGCAGATGCTGCGGGGGGAGAGGCCGACGAACCTTGTGAACGAGGAGGCGCTGGCGAAGAGGCGGAAGCTGGGGTAGGAGAAGACATCACGCAAAGACGCGAAGGACGCAGAGACGCAGGAAGAAGGATAGCCACGAAGACACCAAGACACGAAGGGGGCACGAAGGAAGAGACAGGGGATGGCCTCGCGCAGAGACGCCCGCCATGCGGCGGGTGAACTCCGGCGCGGAGGCAAGGGAATAGGACGCGGATGATGCGGGATGGGCGACGGGTGATCTTGGCGGGGGGGGCGGCGGTTCTCTTAGCGGTGATCGCGTACGATTTCGTATCGGTGAGGCGCATGGAGAGGGAGAAGCGGGAGGGGATGCCGGCGGGCGCGTTTGCGCCGGTGGACGTGAACCGGGCGCCCGAGGAGGAGCTTGCCACCCTTCCGGGGATCGGGCCGGCGTTGGCGCGGGGAATCGCCGAGGAGAGGGCAAAGGGAGGGCCTTTCGAGAAGATCGAGGACCTCGCGCGGGTGAAGGGGATCACGCGGGCGACGATCGAGCGGATGCGGCCGTTGGCCTCGTGCGGCGAGGGGTCTCCTTGAAGGGGGATTCGGGGTAAAGTATACTCGGGAGCAACTAGAGGGGACGGGGGACGGAGGACGGAACCAAGTGGGGAAGGTCCTTGGAGTCTTTTTGCCGGTCCTTGGGATCGCAGCGGCGGGGATCTTAGCCGGGGTGATGCTCCGCACGGAGCCGGGGAGCGCGTGGCGGGAGGCATGGGGGTGGGGGGCGGTCGGGGTGACTTTGGCGGCGGCGGGATGGAGCGCGTATTTGGGCGTGCTCGTCCTGCGGCGGGACGCGACGCGACGGGAGATCGAGAGGGAGAGGGAAGCGGCGCTGCGGATGGTCGAGGCGCAGGACGGGAGGCTGCGGCACCTGCGGAGTCAGGTGGAGCTTCTCACGGCGATGCGGGAGCTCTCTCGGGTGTCGACGGACGAGACGCGGTTCGACGAGGTGCTCAAGGAGCTGATCCGGATCGTGGAAGGGATCACGCGGGCGGAGGAGGCGGCGATCTTCCTTGTGGAGGGCGAGGGAGAGCCGGTGCCGGCGGTGTACATCCGGCGGGGCGAGGTGACGACGTCGGGGTACGTGATCTCGGAGGCGGTGGATACGTCGCTCGTCGCGGCGAGCTTCCGGGAGCGCGCGATCCGAAAAGGCGGGGACGAGGAGTTCTTAGCCCTAGCGGCGCCGCTCCTAGCGGACAACGCGTTGATCGGCATCCTTTACGCGGGGATCTCGATGGAGGGACCGGCGCAGGCGCGGCGGCGCGAGGCGGAGGCAGCGGAAGGGGACGTGCGGGACATTTCGACACATTTAGCGATTACGCTGCAGCACACCTACCGGGCGAGATTAGCGGTGCGGGACCGCCTGACGAACCTCTACAACCGCGCGAAGCTGCTCGAGGACCTGCGGGGGCAGTTCCGGGAGGACGGGTCCCGAGTCTGCGGGACGCCGTGCGCGCTCCTCATGATGGACATCGACCATTTCAAGCAGGTGAACGACAAGCGCGGGCACCTAGCGGGGGACGAGGTGCTCAAGGGGATCGCGGACGCGATCGCGGGGTCGATGCGGCGCGGGGAGAGCGCGTACCGGTACGGGGGGGAGGAGTTCGCGGCGCTCCTGCCGCGCGCAACGATCGCGGAGGCGGCGATCCTAGCGGAGCGCATCCGGGCCCGGGCAGCGCTCGTGAAAACCAAGGTGGGGAGGCATACAATCCAGGTGACGTTGAGCGCGGGGGTCGCGTGCGCGGACGCGACGGTGCGGAACGCGGAGGCGCTGATCGCGTCGGCGGACCAGGCGCTCTACCGGGCGAAGAAAGCCGGGCGCAACCGCGTGGAGGTCCAGGGCGGGGGGGAGGGAAAGGTCAACGCCGGCCGTGGGTGAGTTCAAGCTCTACAGTCCGTTCGAGCCGAGGGGGGACCAGCCGCAGGCGATCCGGAAGCTCGTGGAGGGGTACCGGCGCGGGCGCGGGGAGCAGGCGCTCCTGGGGGTGACGGGGTCGGGGAAGACCTTCACGATGGCGCACGTGATCGAGGCGCTCGACAAGCCGACCCTTGTCATCAGCCACAACAAGACGTTGGCGGCGCAGCTCTACGGGGAGTTCCGGGAGTTCTTTCCCGAGAACGCGGTGGGGTACTTCGTGTCGTACTACGACTACTACCAGCCCGAGGCGTATATCCCGCAGCGGGACATCTACATCGAGAAGGACGCGTCGATCAACGAGCAGATCGACCGTCTGCGGCTGAGGGCGACGTCGGCGCTGATGGGGCGGCGGGACGTGGTGATCGTGGCGAGCGTTTCGTGCATATACGGGCTGGGGTCGCCCGAGGACTACGAGGCGATGCTGGTGGTGCTCGAAGCGGGGGCGACGGTGGACCGCAAGCAGGTGCTGGGGAAGCTGGTGACGATGCAGTACCGCCGGAATGACCTAGCGCTCGAGCGCGGGACGTTCCGGGTCTTGGGGGACGTGGTGGAGGTGTATCCGGCGTACGAGGAGTTCGCGTACCGGCTGGAGCTTTTCGGGGAGGAGCTTGAGTCGATCGCGGTGATCGACCCGGTGAGCGCGGAGGTGCTTCGGCGGGAGGAGTCGGTGATTCTGTATCCGGCGAAGCATTTCGTGATGCCTGAGGACAGGATCACGCGGGCGCAGGGGACGATTGCGGAGGAGCTCGAGGGGAGGCTGGCGGAGCTGCGGGACGAGGGGAAGCTGCTGGAGGCGCAGAGGCTGGAGGCGCGCATGCGCTACGACATGGAGCTCATGCAGGAGATCGGGTACTGCCCGGGGATCGAGAACTATTCGAGGCACCTAGCGGGGCGGGGTCCCGGGGAGCGCCCGTATACGCTCATCGACTATTTCCGGGACGACTTTCTCCTCATCATCGACGAGTCGCACGTGACGATCCCGCAGATCCGGGGGATGTACGAGGGGGACCACTCGCGGAAGATGACGCTGGTGGAGCACGGGTTCAGGCTCCCGAGCGCCTTGGACAACCGGCCGCTGCGGTTCGAGGAGTTCCTGGGGCTCATGAAGCAGATGCTCTACGTTTCCGCGACGCCGGCGCAGTGGGAGCTGGGGCGCTGCGGGGGCGAGGTCGTGGAGCAGGTCATCCGGCCGACGGGTCTCGTCGACCCGGTGATCCGGGTGGAGAAGGCGCGGACACAGGTGACGCACCTCATCGGCGAGGTGCGCAAGCGCGTGGCGATGGGGGACCGGGTGCTCGTGACGACGCTCACGAAGCGTCTAGCGGAGGAGCTGGCGGAGTATCTAGCGAAGGAGGGCTGTCGGACGAGCTATCTGCACAGCGAGATCGACACGATCGAGAGGGTGGAGGTGCTGCGGGAGCTGCGGGAGGGGAAGTTCGACGTGCTCGTGGGGGTGAACCTGCTGCGGGAGGGACTAGATCTGCCGGAGGTGAGCATGGTGGCGATCCTGGACGCGGACAAGGAGGGGTTCCTGCGCAGTCAGACGTCGCTCATCCAGACGATCGGGCGGGCGGCGAGGAACGTGAACGCGGAGGTGGTGCTGTACGCGGACGAGATGACGGAGGCGATGCGGCGGGCGATCGAGGAGACGGGCAGGAGGCGCGAGATGCAGCTCGCGTACAACGAGGAGCACGGGATCCGTCCGGAGACGATCCGCAAGGCGATCCGCAAGGGGATCGAGGAGGAGATCGCGCACAAGGATTTGGCGCGGGAGGCGGTGCGACAGGACGAGGACAGCTACCTGACGCAGGAGCATCTCGCGCAGCTTGAGCGGGAGATGTACGAGGCGGCGGAGGCGCTGGAGTTCGAGGAGGCGGGGCGGATCCGGGACGAGATCCTTGAGATCCGCAGGCGGATGGGGAAGAGGGGGGTCGAGAAGCCCCGGCGCGGAAGCGTCCGGGGGCGTGCGAGGCTGCCGGGACGATAAGCTTAAGGGCTCTAACAAGACCAGACACGGCCGCGACGCTTTGAGAAGGATGACTGATATGATGGCGTGGAAGTGGGCGCGTCCCTTCGGGTTGCAGCGGGCTGGCGTCTGCTGCTGCGTTGCTCCTCGTCGCCATATCGTTCTCTTGATATGCCTCCTCGTCGCGCCTTGCATCAGACGCCGTCGCGCTTGCAACGCGACTCGCGCCTGGTCTTGTTAGAGCCCTAAGAGGAGAATCCCGTGGAGAAGATCCGTTACGAGGACGTACGGCTGCTCGTGGAGCTGGGAATCGCGGAGGACATCGGGGGCGGGGACATCACGACGAAGGCGCTCTTCCGCTGTGAGACGATCGAGGGGACGTTCGCAGCGCGGGAGGAAGGGGTGCTGTGCGGGATGGAGCTGGCGCGGGAGATCGTCGAGCGCCACGCGCCGAACACGAAGTTGTCCGACGCGCTTGCGGACGGGGCGACGTTCGAGGCGGGCGCGGCGCTGGGCGGCTGGGCGGGTCTAGCGGTGGAGATCCTGCCGCTGGAGCGGCTCGTGCTCAATTTCGTGCAGCGCCTTAGC
>JAZDKG010000232.1:0-17606 GCA_043803205.1 Planctomycetota bacterium
CTGCGCTCTCCATGGTCGCACCACCCGAAGGAGAGAAGCCTGTTCGCGTGCACGACCCCGTGCCTCCGGGGGAAGAGGCGCCGTGTTGCGTGGGTTGACGTGCGGCTGTCCGCGAACTCTCTCTATCCCATCTGCTGCGGACCCATCCCTGCGCCTCCATGATACCTCTTGGTGTTGGGCAGTCAAACACCAGTTTCGCCGCGACAAGGCCCCGGCTGCCGAGGATGTCTGAGCGATGCAGGAGGACGGGTTTTCCGCGTTGAAGATCAGGAGCTTGCATGTCGAGTGGCTTGGCGGAGAGGCCGGGATTCGAACCCGGGGAGGGTCTTTACGACCCTCAACGGCTTAGCAAGCCGCCGCATTCGACCGCTCTGCCACCTCTCCGCACGTGTGGCGCAAAGCTGTTTCTATCGCCATCTACCCGTATTTGCAAGCCTTCTTGCTTGCTTTTTCCAATGCTTTCTCCGGAGGCCCTGACTCAAGCCGGTTTCAGACACTCGGAGGTAATCTGCTCTTCGCGCCTGAGCAAGGAGCCAAGCGCCTTCGGCCGGTCCCTGCTAGTCGCCGCCGCGTCTCGACTACTCAGTTTCGCGACAAGTCGGCCGCCCTGACAGCCGCTGCTATGCCTGCCTGCCGCCCCCATCCTTTTCAGCGGATTTCTCGTCCCACACCTTGATCAGGTATCCCTTCTGCTCTTCAAACTTCTCCGCCTGCTGCTCCACCAGGCGCTCCGCTTCCTCCGAGGACATTTCCCAGCTTTGCCTCACGAACGACGCGACCCTCGCCAGATAAAGCGGCGTCATCGTTTCAAGAAGTTTCGCGCGGTTCAACTTCCAAAGGTGAAACGTGGCGGCCAACTCGTACAGGATCTTGATCCAGGCCTCGGTGGGCAGATGAAAGTCCTTCGCCTCCAGCGCGGCGGCCTTGTCGATTTCGCCTTGGCATTTCTTGGAAAACACCTTGCGCCAAAGAGGGGAGAACTGACTGTGCCCCGTCTTGAACCGATCGACCATTCCCTCCAGATTCACCTGGACGGGCTCGGGTTCCTGTCCCCCCTCAAATCCGAACGTCTCGATCGCCTTGCTTCCGCTTACGCTCCTCCAGATCCCCTCATACTGTTCCATGAGCGCAAACAGAGCGGAAAGAACCTGGCAGAACATGGGGCCCAGGTGCTGTCCCGGATCCTTCACGTCGTGGATCTTGACGCCGAGGTTGCTCTGGCAGACACGAAACCCCTTGGTGATGGCGCTTGTCGTCATCCAGATGTCAATCCCGAACCGCGCTACGTCCGTCTGCCATACGTCCTGTTCCGCGTAATACTCCGCAAGATCTCGCGAGATGGCGAAATCGCCGCCGATCGGCTGGCGCACGCGCTTGCCGTAGAGCGCGCGGGTGAGGTTGTAAACCACGTTGTTTGTGATCGTGCCGTCGTACTTGTGCCGCACATACACTGGTGCCACAAACTGATACGACTTCTCCAGCACCGGCTCCATCAGATACTTGACCCAGTCGGGTGAGATGCTGCGCAGGTCGGAATCCACCATCGCGCACACCCGCACGTCTAACCGCTTGGCGGCTTCAAACACGGATCGCAGCGCGCTTCCCTTGCCGGCCACACCCCGGTAGATGGAGATGACCCGCTCCTGCCATGGCTTGATTTCCGCGTCGCGCGCGACCTCCCGAGTGTCGTCGGTCGAGCCCCCGTCCGCGATCACAATCACGCTCTTGCTGTCTTTGTAATGCGTGGCAAGTCCTTCGGTCACCATCCGTATCACGTGGCCGATCGTCTCTTGGTTGTTGTAGCAGGGGATTCCCACGAGGATGTCCGCCGAGCCGATCTCCTCGATCCGCCTTGCCGTTTCGTTCCGCAGCGCCGTGTCATACTTCATTGGGTGAGCTCCGTTTCCGGGAGGCGGCTTTCTTCGTTGGAAAAGCTTCGAACAGCTTGTCCCACGCCTCTCGATGCCGGCCGCGTGATCGCGCCGAGTCTCGCGAGTCTGGGTCAACCATGGCGCTAGGCTGTTTTCAGAGTCCTCGCAACGGCTTCTATGCAATGGTCTGGGTCCGGCTGGCTGCTCCTCAAGAACCCGCCGCACTCGACCGCTATGCCGCCTCGCGGCAATAGAGCACACCCGCAAACTACGTCTGCCCCTCTTCGGAATCAACCCTCTTCTCGCCTTCCTCTGCCCGTTCTTTTTCCCTTTCTCTGAAAAACCGGCCTCCCCGGAGCTCTTCGAGCCCCTCCGTGCAGAACGGGTACCGCCTCCACTCGCACTCCCCGCACAGCGCGTCGATCCCGATCCCTTCCCCAAGCTTCCTTGCGATCCGCGCGTACACATCGTGCGCCGTCATCCGCGCTCCCATTCGCAAGCCCAGGAGCTTCGCCGTTCTGTGGTCCCGCTCCTCGACGGTTTCCCCTTCCTCCGCCCGGATGCACCTTCCTCCCCGCTGATGCGGGCATGCCTCGCAGATGGCGTCGCACGTCGCCATGATCCGCACCCGCAACTCCGGATCGCGCCGAAGCCTTTTCGTCACGTGTTCCATCCCGCGCACGAAAGCGTCCGAGTACCCCTTCCCCCGGAACCCCGCTATGCACAGGAAATGGTGGGCCCGTACCGGTAGGGGGGTCCCGTGGCTGCGGGACGCCTTCCCGCTCGGCTTGGGTTCTTTTTTCAACTCGGGAGTTTCCTGGGCTGGATGACCCTCGCGACCCCGGCGGCCGCTAACGCCTTGACCGCGTCCACCGCGATGAAGGGCATGATCGCTCCCGTCCACACCTGCGCCGCGTTCGCGTGCATCACGATCGCGAACTGCGCCGCCCCGAAAGCGTAGATCACCCCGATCCCCATCGCCATGCTCACTAGTTGTCCCGCGAGCGTGCGCATCCGCTCGTGCCTCTCGTTGAGAGTCCCGATCACATACGCCGCCGCGACGAAGCCGATCAGGTATCCGCCGCTTGCCCACACCGGCAGCCCCGACGTCCCCCCCGCAAACCACGGCATTCCCAGCGTCCCTGCCCCGACATAGATCCCCTGGCTCGCCGCACCCCACCTCCCCCCGAGCGCGATCCCCGCGAGTAACACCGCGAAGACCTGCCCGGTGATCGGCACCGGGGTGAATGGAAGCGGGATCACGACCTGCGCGCTCACCCCCGTAAGGATCGCTAGCCCGCACGCTAGCCAAAGCTTCACCGGCCATGCGAGCGCCTTCCGCCGCGCGAAATACGTCGCCCGGGCATCCATCAACGCCGACAACATCCCCGTCGCTCCGCTCGTCGTCATCTACTCCGCCTCCAGAAGTTCGGTCACTCGTTTCTTGAGCTCGGCCACGTCGATCGGCTTCGTGACGTAGTCGTCCGCCCCGGCGGCGAGCATCTTCTGCCGCCACCTGTCGTCGCTCAGCGCGGACACCACGACCACCTTCGTCCCCTCGAACCCCCCGGACTTGCGGATCGAATGGTATATCGCATCGCCGTCGAGGTCCGGCAGCATGATGTCGAGAAGGATGAGGTCCGGCTTGGACGCTCCCGCCTTCAGCGCCGCCTCGCTTCCTGTCGTCGCCGTCTCGATCTCGTAGTCCTCGTCCCCCTCGAACATGGCCCGAAGGAGCTCCACGCTCGACGGGTCGTCGTCCACGATCAGGACCTTCTTCTTGAGCGCTAGTAACACGTCCGTGGGGATCCCGTGCTCCTGCATGAACTCGATGAGCGCGTTCCGGGGGATCCGGCGCGCCCCTCCCGTCCCGCCCCCGGCGCTGGGAATCCGGAACCCCTTGATCTTGCCCTCGTCAAAAAGGTTGACGATCTTCTGCTTGGAGATGTGGCAGATTCGCACCGCCTCGGTCGTCGTGAATACTTCCTTCATCCGCTGACCCTGGTGTTCTGTGTCCTTCGTGGTCTTTGTGGGCTTTGCGTATTTGACCCTAGCCCCAAATCCCAGTCAAATCAAATGTTCGACTGTTCGGATCCTCCCGGCTAACTCGTTCCTCCCAAGGGACCTGCGCAGCGGTCCCGTCGTGGGGCGTGGTGCCCCCGCGTGCGGCCGCTGGCGTTTTCCTGCTTGATACATCGGCCTCCGGTGCGTAAAATGACGGATCTGTAAAGCGTTTCCGGCAAAGCGCCTCTAACGCGGGGAGCCATTCCTAAGGCCATGTTCGAATCCTTGAGTTCCAACCTGACCACGGTGCTCCGGAAGTTCGGCCTGCGCGGCAAGCTCACCGAGTCCGACATCCGCGACGGCATGCGCGAGGTCCGCATCGCCCTCCTCGAGGCCGACGTCAACTATCGCGTCGTCAAGGACTTCGTCGACGAGGTGACCGCCGAGGCCGTCGGCGAACACGTCCTGCGCTCCGTTCAGCCCAGCCAGCAGATCGTCAAGATCGTCCACGACCGGCTCGTCGCGCTGATGGGCCCCGCCGACTCCTCCATCCCCTTCGCCCCCGACGGTCCCACCGTCCTCATGCTGGCGGGCCTCCAGGGCTCCGGAAAGACCACCACCTGCGCCAAGCTTGCCAGGTTCCTCGCCGCGAAGGGCAAGCGTCCCCTCCTCGTCGCCGCGGACATCCGCCGACCCGCCGCCATCGAGCAGCTCCAGATCCTTGGGAAGAGCATCGACGTCCCTGTCTTCTTCCAGCCGAATACCCCCGCCCCCCGCATCTGTCACGACTCCTTGCGCGAGGCCGCCGACAAGGCCCGCGACGTCGTCATCCTCGATACCGCCGGACGCCTCCACATCGACGATGAGATGATGAGGGAGCTCGAAGAGGTCGTCCGGCTCGTCAAGCCCCACCAGACCTATCTCGTCTGCGACGCCATGACCGGCCAGGACGCCGTCAACTCCGCCGCCGAGTTCGACAGGCGGCTCGCGCTCGACGGCGTCATCCTTACCAAGCTCGATGGCGACGCGCGAGGCGGCGCCGCGCTCTCCACCCGCAAGGTCACCGGCAAGCCCATCAAGTTCGTCACCACCGGCGAGAAACTCGACCGCCTTGAGGAGTTCCACCCCGACCGCATGGCCGGCCGCATCCTCGGCATGGGCGACGTCGTCTCCCTTGTCGAAAGGGCCCAGCAGGCGATCGACGCCGAGGAGGCCGCCAAGCTCCGCGAGAAACTCCGCAAGGCCGCCTTCACCCTCGACGACTTCCTCACTCAGCTCAACGCCATGCAGAAGATGGGACCCCTCCAGGACGTCCTCGCCCTCATCCCCGGCTTCGGCGCGCGGAAGGAGCTCCTCGACCAGGTCGATCCCAAGGAGCTCGTCCACACCAAGGCCGTCATCCAGTCCATGACCCCCGGGGAGCGCAACGACCCCGACACCATCGACCACTCCCGCCGAAACCGCATCGCCCGAGGCTGCGGCACGACGCCCGGCGTCGTGAACGACCTCCTCAAACAGTTCCGCATGATGCGCGACATGATGCGCAAGTTCGACTTCTCCAAGGCGTCCCTTGCGGGTGCGCCCGGAAGGGGCGGCCCGGCTCTGGCCCTGAGCGGCCTGCGCAAGAAGGGCCCCGCCATGATGCCGAAAAAGAAAAAGGAAAAGAAAAGGAAGAAACACGCCCGAAGAAGACGTTGATCTGCTTCGGCGATCCCCCGTTCACCCGTTGGAGGAACGAAATGGTCCGCATCAGAATGAAACGGCACGGCAGAAAGAACCGCCCCTTCTGGCGAATCAACGTCTGCGACCAGCGCGCCCCCCGCGACGGCGGCGTCATCGAGCAGCTCGGATACTACGATCCCCTCGAAAAAGATCCCGTCAAACAGACCTCCCTGCGCGTCGAGCGCATCCTCTACTGGCTCGGGAAGGGCGCCCAGCCCAGCATCCCCGTCGCGCAGATTCTCAAGCGCAAGGGCATCCCCGTCCCCCGGAAGAAGACCGCCTCCTCCCGCAAGAAGAAGAAGAAGGCCGACCGTGCGGATTGACGTCCTCACCATTTTCCCTGATATGTTCGCCGGCGTCTGCGCCGAGGGGATTCTGCGCATCGCGCGCGAGAAGGGACACCTCGACCTTCGCGTTCACGACCTGCGCGACTGGACCCACGATTCGCACCGCAGCGTGGACGATCGCCCTTTCGGCGGCGGACCGGGGATGGTGATGAAGCCGGAGCCCGTCTTCGAGGCCGTCGAATCCCTCGAAGAGGAGCCCCCGCGGCCCCTCCGCATCCTCCTCTGCCCCCAGGGCGAAACCCTGAGCCAGACGATCGCCGGCGATCTGGCCCGCGCCGAACGGCTCCTCCTCATCGCCGGACACTACGAGGGCTTCGACGAACGCATCCGTATGGGCCTTGCGCCCCGCGAGATCTCGATCGGCGACTACGTCCTCTCCGGCGGCGAGCTCCCCGCGATGGTCGTCCTCGACGCCGTCGCCCGTCTCATCCCCGGAGTCGTCGGCGACGAGCAGAGCGTCGAGTGCGAATCCTTCCAGGACGGACTCCTCGACTTCCCCCAGTACACCCGGCCCCGCGTTTTCCGCGACATGACCGTCCCCGACGTCCTCCTCAGCGGGAACCACGACGCGATCCGTAGCTGGCGTCACGCCCAGCGGATCGAACGGACCCGCTTGCGCAGGGGCGACCTCCTCGCGAGCTTACGAAAGGATGACTCAAGTGGACCTGATCAAACTCGCTGAACAGAAGTGCATGAAGAAAGAGATCCCCCGCTTCGAGATCGGGGACGTCGTGGACGTCCACGTCAAGATCGTCGAGGGCGAGAAGGAGCGCGTCCAGATCTTCAACGGCGTCGTCATCGCCCGCAGCGGCTCCGGCACGAGCGCATCCTTCACCGTCCGCCGCATCGTCCAGGGCGAAGGTGTCGAGCGCGTCTTCCCCCTCCATGCCCCGAGCGTCGTGGCCGTCGTCCCCAAGAAACATACCCGCACCCGCCGGGCGAAGCTCTATTACCTCCGCGAGCGCGCCGGCAAGTCCGCGCGCCTGAAGGAGCGTCGCGTTGACACGCGAGAAAAGGCCGCCCCAACCGCCTGAGCTCCGCCGCTCCTTCCTCAGTCGTCTCCGCGGACCCCGCGCCTGCGGGGCCGCGCTCGGGCGGCGGGACCTCCCGTCCATCGGCCGCCACGCCGAAAGGCTCGTCGCCGCCGAGCTCGCTCGCCGTCGCATGTCGGTCCTGCAGACCAACTTCGCCACCCGCTTCGGCGAGATCGACGTCGTCGCCCGCAAAGGGCGAACGATCGTCTTCGTCGAGGTGAAGGCACGCAGCTCCCTTGACGCCGTCCTCCCCGCCGAGGCCGTCACCCCCCGCAAGCAGAAACGCATCGCCCGCGCCGCCAAGGCGTACCTCGCGCGCCACGCCATCGTCGACGCCGACGTGCGCTTCGACGTCGCCGAAGTGATCTTCGCCGCCTCCGGCTCCTCCCACGAGATCCGATTCATCGAGGATGCCTTTGTCCCCCCGGCATAGGAGCCCCATGGACCTCATCGATACCCACGCGCATCTCGACTTCCCCCAGTTCGCCTCCGCGCTCGGGGCGGTCCTCGACCGCGCGCGGGAGGCGGGCCTGCGCGCCGTCATTACCGTCGGCACTTCCGCCGCCGCAAGCGAGCGATCCGTCAAGCTCCTGGGCGCTGACGACCTCCTCTTCGCCGCCGTCGGCGTCCATCCCCACGACGCGAAGTCGGCCTCCCCCGCCGACCTCGACGTGATCGAACGCCTCGCCGGCCTCCCCCGCGTCGTCGCCGTCGGCGAGACCGGCCTCGACTATGCCAGGGACCTCTCGCCTGGAGCGTCTCAGCGGGAGCTCTTCGTTTGGCACATGGACCTCGCCGTCCGATCCGCCAAGACCCTCATCGTCCACAATCGCGACGCGGACGCCGACTGCCGAGCCCTCCTTTCCCGCCATCCCGTTCATCTCCCCCTCGTCCTCCATTGTTTCTCCGGCGACAC
The DNA here is from genome assembly GCA_043803205.1 of Planctomycetota bacterium. Taxonomy (GTDB): domain Bacteria; phylum Planctomycetota; class DG-23; order JAZDKG01; family JAZDKG01; genus JAZDKG01. The sequence goes on from JAZDKG010000232.1 coordinate 7,895, forward strand.
GGAAATGATCCGCTGGGCTCTCGACCGCAACTGCTTCATCTCCGTCGCCGGACAGGTGACCTACCCAAAGGCCGCCGTCCTGCGCGCCGCCGTGAAGCAGATCCCCCTCGACCGCCTCCTCCTCGAGACCGATTCGCCTTTCCTCACTCCCGAGCCGCATCGCTCCCGCACTCGCTCCAATGAGCCCTCCTTCGTAGCCGCCACCGCAGAGGTTGTCGCCGAGCTCCGGGACCTTCCCCCGGAGGACCTCGCCTCCGCCACCACGGACAACGCCCGCCGGGCCTTCGGTCTGCCGGAAAGCCGGCGAGGAGCCTGAGTCCATGCTCGTCATCGACGGGAGTTTCGGAGAAGGGGGCGGGCAGATCTTCCGGACCGCGCTCTCCCTTTCCCTTCTCACCGGGCGGCCCTTCCGCATCCGGAAGATCCGCGCAAACCGCTCCAATCCCGGCCTCGCCGCTCAGCATCTCGCCTGCGCGCGCCTCGCGCGGGACATCTCGCTCGCCGACGTGGAAGGCGATGCGTTGGGGTCGCGCGAGATCGAGTTCCGTCCCCGTCCCGTCCGCTCCGGCCGATACCGTTGCGTCATCCCCACCGCCGGCTCCGCCGCCCTCGTCCTCCAGACCGTCCTCGTCCCGCTTTCGCTGGCGGGCGGCACGACCGACCTCGACCTCGAAGGCGGGACCCATGTCCCCTGGAGCCCCTGCTTCCACTATCTCGAACGCGTCTTCCTCCCGATCCTCTCCGCGGCCGGCTACGATTGCCGTGCGGAGCTCGTCCGCCCCGGCTACTTCCCGAAGGGCGGCGGCGTCCTGCGTTGCCGAATCTCCCCGGTCGTTGCCCCCGCTTCCCTGGAGCTCTCGGAGCGCGGCCCCCTGCGCGCCGTAGAAGCGATCGCCGCCGTGAGCGCCCTTCCCGTCTCCGTTGCCAAGCGGATGCTCGCGGAGATGGAAAAACTCCTCGCCGCTGGAGGCTGCACCCTCACCTCTTCGCGGGTCCTTGACCTGGGCGGCGCATTCCCCGGCGCCTTCGCCGGACTCGTTGCGAACTTCGAAAACGGGCGTGCGGGCGCGTTCGCCCTTGGCGCGAAGGGGAAATCCGCCGAGGAGGTTGGCCGGGAAGCCGTCTCGATCATCCTCTCCTTCCTGTGCTCCTCCGCCTCCGTGGACGCCCACCTCGCCGACCAGTTGGTCCTCCCGCTCGCCGCGCTCAACGTCCCTGCCCGATGGACCACCCCCGAGGTGACCCTCCATCTCTATACCAACGTTACGATCGTGAATACGTTCCTGCCCGCGCGCGTCCGTCTGATAGGGGAGCTCGGCGCCCCCGGCTCCGTCGCGATCCTTCCCTCGAGGTCGCACTGACTGTGGCGGCTGGGTATAATCACTCCGGAGCGCGCGCGCCTCTGCGTCTGGGGCTTGCCTGCGTCGCTCCCGGATCTTCTCGCGGAAAGTCTCGGATGTCGCGCACCCCTCTTTCGTTCCGACCGGCCGTCGTCCTCCTCGTGCTGCTCCTCGTCTCTCCAGCTTTCGGTGCCGCTAGCCGTCCCGCACGCTCGGACGACGCCCTCCTCGCCGAGCTCGGTCCCGGTTTCAACACCTTCCGCACCGATCACTTCCGGATCCACTACGACACTTCCCGACGCTTCGCCTATGAGTGCTCCCAGCTCTTCGAGCGCCTCTATCAGGCCTTCTGGAGCAGCTTCCGCGGCATCGGAGTCAACCTCAAGCTTCCCGAGAAGAACATCGCCGTCATCATCTTCAAAAACAAGGAGAGCTTCCGGGGCTTCGTCGCCATCGAGGGCGCCGACCGCCTCGGCGGCTTCTATCTCCAGCGCGCCAACCAGATCGTCTTCTATGACGCGGGCTCGGACCTCGCCTCCGGCTCCATGGACGATCCCGACGCTCGCCCCCCGGCCGGCGCCTTCGAGCGGTTGCTCGCGGACGAGAACATCTGCCGCACGATCCACGAGGCGGCCCATGCCCTCTGCTTCAACCTCCACTTCTTCCCGCCCGACAGCTCCCCGCCGCGCTGGTTCGCCGAAGGCGTCGCGACCCTCTTCGAAACCCCCCGCGCCGGCCGCTGGAAAGGCCCCGCCCGCTTCAACCCCGAGCGTTACGTCGCCTTCGCCTCCGCCCGCGCGGACGGGACTCTCCCCTCTTTGTCGACGCTGCTCACCGACCAGGACATCTTCTTCCAGACCGATCGGATGGCTGCGGCCTACGGCGCCGCATGGACCTTCACCTTCTTCCTCTACCACGTTCGCGAGAAAGAGTTCCTCGCCCTCCTCGAAAAGGTCCGCGCCGGATCCCTTCGGTCCGACTCGCCCGACGAGAAACGCGCCGCCCTCCGGGACTACGAGGCCCTCTTGGGGAAACCTCTGAGCGAGATCGAGACCGAATGGTTCACGTATACCGACCGTAACGCCCGCCGTCACCGCCGGGAGATTGAAGCTTGGCGGGCGTCCTTCCCGCCCGGTCCCCCGTAAGGAGCGCCCCCGTGTCGAAGAGACCCGTCATGCTCGCTAGCCTGTGCGTTGTGCTTCTCCTCCCAGCCTCTCGGCTTTTCGCGGATCGGCTCGAGGAGATCCTCAACACGATCCGCTCCAAGACCGCGGACGTCCGCTCCTTCCGCGCCGACTACGTCGACACCCTCCGCGACCTCGGCTTCGAAATGGACCAGGTCCGCTCAGGCGTTCTCTCCCTCCGGAAGACCGACGACGGCAAGGGCGTCCTCCTGCACATGGTCCAGAAGAAGCCCTTTGAGCAGCACGTCTACCTCACCCCCGAGCGCGCCGTCCGCTACGAGCCCGACAACCGCATCGCCCACGTGGTCCCCCTCGACCCGGGAAAGGGCTCGGGCGTCAAAGAATCCCTCGACCTCCTGGGCGACCCCGCCGCCCTCGAGAAGAAGTACGGCCTCACCCTCCAAGACGACGAAGACGTCTCAGGCGTCCGCTGCTGGAAGATCCACCTTGTCCCCCTTCCCGACGCGGGTGAAACCGACTTCCGCGAGATGACCCTCTGGATCGACCCCGACCTCGGCCTCCCCCGCAAAGCGCAGGGCCTCGTTCACGACGGCACCGAGCTCCGCACGCTCGAGTTCCGCAAGCTCACCACCAACCCCGCCCTCCCGGAATCCGAGTTCCAATTCCGCCCGCCCCCGGGCGTGGATGTGGACGAGGTGGAGAGCCTCCGTCTCTGAGGCGCTGTCGGCTATTCCGTCGTCTGCACGTAGCGCATCCGGAGTTCGTACAGCAGCCCCTCGAGGTGCCTCTTCTCCTCCTCGGTCAGGTTCCCCGTGGTCTTCTCCTCTAAGGCCCCCAAGAGGTCGATCGAGTACTTCGCCGCAGGCAGGTTCGTCTCCGTCTTCTTGGTCGTCGGGTCAAGCACCGCCCCGAGCTGGATGAGCGCCTGCGCCCCGAGCGCCGCCACCAGGCTCATGAAGTCCGCCTGGGGAGGGGGCAGGTCGTCCGCCGGCATCCCCTCGTCGCCCTTCTCCCGCTCGACCTGCTTCTTCCAGTCCTCGTCGATTCTCTTCTCGTCTTGGGCCATGGCTGGTGTCCCTCGCTGGATGAGCGATCCTCAACGCCTTCCCCGTCGGCTCCCCTTGTGTGCGACCGCGGCGCGCACGAACTCGCGGAAAAGCGGGTGCGCCTGGATCGGCTTCGATTTGAACTCCGGGTGAAACTGCACCGCCAAAAACCACGGATGCCCGACTAACTCGATGATCTCCACGAGCTCTCTGTCGGGGCTCAATCCCGTGATGCGCATCCCCGCCTCCTCGAAGCGCGTCCGGTAAGCGTTGTTGAACTCGTACCGGTGTCGGTGCCGCTCGCTGATCTCTGCCTGTCCGTACGCCCGGCGCGCGCGCGATCCCGGCGCCAGCCTGCACGGGTACGCCCCTAAGCGCATCGTGCCCCCCATCTTGCGCACCTCTTTCTGTTTCTCCATGAGATGGATCACCGGGTCCGGCGTCTCCGCGTCGAACTCCGTCGAGTTGGCCTTCCTGAGCCTCAGCACGTTCCGCGCGAACTCGATCGTCGCACACTGCATCCCCAGGCAGATCCCGAAGAAGGGCACCCCGCGCTCGCGCGCCCACCGCACGGCGCCCACCTTCCCCTCGATCCCCCGCTGTCCGAACCCGCCCGGGACGAGCACCCCCTGCGCCCCGCCGAGCAACTTCCCTACCCCCTTGCGCTCGATCTCTTCGCTCTCCACGCGCTGCACGTTCACCTTTACGTGGTTGGCGATCCCCCCGTGCGTCAGCGCCTCGTAGATCGACTTGTACGAATCCTGCAGGTTGATGTACTTCCCGACGACCGCGATCGTCGCCTCCCTGCGCGGGTTCCGAAGCGTGTGAAGCATCCTGCGCCATCCCGCCATGTCGGGCGCCCGCCGCCCCCGGAGCTTCATCCGCTTGAGGATGAGCTCGTCCAGCTTCTGCTCCAGGAACACCTGCGGCACCTCGTAGATCGAGTACTCGACGTCCTTCTCCTCGATCACGCACTCCTTGTCCACGCTGCAGAAGAGCGCGATCTTGTCCTTGATCTCCTGGCTCAAGGCCTTCTCCGTCCGGCAGATGAGGATGTCCGGGATGATCCCGATCTCCCGCAGCCTCCCCACGCTGTGCTGCGTCGGCTTCGTCTTGATCTCCTGGGGCGCCCGCAGGTACGGCACGAGCGTCAGATGGATGTAGAGCACGTTCTCCCGTCCCGCCTCCCGCGCGAACTGCCGGATCGCCTCCAGGAACGGCAGGCTCTCGATGTCCCCCACCGTCCCCCCGATCTCCGTGATCGCCACGTCTACCCCCCGCCCGGCGATCTTGCGCACCGCCCCCATGATCTCGTTCGTGATGTGCGGCACCACCTGCACCGTCGCGCCAAGATAGTCCCCGCGCCTCTCCTTCTCGATCACCGCGTGGTAGATCGACCCGCTCGTGAAGTTCGACAGCCTTGAGATCCGGCAGTGCGTGAACCGCTCGTAGTGCCCGAGGTCCAGGTCCGTCTCCGCCCCGTCCTCCGTGACGTACACCTCCCCGTGCTGGAACGGGCTCATCGTCCCCGGGTCCACGTTGATGTACGGATCGAACTTCTGCATCGCGACGCGGAGCCCCCGGCTCTCCAACAAGAGAGCGATCGACGCGCTCGTGAGGCCTTTCCCCAAAGAACTGACGACTCCGCCCGTCACGAAGATGTGCTTGGTCACGGCTTCCTCCCGATCGTTGCCTGTTGTCGCACGAAGGCCTCGTAGTCCTCGAGCGTGTCGATCCCGCGAGGCGCCCGGTCCACCACCACCACCCGCACCTTGTATCCCGCCGCCAGCGCCCTGAGCTGCTCCAGCTTCTCGATCTCCTCGAGCTCCGTCCGCGGAAGCGCGCCGTACCGTAGAAGGAACTCCCGCTCGTACCCGTAGATCCCGATGTGCAGGAGGTAGGGCGAATCCTCCCCGAACTTCACCTTCCCCTCCCGGTCGTACGGAATCGCCGCGCGCGAGAAATACAGCGCGCACCCGTCGCCCCCCACCACCACCTTCACCCGGTTCGGGTCGGCTGCCTCCTCCTCGCTCGCAAGCTTCGCCGCCGCGGTCGACATCGGCGCCCCCCGCCCCGCCGCCCGCGCGACCCGGTCGATCGTCTCGGGGTCGATCTCCGGCTCGTCCCCTTGGACGTTTACGATGACGTCCGCCTCGATCTCGCGTGCCACCTCCGCGATGCGGTCGGTCCCGCTTCGGTGGTGCGCCGCCGTCATCCGGCATTCCCCCCCGAATCCGCGTACCGCCTCCTCGATCCGGGCGTCGTCCGTCGCGATGATCACGCGCTGGACCGCCTTCGCCTGCCGCGCCCGTTCCCACACGTGCTCGATGAGATACTTCCCCGTCCGCCGCAGGAGCGGCTTGCCTGGCAGCCTCGTCGCCCCGTAGCGCGCCGGAATGATCACCGCTGCCTTCACCTTCCGCTCCCGCAAAAAAGCCCGATTATAGGTTCGTCCCCTCCTCGGTCAACCCGCCGTACGGCGGGCCTTCCCCGCGCTCTCGCGATACACCGCTAGGAGAGCGTCCGCCGTGTCCTCGATCCGGAACTCTTCGCAGACGCGCTTCCGCGCCGCCCGGCCCATGCTCTTGCGCAGCTCCCCGTCGGCTAAGAGCTTCGCGATCGCCTCCGCGAGGTCGTCCGCGTCCTCGCTCTTCACGATCAGCCCCTGCTCCCGGTCCGTGACGACCGAGTAGATTCCCCCTACCCCGCTGGCCACCACGGGTTTCCCGCGTCCCATCGCCTCGAGCATCGTCTGCCCGAGCGCTTGCTCTTCGCTGGGTAGCACGAAGACGTCGATCCCCGCCAACATCTCCCCGTACCCCGCGTTCCCGGGCGCGAACACCACCCGGTCCATGATGTCCAGTTTTGCCCGCAGTGTCCGCAATTCTCCTTCGAGCGGCCCCGAGCCGATGAGGAGCGCCTGGAAGTCGATCTTGCGCCTTGCCAGCTTCTGCGTCGCCTGGAGGAACGTCGTGAGCCCCTTGCTCTCCTCGAGCGGACCCATCGTCGCGATCACCGGCATGTGCTCCGCCTCTTGCTCGTTGCACTGCGACGGCGCGGCCGCGGTGCAGTCCACCCCGCTTCGGAGGATCTTCACCATCTCCTTCGGGACCTTGCCCTTGGTCACGAGGTCCGCTCGAATCGCCTCGCTCAGGGCGAGCACCCTCGCCCCCGACTCCCGGAGTTTCTTCGTCCAGATCTGCCCCCGCACAAAGCTCGTCGCCGTGAGGATGAGTGGGCATCCCGCCGCCCGCGCGACGCCCGCCCAGAAACGCGCGCGTCCCGCCCCGAGGACGTGCAGCACCGCCGCCTTGCGCTCCTTCGCCGCGCGGGCTATCAGCTTCCCCGCCGGCGCCCGGAGCGCCCACGACGTGAGGCCCTTGTGCGCTAGGAGTTCCACCTTCCCGTCCGTCGCCTCGCGGAAGAACTCCTCCGTCGCCGTCACGAGCGCGAGTTTGACCCCCCGTCGCGCCAGTTCCCTCGCGATGTTCACCGTCAGGATGCTCGTCCCGCGCAGCCCGATCGCTTCGGTCGCTAGGAATACCGTCCCCTCGAACCCCGCTTCCATTCCCGGCTCCTCGTAGGGACTTCGCCTGCGCTATGCGTACTCTTTACGCCGCGGGCTGAAGATGTCGATCACTTTCGCCTTGGCCGCCGCCCGCGCGCTGTGGGTCGCGCCTGGCGGCACCACGTACACGTCCCCCTCCCGAAGCTCCCTCTCCCGCCCCTCCACGCTGAGCACGAAGCTCCCCGCCAGCACCATCCCCATCTGCTCGTGCGGATGCGCGTGGGCCGGGATCGAGCTCCCCGCGTCGAACGTCAGGATCGACACCGTCATCCGTTCCCCGGAGCATGCCCGGATGTGGATCCCCGGAAACGGATCGAGCTCGCGGAATTCTTCCTGGTTCGTGAAGAAGCTTTCCTTCACCTGCGTTCGCCCTCCCCTGTGAAAAGTCCCTCCCCTTCTGGCGCCCGTCTCTCTCGAACCGTCGCCTTGCGCCCTCCCCGGACCTGTCGAGCCGATAGGTGTAGGGTTACTTCAGTTCCACCGACCAGTACGCGTTGTCCAGGAACTGCTTCCAGGACTGGTACCTCGCCGAGCCGAGCCGCAGCGTCACGATCGGCGACCTTCGCGGCCGCGCGGGTCTGCGGATGAGCGTGAGCCCCGCTTCCCTCGGCGTCCGTCCGCCCTTCTGCACGTTGCACTGCATGCAGCAGCACACGAGGTTCTCCCACGTCGAGTGTCCGCCCCGCGACCTCGGGATCACGTGGTCCAGCGACAGATCCTGCGTCGAGTACCTCCTCCCGCAGTACTGGCACAGGTTCTCGTCGCGCGCGTAGATGTTCCTCCGGTTGAGCTTCACCCCGCGCTTGGGCAGACGGTCGTAGAGCAGGAGCCGGATCACTCGCGGCACCCGGATGTCGAAGCTCACCGCCCGGATCCACTCCGCCTGCGGGTTCTGCTTCCATTCGTTCTTGAGCCGCGAGAGCTCCACCCAGCTCTCGAAGTTGTACGTAGAATACCGATCGTCCTCATACTCGACGACCTCCGCGTGCTCCTTGAAAAGGAGACGGAACGCCCGCCGCACCGTGATCACGTGCACCGCAAGGTACAGACGGTTGAGCACGAGAACGTTCGTATCGAGAACCGCGACGCCTTCCACTTCTTACGCCTCGCTTCCAGCGCTCCCCCCGCATCTTGCGACGATTATACACCCCTTTCCGGGCTTGCGCAAGCCCCTCGCGCCCCCTTGGCCTTTCTCAATGGATGCCTGGGCTATCCACCACGGGTGTAACGCGCGGCCGCCTCTACACGCTTGTCAGCAGCTTGTCCATCATTGGACTGAGCGGGACGGGGCCGTTGTTGGTGATCTCGTATCCGGTTTCGATCCGCGCCCCGTGAAGGTCGGGATGTCCGAAGAAGCTCACGTCGACGCAGACGGTCATGCCCGGCTCGAGGGGATCGTCGGCGTTGGGGCCGAAGAAGGGCGTCTCCACCTCGCTCAGCCCCGTCGAGTGCGCGAACGGGCAAACGATGTACTTGACCCATGCGATTTCTTCGTAGAGCTTTCTAGCGGGCACGTCGATCTCGCGGCCGGTCTTGCCGGGTACGAGCATCTCCTTGGTTAGACAGAACGCTTCCGAGAGGCGCTTGGCGCCTTCTGCCTGCTCTGCGGTTCGCTCTCCGCCGACAGGGAGCGTGTTTCCGAAGACGCCAACATACCCGTTCCATTTGGGAGCGAGGCCGATCATGACGGTCTCGCCGTCAAGCATCTTGCGGTCGCTGGCGGTTGGTACTACCGCGTCGGCGCGCTCGCCGGACCCGACGATGGCGGTGAAGCCGAATCCGTTGGCCCCCCGGCTTCGGGCCGCGTACTCGCCTGCCGCCGCGACCTCGATCTCGGCGACGCCGGGAGCGATCTTTCCCGCCATCGCCTCATACGCGGCGTCCGCAAGCTTGTAGGCCTGTCGTATCTGCTGACGCTCCCATTCGTCCTTGACGCGGCGCAGGACCTGGTAGTCCTCGGTGATGTCGAGGAGCTCGACATCCTTGAGGCCTTCGCAGATCCCCTTGTAGATCGCCCAGGGCATCTCCATCATGCCGACCATCCCCACCCGCTTGATTTCTCCGCCGCTGGAGACCTCTTCGAAGATCTTCGGAAAATCGACGATCGTCGCGTTCGGATACTCCTCGTCGGGGACCATGAAGACGGGGAGATTGCGCGTCTCGGTGATGGCGCTCGCCTGTCTGGCGAAGGGCTCGCTCTCCGGCCCGCCCAGGATCATCGGCTGGCCTTCCCTCGGCAGGAGAACCGTGCCCTTCTCGAACTGAGGGCACCATCCGCTGAGGTACCATCCGTTGGCGATGTTCAACTCGTCGTAATAGACCAGCGCTAGGTCCAGGTCCTTGTTCCTCAAGATGGCGCGCACTTTCTCCAGACGCAGATCGCGCTCCGCTGCGGTCCAGTATGCCATTGTTCCGCTCCTTCTCTAGAACCCATCTCAAAAATGGTGTTGGCCGCGTTGGGGGCGCCGAGGTGTCGAATGCGAGGCGCGACGACGAAGGCGTATCCAGAGCGATACGCCGAGGAGGAGCAACACGGCAGGCGGCGCCTCGCCGCCCCAACCCTTCGGGTCGCGAGTGGTTGCATCGCATCTCGTTGTCGCTCGTCGTTGACGT
>JAZDKG010000233.1:0-13815 GCA_043803205.1 Planctomycetota bacterium
AACCTGCGGGCGATCCGGAAGGAGGCGGGAAGGGGGGTGACGCTCCAGGGGGACGCGAACCGGGGGTACAAGGACTTCGGGGAGTTGGCCGGCCTCTTGGGGCAGTTCGAGAAGGCGGGGCTCAACGTGTTCGAGGATCCGCTTGAGGGCACGCTGGATGACTATCGGCGGCTCAGGGGAAAGAGCGCGGTCCGAATCATGATCGACGCGGACGCGCGGAGCGTGCGGGCGGTGAGGGACGTGGTCGTCGCCGCGAGCTGCGACATCATCAACCAGCACCCCTGCCAGCAGGGCGGGATGGGGAGGGCGCTCATGGTCTCCCATGCGGCGGAGCTGATGGGGGTGCCGACGATGGTGGGGGGGACGGGGTTCCTGGGCGTGGGGACGGCGGCATATCATCACTTGGCGGCGGTGATCGGTCTCTCGTTTCCGTGCGGGGAGCTCGGCGGGATCGTGGACCATGGTTTCGAGGACGACATCATCCGAGAGGGATATCCGGTGCGCGACGGCGAGGCGGAGCTTCCGGATGTGCCGGGGATCGGCGTCGAGATCGATGAGCAGAGCCTTTCGAAGCTGGCGACGGAGGAGCGCCGGGTGCGCTGACGAGGGACAAGGGGCGAATGACGAAGCACGGATGACGAATGACGGGAAGGGAGGAGGGCGGCCATGCGGTATGAGATGATGTTTCCGGAGGAGATCCGAAAGGCGATCGCGGAGAACTGGCCCGCGGTGCTTTCGGTGGGGGTGCTGGAGTATCACTCGGAGCACTGCGCGGTGGGGGTGGACGCCTTGCTCGTGATCCGGGCGGTGGAGATCTTGGAGAAGGAGATGGATCTCGTGATCCTGCCGGCGTTCCTGTACGGGGCGGCGACCTACGCGGTGGAGGCGCCTGAGGGGAGGGGGACGGTGCACGTGGATTCGGATGCGATCCATGTTCTCGCGCGCGAGGTGCTGAGGGGTTTCCTGCGGGTGGGGTTTCGGAACATTCACATCTTCCTCCATCATCAGACCGAGAACTTCGCGGCGGGGATGCCGACGGACTTGGCGCTGCGCTTGGCGGCGCGGCAGGCGATCTTCGAACACATCGAGCGCGAGCGCGGAGAGGGGTGGTGGGGGGACAACTCGATGCGCAGCTACTACGCGGACCACGACGCGGGGACCGACCCGTTCAACTGGATCCAGGTGCATCCGTTCATGGGCGAGGACGCGCAGAAGAAGTACCCGGTCGATCACGCCGGAGAGCAGGAGACGTCGCTGATGCTCGCGTTCTGTCCGGAGGGGGTGGACATGAAGAGGATATCGAAAGAGAAGTGGTACGTGGAGAAGGCGGACAAGGCGAACCTCGCGTATGGAAACGCGGCGAAGAAGATGATCCTGGAGCGGATGCGTGAGATCCTCGGGAAGAAGTAAGTCCGCCGCCGGTCGAAAGGACGCTGGGATGAAGGCGTTTCTCAAGAAGGCGAGTCTCGCGTTCGCGAGCGGATGTTTCGCTGCGATCGCGCTGACCTTCGTGGTGTGGGGCCTGAGAAAGCTGGCGTTCAGCGCGTCGGCCGCGGGGAAGTTCGCGGCGGTGTTTCCGGCGCTGGGGGTGTATCGGCGGGTGGTGTGGGGAGGGATCTGGGGGTTCCTGTTCGTGTTGCCGGCGCTTCGCGGGTCGATCCTCCTGCGGGGGGTGCTTTTCGGGTTGGCTCCCGCCGTGGTGCACCTCTTCTACGTTCTGCCCTACAGGCTCGACAAGGGAATGCTGGGATTGGAGATGGGACAGCTCACGCCGATCTTCGTGATCGTTATGGGCCTGGCGTGGGGGGTTCTCTGCGCGCTGTGGCTGGCGGGGACGGGGGAGAAATAGGGGGGGTCAGGCCCGGGGGCCGTCGGGGTCCCGCTCTGCGGGACGCAGGAGGGCGTCCTCGAGCTCCTTTTCGGTCATGTAGCCGCGCTCGACGGCGAGCTCGCCTATGGACTTGCCGGTGCGGACGGATTCGCGCGCCAAGTCGCTCGCCTTTTCGTAGCCGATGAGCGGCTTGAGCAGGGTGGCGAGGCCCACGCTGCGGCGGGCGTTGAGGCGGCAGGTATCCTCTCGGGGGGAGATGCCTCGCACGCATTTCTCCTCGAGGATGGAGATCGCGTTGGTGAGGATGCGCGTCGACTCGAGGAGGTTGTAGTTGATGAGGGGCATCATGACGTTGAGCTCGAGCTGGCCCGCCTGGACGGCGCAGGCTACGCCCGCGTCGAAGCCGACGACCTGGAAAGCGACCATGTTCATCATCTCGGGGATGACGGGGTTGACCTTGCCGGGCATGATGGAGGAGCCCGGCTGCACCGCCGGGAGAGTGATCTCGCCGAGGCCGGTGTTGGGGCCGGAGGAGAGCAGGCGCAGGTCGTTCGCGATGCGGATGAGTTCGAGGGCGAGTGCCCGCAGTGCGCCGCTCGTCATGGCGAAGGGGGCGCAGCTCTGCATGGACTCGAAGGTGTTGGCGCTGGGACGCAGCGGGAGGCCCGTGAGGGCGGCGAGGTTCTTGACGACGAGGGGGCGGAAGCCTTCCGGGGCGGTGAGGCCGGTGCCGACGGCGCTGCCGCCGATGCCGACGTCGAAAAGCTCGTGGGAGGTCTTGGCGAGGTGGTCGAGGGAGCGCGCCAGCGCGCGGGCGTATCCGCCGAACTCCTGCCCGAGGGTCATGGGGGCGGCGTCGGAGAGGTGGGTGCGGCCGCTTTTCGTGACGCGGATGAACTCGCGTTTCTTGGTTTCGAAGGCGCGGGCCAGCGCCCGGAGGGCGTCCTGGAGGGCGGGGAGCATGGAGAGGGCGGCGACGCGCATGGCGGTTGGGTAGACGTCGTTGGTGGACTGCCCGAGGTTGACGTGATCGTTCGGATGGACGACGCGGTAGTTCCCCCGGGGCTCGCCGAGGAGCTCGAGCGCGCGGTTGGCGATGACCTCGTTGGCGTTCATGTGGAAGCTGGTGCCGGCGCCCGCCTGGTAGACGTCCACGACGAACTGGGAGTCGAGCTTGCCGTCGGAGACCTCGCGGGCCGCTTGGACTACGACGCGGGCGATCTTGGGCGGCAGCGCTCCGAGGGTTTCGTTTGCGGCGGCGGCGGCTTCCTTGATGCGGCCCATCGCGGCGATGAACTCGGCGTGGGCGCGCAGTCCGCTGACGGGGAAGTTCCGGACGGCGCGCATCGTCTGCACGCCGTAATAGGCGTCGGCGGGGATCTCCACTTCGCCGAGGAAGTCCTTCTCGATGCGGGTGGGGGCCATGGAGCGAATCCTAGTCAAGGACAAGGCGGCCGTGTTTGCGTATGTGTTCGACGAGTCCGCCGTCGGCGAGGATGCCGGCCATCGAGCGGGGGAGCGGCGGGAAGCGCGTGAGGTTGTCGGAGGTGAGGTCGCGCAAGATCCCGGCGGCGAGGTCGAGCTCCAGGAGGTCGCCCTCGGCGATGGGGTCGGTGTCGAGCATGATGGCGGGGAGGCCGACGTTGATGCAGTTGCGGAAAAAAATGCGGGCGAAGGACTTTGCGATGACGGCGCTGGCGCCGGCGATCTTGATGATGGTGGGGGCGTGCTCGCGGGAGCTTCCCTGTCCGAAGTTTGTTCCGCCGACGATGAAGTCGCCCTTCTGAAGGAGGGAGGCGAAGTCGGGACGGGCGTCCTCGAGGAGGTGTTTGGCGAGCTCTGGGAGGTTGCTGCGGAGGTGGAAGAGGCGGCCCGGCGCGATGAGGTCGGTGCTGATGGCGTCGCCGAACTTCCAGGCTTTCCCGGTGAGCTTATTCATTACCGTCTTGGCCCTTGCCATTAAGACTTGCCATGAAGCCACGAAGACACGAAGGGTTCACAAAGGGGTCACAGGATGAACCTTCTAATACCGCTCTTGATGAGGGGGACATCGAAGTTGATGAGAAAGCCCAGTCGTTTTCCGGACAGCCTCAGATGACTGAGAATCTGGGCTTCCCAGACGGGATTCACTTGCTCCACGGCTTTCAACTCGCAGATCACGAGGTCGTCCACAAGAACGTCGACACGCAATCCTTCATCAAAGGTGAGGCCGTCGAATTCGATCGGCACGGCGACTTGTCGTTGGCACGACAGGTCATGCTTAGCAAGTTCATGGCAGAAGCAGGCTTCGTATGCTTTTTCGAGCAATCCAGGTCCGAGTTCCTTGTGCACTGCGTACGCCGCATCCACGATCGCCGACGCCGCACGCTCTTCCTTCTCAGAGAGCGGGGGATGCCCTTTGTGTAAACTTCGTGTCTTGGTGCCTTGGTGGCTGATCTTGCTCACAGCAGCTCTCTCGGATCGGTGATTTTGCCGGTGACGGCGCAGGCGGCGGCGGTGAGGGGGGAGACGAGGTAGAGGAATGCGTTGGGGTTGCCCATGCGTCCCTTGAAGTTGCGGTTCTGGGTGGAGACGCAGACCTCGCCGTCGGCCAGCACCCCTTCGTGGACGCCGACGCACGCCCCGCAGCCGGGCCCGGTCACAACGGCGCTGGCGGCAAGAAGAGCGGCGAAGGTCCCGTCGGCGTAACCTTCCGCGAGGACCTTCCGGGAACCCGGCGTGACGAGGAGACGGGTTGAGGGGGCGACGGTTCGTCCGCGCAGGATGCGCAGGGCCTCGTGGAAGTCCTCGAGACGGCCGTTCGTGCTGGTCCCCATGAAGACCTGATCCACCCGGACGTTTTCGGCGGCGACGTCCCGGACGGTGCGGGTGTTGTCGACGAAGTGGGGGCAGGCGATGGTGGGCTCGAGGGTGGAGACGTCGATGTCGAGGGTGCGCTCGTAGGCGGCGTCCGGGTCGGCGGCGAGGGCCTTCCAGTCCTTCGGGCGGCCCTGGCGCGCGAGGAAGTCGCGGGAGGTCTGGTCGGAGTGGAAGATCCCGGCCTTGGCGCCGCACTCGACGGCCATGTTGGCGATGGTGAAGCGGCCGACCATGGGGAGATCGGCCATCGCGTCTCCGACGAACTCCACCGACCGATAGGTGGCGCCGTCTGCGCCGACGGTCCCGATGAAATGGAGCATGAAGTCCTTTGCGCCGACGGCGTCCGGGAAGGAGCCGCGCGCGACCACTTTCCAGCTCGGCGGGACCATCATCCAGGTCTGGCCGAGGGCCATGGCGACGGCGACGTCGGTGGAGCCCATGCCCGTGGCGAAGGCGCCGAGTGCGCCGCCGGTGCAGGTGTGCGAGTCCGCGCCCACGACCACGTCGCCGGGTCTGACGTAGGATTCGCTGGCGACATTGTGGGAGATGCCGTTGCCGACGTCGGAGAGGATCGCGCCGGTGCGCCGGCAGAATTCGCGCAGGAACTTGTGATCGTTGGAGAGCTCGCAGCGGGGGCTGGGGCTGGCGTGGTCGAGAAAGACGATTGTGCGCTCCGGCCGCGAGAGCTTGGTGAGGCCCATCTTATCCATCTGGCGGACGGTGAGGGGACCGGTGCCGTCCTGGACGTAGGCGAGGTCCACGCAGAGGGTGGTGAACTCGTTCGGTTTGACGTCTCTGCCCGCGTGGGCGGAGAGGATTTTTTCGGCGAGGGTTTTTCCCACGGGTCCGTTTCCTTGTCATCGGCCGACGGCGGGAAGCCATTATTGAAGGGGGCGGGCCGGGTGTCAAGCGCGGCCATGGAGAAGGGACAAGGGACGAGGGAGAAGCTTTTCCCCGGAAGGCGGCGTGGTAAACTGGAGTGAGCGGGGATCTCATTTGGAGGAGCGGGCGATGAACGGCACACGGTGCAACCTGTGCGGGCGGGAGGTGGACGAGGACGACGCGACGCAGATCGACGTAAACGCGGTCTACTGGGCGTGTCCCGTGTGCCTGCCGCCCGGGACGCAGTTCCTAGCGTGCAAGCGCTGTCAGCGGCCGGTGAGCCTGCCGGCGGACGCCTGGGACGACTTTCTGCAAGGGCCGCTCTGCGACGACTGCTCAGAGGAAGATGAGCGGTAGCGGTCCGTCGGATGCTTGACGGCGACGGGGTAGAGAGGTCGAGGATGCGCATTTCGTTTCCGTACAGCGAGAAGGAAATCGGCGGGGTCGAGATCGAGGACGGCCTCGTAGCGGGGGTGTATGAGCCGAAGGCGGGGCCGGCCCCCGACGAGACGCTCGTCGAGATGGTTCGAGATGCGATCGAGCGGCCGATCGGCTCGCCGGCGCTTGGGGAGAGGGCGCGCGGGGCCAAGCGGGTGACGATCGTGGCGGACGACATCTCGCGGACGACGCCGGTGCGGGAGATGCTGCCGGTGATCCTCGAAACGCTCAACGCCGCTGGGGTGAAGGATTCACAGATGACGGGGCTTGTCGCGCTGGGCACGCACCGGGACATGACGCCCGCGGAGATGGATGCGCGATACGGGCGCCGGCATACGTCGAGGATCCGCTTCGTCAACCACGCCTGGCGCGACGGGAAGGCCCTTGTCGATCTCGGGAGGACGACGGTGGGGATCCCCGTGCGGGTGAACCGCCTCGTGGCGGAGGCGGACCTCGTGGTGGGGATCGGGCACATCGTGCCGCACGGGACGGCGGGGTTCTCGGGAGGCGCGAAGATCATCATGCCGGGGGCCAGCGGGGCGGAGACGGTCGGGGCGACGCACTGGAAGAGCCTGGACTATCCGCCTCACGAGACGTTCGGGTGCCGCAACAACCCGATCCGGGAGGCGATGGACGAGATCGTTCGGAAGCTGGGGAATGTCTTCATCGTGAACGCGGTGCCGCGTCCGGACGGCAGGCCTCAGGCGGTGTTCGCGGGGGACCCGGTGCTTGCGCACGCCGACGGCTGCGCGGCGACGGTGGCGATCTACGGCGCGCGGGTGCGCGAGCGGACGAACATTGTGCTCACGGACGCGTATCCGACGGACATCGACCTCCGACAGGCGATCAAGGCGGTGTATGCGGCGTCGCTGGTGGTGCGCGATGGGGGGACGATCGTGCTGGTGTCGCCCTGTCCGGAGGGGGTTGCGCCGCAGTTCCCGGAGTTCGTCGCGGTCGGGTTTCGCAGGGCCGCGGAGATCCGGAAGCTTGTGGACGAGAAGAGGCTTGATCCGACGGCGGGATACACGCTGGGGTGCATCGGGGAGATCCTTGCGCGGCCGGTGCGCGTGATCGCGGCGACGCCGGGGGTGACGGCGGACGAGATGAGACGTCTCTTCTTCGTGCCCGCCGGGAGCGCGCAGGAGGGATTGGACCTGGCGGTCCGGATGACGAGAGAGCCGCGGGTGACGGTGCTGCGGCACGGGGGGGAGATCCTGCCGATCGTGGCGGGGTGAAGGGAAAAGGGGATCTCAGGCTTCCGCGGCGAGGACGATTTCCTTGAAGGTCTCGAAGGGGAGTTGCGCGCTCACGTTGATCGCCTGGAGGCGATAGGGGTCGGTCGTGCGGGTGTTGTAGACGGCGGAGGGGTCGGGGGACCACAGGCGCGCCGTGCGGTACCAGCGCTTCACGAGGGTTTCGACCTCCGCGTTCCAGGAGCCGGCAGGGTAGGCGAAGTGGGCCGGCGTTTCCCCCAGGTGACGCGCGATCTCCTCCTGGCAGCCGAGGAGCTCCTCGGCGACCTCCCGTGGGCCGCCCGGGGCGGGGTAAAGATCGGCGAGATACTTGTGGGTTCGGGTGTGGGCGCCGATGAGCCAGCCGGCGTCTTTCAGGATCGTCAGTTCCTTCCAGCGCATGGCGCCGTAGGGGCGGGACATATGTCCGAGGTCGGCGCCGTCGGCGAGCTGAGACACGACGAAGACCGTCGCGACCATCCCGAGCGATTCCAGGACCGGGAAGGCGTTCTCGAAGACGTGGATGCGGTTGTCGTCGAAGTCGATCGCGACGGCGCGCTCGGGAATGGGTTTGTCCGCGAGGATCCACTCGGCAAGGTCGCGGTGGGTGACGGTGCGGAAGCGGCGCTCGACGAGGTATTGCATCTGCCGGCGGAACGTGGTGAGGGACACGTGTCCGCAGTATTCCCCAGCGGGGGGCGTGGGGGGGCAGTCGTCGTCGCGATGGACCCGATGATAGCAGAGGATCGGAACCCTGTGCGACACGTCCGCCTCGCTACTTCTCCACGGGGACGACGATCCCGCGGATGATGATGTTCTGGCAAAAGACGAAGACGATGAAGGTGGGGATGGCGGCGACGAGGAGCGCGGCGAAGGTCAGGCCCATGCCCCCGCTCTGCTGGAACTGGTAGAGGAAGACCATGAGGGTCCACATCTTTTCCTTGGGGCAGAGGATGAAGGCGAACATGAAGTTGCCGTAGGCCGAGGTGAAGGCGCCCAGCGCCAGGACGGCGAGGATGGGTTTGGACAGGGCCATGGTGAACTGCCAGAACATGACCCATTCGCTGGCGCCGTCGATCTGGGCGCTCTCGTACATCTCGCGGGGGAGGGAGTCGAAGAAGCCTTTGAGCAGGAAGATCATGAAGCCGCTGGCCATGCCGGGGAGGACGAGGGCGGAGAAGGTGTTGAGGAGGCCGAGGTCCCGGAGGAGCAGGAAGTTGGGGATCATGGTGACGGCCGGGGGGAAGGCCATGGTGGCCATGCAGAAGAGGAGGATCTTGTACGTCGAGGGGATCTTGTAGCGACTGAGGGCGTAGGCGGCCAGCGGATTGACGATGAGGGCGGTGAGGATCGCCAGACCGCAGTAGATCACGGTGTTGATGAGGCTGCGACCGTGGAGGAGGATGTAGTCGAAGACCTGTTTGTAGTTGGCGGTGGCGAACTCGTGGCGGAGGGCTTTTCTGTTCTCGAGGAAATCCTCGTACTGGACTTCGAGGGAAGGCATGGGGACGACGTCGAAGGAGGCGTACTGGACCTGGTGGGCGGCGATCAGGGCGGCGAGGTCGTCCTTGTACTTGTCCTTGAGGAAGTCGCGGAAGTCGGTCTCCGTGGTCTTGAGGAACAGGTATTCGACGGGGACGGTCTTGACGAATTCGGCCCAGTCGACGAGGGGGAGGGAGACGGTGATGGTGTCCTGCGGATAGGGCACGTCGTCGAAGGAGGCATAGGAGGTGCCGTAGCGCTGGTTTAGGAGCGAGAGGTCGCCCGCGTATCGTTCCGAGAGGAGCTTGGCGAAGAGGGGGCGGGCTTCCGGGTCCACGCCGATGAGCTGGAGGTTGAGCTCCTCGCGGACGAAGTGCTCCCAATCGTTGCGCTCGGGCTCGTTATCCGGGAGCCTGCGGGACATCACGTAGTCGCGGAAGGACGTCCAGGCGGTTCCCATCCTCTCGTTGTATTTCTGGATATCGAGGCCGTAGATGGCGGAGAGGTAGTTCTGGACGTAGATGCCGTCGATGCTGGGGTAGGAGCGAAACCATACGGGCTGGGAGGTCTTGAACGCGTAGAACTCGTTCGTGAAGGCGTCGTCGCCCTTCTGGAAGCGCCGCTCGGTCAGACGCTCCTCCACGGCGCCGACGCCGAGCCACTTCTCCTCCTGGGCGTTGAATCGGCGATTGTATTCCTGGATGTCGCCGTTGCAGAGTCTCGTCAGATGCGCGCGGAACTCTCGCTGTTTCCACGGGCGCAGGCTGTCGCCGGCGTGGGTCATATAGCCGAGGTTATAGGTGGAAGGGGTCGGGGGGCGGGTCGACTCGAACTCTTTCCAGTCGGCGACGCGGCTGGCGTGGACGTCCTTGGGCTGCTCCAAGGTGCGGAACTCGTAGGCCTTTTCGCGGTTGCAGGTGTTGTAATCGGAGAGGCGGTTATGGTACTTGCACTCCATATGCTTGCGCCAGAGGACGGTATCGTCGTTGAAGAAGGCCGGGAAGGCGTCGAAGTCGTTCTTGTCGACGTTGGTCTTGAAGGACCCCGAGACGGTGATAAGGAAGGGGTAGACCATCGTGACGGCGCCGCCGAGGACGAGCAAGTAAAGCGCGACCACGAGGAGTCTCACGGCCAGCGATCTTCTTCCGATGTTGGAAATCAGGGGCATGAGCTTTTATCCCGCCGTGCGGAACTCCACTTTCGACAGCCGCTTGAGCTGGAAGACGGTGAAACCGATCAAGAGGAACCCGAGGATCCAAGCGGTGGCGGTCGCGAACCCGAAGCGCAGGAACACGAAGGCGTCGTAGAAGATCTTGAGCGCGGTGACCTCCGTCGCGCGGTTGGGACCGCCTCCGGTCATGACGAGGATGTAGCCCGAGGTCTGGAAGGCGCCGACGAAGGCGCCGATGAACTGGATGACGATGAGCACCTTGATGGTGGGGACGGTGATGTGCCAGATCTTGCTGAAGAAGCCTGCGCCGTCGATATCGGCGGCCTCGTAGAAGTCCTCGGGGATGGTCTTCAGCGCCGCCAGGTAAATGAGGCAGCCCGGTCCCATGCCGGCCCAGACGGTGGGCAGTATTACGCAGACGAGGGCCGAGTAGGGGTCCTGCAGCCACTTCTGGGCGGGGATGTGCTGATCGGGCATGCCGGCGACGGCCTTGGCGAGGAGCACGAAGAGCACCGCCGAAAGGACGGCTAGGACGCCCATCACGGGCGCGGCGACGCGTCGTTCGCGTTTGAAGTTGAAGTAGCTTCCCAGCCCCAGCATGAGCGTAACGACGGCGCCGATGAGCAGGAACCTCAGGGGGGAGACGGCGGTGACGATCTGGTTGAGGAGCCCTCTGTCGCTGGGCTCGAAGAAGTTCTTCCACATTAGCATGACGACCAGGCCCGAGACGACCGCGGGGAGGTAGTAGATTGTGCGGAAGAGGACTTTCCCTCGGGGGATCTCGTGCAGGAGGATGGCGATGACGATGGGCGCGAAGAAGCCCATGGCGATGGAGAGAAAGGCGTATTCGACCGAGACCCAGAGGGAGTTCCAGAAGTAGCTGTCCCAGAGGACGTGGGCGAAGTTGTCCAAGCCGATCCAGGAAGTCGGCAAGACGATGTGGTAATCCTGGAAGGCCATCATGGCCCCGCGCACGAGGGGGAAATATTGCCAGAGCGCAATCGTCCCGACCCCCGGGATCAGGAGGACGTAGGCGAGCCAGTACTTGCGGAACATCCAGCCGCCCTTGGCGCCCGGGGGGGTAAAGACCTTGATGACGTGGCGGAAGAGGAGGAAGAAGGCGACGCCGATGACCAGGGCGAGGGAGCCAGCGATGAGGCGGCGTCTTTTCATTTCCTTGGGGGGGATGATGCCGACCATTTGCGCTTCGGCCTTGTCGACGGCGACGTTGAGCACGTTCTGAACGCGCTCGCGGACCTTCGCAGAGGTCTCGTCCTCGACTTTCTTGAGTTCGGCGCCAAGCTCGCTTTCGGAGATGGCGGGATTCTTCTTCTTGAGATCTTCGCGCTTTTTCTCGACCGCGTCGAAGACCCAGGTTCCGACGTTTTGCTCGAGGAGCTCGTCGGCGGGAATGGACATGTAGTTGTAGACCATCTGGGTGTTTCGGCCGTAGGGCTCGGGCTCGCCGTCCTTCGTGGCGAGTTTGAGGGCCTGGCGCCAGGACGGGGGGATTCGACGCAGGTAGTCGTGGTATCCGAGTCGTTCCAGGTACTTGGGGTTGGCGAAGAGCCCGTATCCGTTTTCGACGAGGACGCGGGTCTTGATCTCCATCGCCTCGGGGGAACCCAGGAAGTGGACGTAGAGCCAGGCGGCCTCGAGCACGTCCGGGCCTTTCTTCGCGGCGCCGGAGAAGATGCCGTTCATGGTGCAGTTGATTTCGGCGGCCCTGGCTCCCGTCGGCCCCATGGGCACGGGGGCGAGTCCCACGAGCTCCGGGTTGATGTTCACAAGGAGGTCATCCCTGAGGTAGGTCTCCATCATGGCGACGCGCCCCTCAGCCCAGGGGTCGGTTCCCAAGGAAGCGGCGTCCTGGCAGACGACGCCCTCGACGATTCGTCCGTCGGGCGTGCGGAACGGCCTCTGCACGAGCTTCAGCATGAACTCGTATGCCGTAACGGCCTCGGGGGTGTTGAACGTGACGTGCCAGTCGTCCTCGCCGAAATCCTGCATGGCGCGGGCGCCCGCGGAGTTGAGGATGGAAAAGAAGTACCAGGACCAGTGGATGCTCTTCGGCCATAGCAGGGCGTAGGTGCCCTCATCCGGATTGGTGCATTTCTTGGCGAACTCGTAGTACTCGTCCCAGTTCTGGGGGGGTCTTTCGGGATCCAATCCGACCTTCTGGAAGAGGTCTTTGCGCCAGAGGATCCCCTTGAAGAGCGTTCCGTAGGGAAGCGCCCAGTAGTGCTTGTTCGTATCCTTGCCGTCCCGGTGGTAGATGTGCTCGATGGGCGTCGCTTTCAGGAAGGCGGTCCAGTCGGAAAGCCTGTCGGCGGAGATCTCCTCATGCGCCGGGAGCGGCGCGTCGTCGAAGGAGCCGTAGTTTGTCTGGTACTCCCGGTTCAGGGATTCGATTCGGCCGGAATATGTCTTTTCGAGGAAGGCGACGTAGGCGGCACGCTCCTCGGGACGCACGCGGAGGACGCGGGCGTTGGCGCCATCGCGGGCAAAGGTCTCCCAGGCCTCCTTCGTCATCGTGGCTTTGGAGGGTCCCCAGCGGAAAATGACCTGGTTCACTTGGGGGATGACGCGCTCGTCGCGCTCTTCGACGGGACGCCCTTCCCACCACGGGTCGAGGGGATAGAGGAAGCCTTCGCGGATGTAGGTGTCGGCCTGACGGAAGTTAACGTAGATGACGTCGGGACTGACGCCGCCCGCGATCGCCATCAGGGGCCGGGTGTCCATTCCGCTCATCTCCGGGATGGAGAGCCCCGTAGGCGAAGACAGGCTGATCCACGGATACTTCTCCTTGAATCGTTTCAGGATGGCGCGCTGACACTTGGAATCGACGCCTGTCCCTTCGGGACGGGGGAGGGTCCACACCGTGAGGGGGACCTCTTTGGGGTGGCGGGGGTCGGGGGCGGGTCCTTCGGGAAGGGCGGTGGAGCAGAAGAGGCCCAGGAGGACGACCGAGAGCCAGAGAGGGAAGGTTTGGTGGTGCATCGTCGAGAGCTTCATGCGCACTTTCAAGGAGGCCGTGCCGGGGGAGGGACGATGGACAAGGAACCGCAGCCCCACGACGCGGGGAAGCCGTTCGGAATGTGGTATGCTACAGGATGAAGAGATGGGCGTCAACATCGAGGCCGCGAGCGACCGGGAAGAGCATGGACAAGGCGCGGGGGGCGAGGGAAGATGGCACAGGAGAAGAATGACGAAACGCAAATGACGAATGACGAATGAGGAAGAGGGGGAGGGACGAACCAGGCTATGAGGGGAGCGAGATGAAGCGGTCGGGGACCTCCCTTCCGCCCGTGTTGTACGAGGACGAGGCGGTTATCGCGTTCGACAAGCCCACCGGGATGCCGGTGGTCGCCCCGCGGCCGCGGGGCTCGCAGCGCGGCGCGACGCATCTCATCGGACTTGTCCACGACAAGCTTTCGCCGGAATACGTGAACGCGCACCGCTTGGACCGGGAGACGAGCGGCGTGCTCCTGTGCGCGAAGACGAGGGACGCTTTGCGGCGCCTGAGCGAGCTCTTCGACGCGAGGGGGGTGGAGAAGCGGTATCTTGCGCTCGTCCGGGGGCCGGTCGGGGCTGACCGGGGCGTCGTGACGAGTCCGCTCGCCCCCGACCCGAGAAGGCCCGGGCGGATGTGTGTAGCGTCTGACGGGAAGGCGTCGCAGACCGCGTTCGAGGTGATCGAGCGCTGGCAATGGGGGTATGTGCTCCTTGGGGTGACGCCCAAGACGGGGCGTACGCATCAGATCCGCGTGCACCTAGCGCAGATAGGGTGTGCGGTGGTCGCCGATGCGCTCTACGGCGACGGGAGGGGGCTGTACCTGTCGGAGATCAAGAAGGATTACCACGGAGGCGGGGGAAAAGAGCGGCCGATCCTGGGGCGCTTGGCGCTCCACGCGGAGAGC
>JAZDKG010000234.1:0-8839 GCA_043803205.1 Planctomycetota bacterium
AGGAGAGACTGCGGGGGAGAGAACTCGGCGAGGCAGTGGCCTCGGCGATGGTCACGTTCTCGCGGAGGCTCGGGTTCCCGACGACGCTCTCGGAACTGCCGGCCTTCACACAGGAGCACATCGAGAAGGCTCTTGCGGCGGCGAAGAATCCGCAACTAACGATGAAACTGGCGGCGATGCCTGTTCCCATGGAGGCGGCGACGGTGGATCGCTACATGAGGCCGGTACTCCGGGCCGCCTCAACGGGCAGCTTCACGGGGATCCAGAACGTATAGCTCTTCGGTGAGCGGGCCGATCACATCGGCGAGATCCAGCTTCACCTGGTTCCAGTCCAGCTTCGGGTGTAGGGCCTGGAGGTCGCGCAGGGCCTGCTGGGCGGTGGGGCTCGACGGGTCGCGATCCAAGATGCTCTTGGCGGTGTTGCGGACGGCCAGGACATAGCGCATGTCGTAGACTCCGCGGATAAAGCCCTCTGAGCTTTCGGATTCGATCAGGCCCCTCGTGGTGGGGATGACCAGGCACATCTTGCGCTGGTTGTCGAAGGTGGTGCCGTTGATGTCATTGAGCGCGTAGTTGAAGTAGAAATCCACTTCGCTGTACAGGCACTTCAAGAACTCCTTACGATGGACGGCGTAGCCGTGAGTGTCGGTGAAGGGGTACGCGTACTTGCCGGACAGTTTCCCATGGTCGCGCGCGCGCCGGTTGAAGAGGTAGTCGCGCTCGGCCATAATCCAGAAGTCGATCGCGTCACGGATCGCGGGGATCTCCCAATATCGGGGATGAATGGCGGCGAAGATGCGGACGGGGTACCGGCGGATGAACTGAAGCATCGGGATCAGCTTCATGAGGGTGTCGCCCTGAGCCTCATCGTAGCTGTAGACCCAGACGTCGGAGACGCCGAGCGGGTCATACTGTTTGCGGGTGAACTCGATTTTCTCGGCGAGGCTTTGACCGATCCAGCCGCCCAGGTTCAACTTGTCGCCTTCCGGCCCGAACAGGTATCGCCATATTTCGTACGAAACAAGGGTGATCGGGAGGATCTGACGCTCGCCGAGGCCGTGGGCCCTGCGGTTCCGGAAGCAGGCGAGGAGGTCATCCTGGGCGTATGGAGCGCCGCTGGGGTCCCGGCCGTTGATGCACTTGGTGGGAACCTGGACGGGGTTGGTGGCCCACTCGATCCGGGCTTTGCTCATCCAGGCGTGGACCTGGTCCCAGAGGTCGGGCGAGTAGCGTTTGGCGACGACGAAGATACCCGGGCGGACGGCGGCCTCCTGCGGGAGCTTGAAGGGATAGACCTCAAGGCGGACGGTGACGCGGTTGACGACGGAGCCGGAGGACCGGACGGAGACCGTGCCGATGGACGGGGCCTGGCCGGAGGTGGACTCGGCGTCCGCGGGGACAGTGAAGGAAACCCAAGCCTTGTCGGTGGGCGCGGCGTTTCCCCCCGCGGCGGTCTCAACCAGGGCATCGGCGTCGTACTCGGCGGCGGTGCCGCCCAGCGAGGGATCGTTCAGGAGGAAGGGCTTCCACTTGGACACCCAGCGGACACTGACATCGGCGGCGGAGAGGTCGGCACGAACGAAAGCGCGGGAGACGGGGGACGAGAAAACAAGGGAGAAGCAGAGCGGCTCCCCGCGGACGCCCGAGAGGACCACCTCGCGATCGGAGAGGGCGTTCACGGAGATCTCGTTCTGGACGTGCTCGGGGGCGGCCCGGACGGCCTCGTAGACAGGGATGTACGAGCCGTTATCGGAGTCGCCGACGATCCGGTAGGAGATCAGGACCAGGGCGCCCGAGTATGGGAGCAAGGGGTCGATGGGCTTGATCTCAAAGGTTTGTTTTCCCACGGCGTCGTACTTGCCGAGCTCGTTGACGCAGTCGTATTCCGTGGAGACTTCGAAGGTCCCGTTCGTGGTATATGTCGGATAGGGTCCGCCATTGTACAGGGTGAAAGCGGAGTTCGTGAGGTTCAGGAGCTTGAAGCGCAGCGTCCCGACGGGACGGGAGGCGGCGATGACGGGGGTGGCGGTGGATTTCGGGCTGAGGCGCATCAAGACGCGGGAGGAGGTGGAGCTCCACCGGATGGTCAGGTAGTTGCCCACGGCGGGATCGAGGTCGCAGAAGACGATGTCGGCCGGAATGCGGTTCTTCCAGAGGAAGGTCTCGATATAGGTGGGGCCTGAAGTGGCCCACTGTCCGGCGGCATTCCACGGGGACGCGTTGTAGGTCTCCTCGAGGAGGGTTACGCGCTCACCCGCTGACGCCCACAGGGGGAACAGAAGCAACGCAAAGCCCGCGAGGAGGAAAAGACGCTTTCCATGGGTTGGGCTAAACATGGGCGTAACCTCCAATAGAGGCTGGAGCCTTCGGCTGGCGGCCTTCAGGCGCGGCATGCTTTCAAGGGCAACCTTCAGCAACTCCCGCGCCAAGGCGGACATTGTCAGGCGCAACATATTTCGGATATAAGAGTTAAGCTTCTTGCCAAAATTCTGCCGCATCCTTGCGCCGCAAGAGACTGACAGATTTTGTCCGAGGGGGACGAAATTGAGTAGCCCATCGGGGGGACGAGGCATCACATGCCCTGGACACCGAAATGGGGGCAGGTCATAGTATGATAGTATGAGGGAAGGACGCAGGCGCCAAAGAGGGCGGGCATAGCCGGCGGACAAGCGGGATGATTACAGCACAGGAGTATGACGTGATCGTGGTGGGGGCGGGGCACGCGGGCTGCGAGGCGGCCCTTGCCGCCGCGCGGATGGGCGCTCGCACGCTTCTCATCACAATGAACCTCGAAGCGGTCGCGCAGATGTCGTGCAACCCGGCGATCGGCGGACTGGCGAAGGGACAAATCGTGCGCGAGGTGGACGCACTCGGGGGGGAGATGGGGAAGGTGATCGACCGGACGATGATCCACTTTCGGATGCTCAACCGGGCGAAGGGGCCCGCGGTACACGCCCCCAGGGCGCAGGCGGATAAGCGCCAGTACTCCATCGAGATGAAGCGGAGCCTCGAGGGGTGTGCGAACCTCACGCTGCGACAGGACGCGGTAGAGCGGCTCGTGGTCGAGGGCGGACGCATGCGGGGGGTCGAGACACAGGGAGGGATCCGATACGGAGCGAAGGCGGTGGTGCTCACCACGGGGACCTTTCTCAGGGGCCTCATCCACATCGGGGAGAAGACGCGCCCGGGCGGGCGGGACGGGGAGAAGTCGGCGGAGGGATTAAGCGCGTCGCTACTCGCGACGGGGCTTTCCCTGGGGAGACTCAAGACGGGGACGCCTCCCAGGGTGAACGGACGGACGGTGGATTACGCACGGTGTGAGCGACAGGAGAGCGAGACGATGCGCCCGTTCTCGTACGAGGACGAGGCGGTGGACCGGCCGGCGCTCCCCTGCCACATCACATGGACGAACGCTGGGACCCACGAGATCCTGCGGGCGAACCTGCACCGGGCGCCCCTGTACACGGGACAGATCAAGAGCACGGGGCCCAGGTACTGTCCGTCGATCGAGACGAAGGTGGTGCGCTTCGCTGAACGGGACCGACACCAGGTGTTCCTGGAGCCGGAAGGGCTCTCAACGCTGGAGGTGTACGTGAACGGGATCTCGACCAGCGTGCCCCCCGACGTGCAGGAGGCCATGGTGCACTCGATCGCGGGGCTCGAGGACGCGGAGATCATGAGGTACGGGTACGCGATCGAGTATGACTTCGTCCCCGCGACGCAGACCAAGGCGACGCTCGAGAGCAAGGCGGCGGAGGGACTGTACCTCGCCGGCCAGATCAACGGGACGAGCGGGTACGAGGAGGCGGCGGGACAGGGGATCATCGCGGGGATGAACGCGGCGCTCCACGCGGCGGGGAAGGAGCCGATCACCCTCGGGAGGGAGCAGGCGTACATCGGGGTGATGATCGACGATCTCGTAACGCGGCCGCTCCTGGAGCCGTACCGGATGTTCACGTCGCGGGCGGAGTACCGTCTGCTCCTGCGGCAGGACAACGCGGACCGGCGGCTCACGCCCATCGGCAACGCCGCGGGGCTCGCGAGTGAAGGAAGGATGCGCGCCCTCCGGGAGAAGGAGGCACATATCACCGAGCTGCGCGAAGAGCTCCAAAAGACGCGGGACGGGGATATGAACCTCCTTGCGGTGCTCAAGCGGCCCGGCGTCACGTTCGAGGAACTCGTGAAGGCCCGGGGGGAACTAGCGCGTTGGAGGCGGTTCCCGGAGGCGATCGAGGAGGTGGAAATCGAGGCGAAGTACGAAGGGTACATCGCCCGACAGGAAGAGCATGTGCGCAAGATGCACAAGCTCGAAGATCGCGGGATTCCCGAGGACTTTGACTACGATGCGGCGAAGCAGCTTCGCTTCGAGGCGCGCGAGCGCCTCAAGGAAGTGCGTCCGAGGTCCCTCGGGCAGGCGGCCCGCGTGCCCGGGGTGAACCCGGCGGACATCTCGCTGCTCATGGCATACCTGGGCAACCGAGGAAGACGGGAATAGACCGAAATGCCGGACGCCCCCAACGTCGTCGTCATCATGTCCGACATGCACCGCGCGGACTCGCTGGGGTGTTACGGGAACGCGATCGTGCGGACGCCTAACCTCGACGGGCTGGCGAGGGACGGCGTGCGATTCGAAAACGCCTTCGCGCAGGCGGCCTCCTGCGTGCCGTCGCGGGTGAGATGGTGATGACGGTAGACCTTGTACCGACGATCCTCGATCTGTGTGGGATCGCGACGCCCGAGCGCGTGCAGGGACGCAATCTGCTGGATCTCTGGAAGGCCGGGGCGCGCCCCGGCGGGACTACGCGTTCGCGGAGGCGGAGGGGCATCCGCCTTACGGGGTCCCTCCCGTGCGGGTAAAGATGTTTCGAACGCGGCGGTGGAAACTGATCCACTACGAGGGCGAATCCGGCGGGGAGCTCTACGACCTTGCGAGCGATCCTTGGGAACTCAGGAACCTTTACAGCAACGAGAAGCACAAGATCATTCGAGAGGAGCTCAAGCAGCGACTATCAGCGCACCAGGCGAAATGCTGCCGGGGCGCCCGGGGGGCATGACGAATGGAGTTGACCGCCGCCCTGTGCCCAAGCGTGCTCTTGAGCGAAACGCATTTCCCTTATCTCGCGCGCGCCGGGGTGATGGCGGATGCGGTCGCGAGGGTAGCACAAGAAGGTTTCTACAGGTGGGTGGAGATCCCGCGGATCGCGGAGAAAGGCGACCGGCGGCGGATTGCCGAGGTCGTGCGGGAGAAGGGGCTCGGGCTCACGGTGTGGATGTCGTCGGTGCTCGAGGGGGAGCGGCTCAACCTGTCCTCGGTGGACGAGGAGCTGAGGTGGCGGTCGGCGGCGCGGATGCGCGAGCTCGCGGAGGAGGCGGCGGAGTGCGGCGCCGGGGCCATCGCGTTGCTGTCGGGACCCGACCCGGGGGCGACGCTGCGGCCTCAGGCGACGGAGCAGCTCATGAAGAGCCTTGAGGAGATCTGCGGGGCGACGGCGCGACTCGGGACGCGGGTGCTCGTGGAGCCGCTCGACCGCGAGGCGCACAAGAAGCATCTCCTGGGACCGACGGCGGAGTTCGTAGCGCTCTTCCGCCGACTGAGGGGGACGCACGGGAACGCAGCCGTCTCATGGGACAGCGCGCACGTAGCGCTATGCGGGGAGAACATCTTCGAATCGTTCGAAGCGGCGAAGGACATGATCGGGGGGATTCACCTTGCCAACGCGGTACTTGACCGGGAGGATAAGCGCTTCGGTGACTGGCACATGGAGATCGGATCGCCCGGCTTCCTGACGGCGGAAGGGATCGCGGAGTTCTTCCGACGGGGAATCCGGTCGAGGGTTCTGCGGGCGGAGGGTCCGAGCGTGGCGGTTGAAATCCGGACGCCAGCCAGCGGGGATCCCTGGCAGACCGAGCAACGCGGCAGACGGATCCTCGAAGAAGCGTGGGCGCGCTTCGAGAAAGGTTGACGGCACCCTATGCGAGTCGAGAAGAGGCATCTAGCGGACCTGGAGATGGTCTACGCGGTCCGGGAAATCCGCCTTTCCGGACAGAGCCACATCTTGGCGGCGAGCGAGAGACGTGGGGGGGCGTGTTTGCTCTTCAGTCCGCCCGACTGGCGGACTTCGGTCGCATGGGAGGGTCCGGGCGGAGGGATGAGTCTATCGCCCGTTCCGGGACGGGAAGGGACGTTGCTGGCGATCCAGAAGTTTTTCCCCGTGTTCCAGAGCGAGGAGGCGGGGCTTTATCTAGCGCGTGCCGGGGCCGATCCCCACTCGCACTGGACGTTGACGCGGGTAGCGGATCTGCCCTTCGCGCATCGCCTGGAGGTGGTCGAGGTCGGAGGACAGCCGCATCTCGTCGCGGCCACGTTGTGCGCGGGCAAGTCCTTTCAGGACGACTGGTCGCAGCCCGGGGCGGTATACATCGGGCCTGTGGCGATCGAAGCGGAAGGATCATGGCCGCTCGCGCGAGTGCTCACGGGGATCACCCGCAACCACGGGATGCAAGTGACCGCGCTCGCCGACGAAGGCGTCGTGCTCGTATCGGGAGATGAGGGGCTTTTCTCCTTGGGCATCCCAAGAGACCCCGGGGGTGAGTGGCGAAGCCGGAAGCTCATCGGCCGCCCCATCAGCGACATGGCCGCCGCCGATCTGAACGCCGACGGCCAGACGGAGATCGTGACCATTGAGCCGTTCCACGGGGATCGCCTCGTCGTGTGGAAGCGCAAGGGTGAAGACTGGCAGGTGCTCCACGAAGCGCCGCTCGATTTCGGACACGTGGTCTGGGCCGGAACGCTCCTGGGCGGGCCAGCGATCCTGGCGGGGAGCCGCGGCGGCGACAGGGGGCTTGTCATGCTCGCCGTCACGTCAACCGATCCCTTCTCGGTCAAGCGCACGCTGCTGGACGGGGGAATCGGCCCGACCCAGGTGGCCGTGATCCGGCAGGGATCGACGGACCTGATAGTGAGCGCAAATCACGGAGTCGGGGAGGTCGCGCTCTACAAGCTGGCGCGGTGAGACAAGCTTGCGTTCAGGAGGGACATGATGTCCAAGCGGGGACCGAGCGGCACGCTAGGCGTCCGGATCGAATGGGCTCAATGGGTCTACGAAATCGCGGCGACACGCTTCAGCTCCTGCGCGACGGGGAAGCGCTTCTCGCGGTGAAGCTCGCGCCGATCGTCAACGGAAAGACGCCGAAGCTGGGCGTGTGGAGACAAGTCGGCCCGGACCATTACCGCGCGAGCGTCCGGGACCTGGGAAGCGCGCACATCGGAATCCGCCACGGGCGCGTCGCCTACTGGATCGAGACGGCGCGGAAGGAGTTCGAAAGCCTCACGTATTTTCCCGAGATCACCTTTACGGGCGACCACTGGCAAACGTACGTGTCGGACAGTTGGGACCGTCTGTGGCACAAGGACAAAGACCAGGAGATCGGGATCTCCAGCGCCTACATGGAGGCGGGGGTCTTCGGACACGACGGGGCCGGACTGACCGATCCGGGCGACCATCCGGTCACGTGGGTGTGGAACATCCCGGCGCGGGCGTTCAGCGTCAGCGTGAAGCCGGGGGAGGGGGGGGGCTACGTCGGGTTTTCGATTCCCGGGGCATTGCCCGTGGGGGTGACCCGCCTGTCCATGACAGACCGAAAGCTTCGTCTCACCTTCGACTTGCTGCGCCCGGTCTGTCGAGGGGCGTCGATGCCGGTCGTGTATTTCGTGCCCGGACTCGACGGCGCCTATGACGTGCTGGACCAGCACCGCGTGCTCGCGGAAGAGCTGGGGCTGACGAGGAAGAAGCCCGGCGATCATCCAGAGTGGTGGACCAAGCCCATCTTCAAGGTGTTTCTCGAACACTGGCGCCGGAGCCAACAGACCAGCGACCCCGAGGAGAAGAAAAGACTGCTGTCGACGGAGAATTTGCTCGACTGGACCTTCACGGTGAAGCAATCGATCCAAGCCGACGAGATGCTGGCGATCTTCGAACAGGGCGTCTACCGCCTCTACGGCGACTATCGACCCATCGACGCCCTTGGGGGCGTGGAGGGCTTTCGCAAGACCGTGGACGACCTTCGCACGAAGGGCGTGCGGGTGTGCTACTACATTCACCCGTTCATGACGAACACGAAGGTCGACTTCTGCCGGAAGCATCCTGAGGCGTTCTGCCGCCCGAAGGACGAGTCCGTCAAACAGAAGTATGCGCACGAACCGTATGATGAGAATCCCGAATACAAGCTGATCGACTGGACCCATCCGCGGGGGCGAGCCTACATGCTGTCGCAGGTGGAACTCATCCTGTCGGAGAAGCCGGGCTGTCTCAACTGCGACTGGCTGCGCTCCAACCACTGGCGCTCGCCTGACCCGAGGCGATTCGATTTCCACGACCCGGACTGGGGCGTAGGGGATCTCATGACGAAAAAGGTCCAGCAGCTCATCTATGAAAAGGCCAAGAGCGTCAAACCCCACTGCTGCGTGAGCAAGGTAGGGTTCGCCGAGCCGTACATGCAGCCGTACGCGGACGTAAATCTGCTGTGCGAGGAGTGGAACGGCTGGACGGACACGTGGTATCGTCGAGGGAGGATCGCCACGCGCCTGGTGCGCGATACGATCTTCATGACGGACCCCTACTTCCTGACGATCACGAAGTCCTACGAGTACTATACTGCAATGCTGGCGTGGTGCAGTTGCGAAGTGCCCGACGTGCGCCACGCGGTGCATCCGTACCTGTATTTCCGGGAGCTTCGGCCGAAGGAGTACCGTCGGAGGCTCTCCGGGCGCAAGGCGCAGGAGAACGCCCCCATCCGCGTGACGGACCTCGTGCGGGTGGAGCCGTCGAGCGACAGGGAT
>JAZDKG010000235.1:0-4264 GCA_043803205.1 Planctomycetota bacterium
CGCTCTTCGTGGACGTGCCCCGAAACGCGATCGCGACCCCAGCAATCCGCACGATCTTCCCCACCCTCGCCCGCAGGCGGGAGCTATCAATGAGGCCCCGCCTCGCTAACGTCGGCCGAAGGATCTTCATCGGATGCTCTCCTGGGATGAGCTCCAGGATCGAAAGCTCATACGCGAGCTTCCGCCTCGCCGAATAGTCGGCGAGCCCCGCCCGCGCTAAAGGCGCCGGCTCGACGGCAATGAGAGACTCCCCCTCGTCCTCCCGCGCACACTTCGCCCTGGTCTTGAGCTCTAAGATCATCTCGGGACGGATGCGGCCCGTGAAATCGAGCGCCCCGCACAGGATTAGATTCTCCGCCTCCGGCTCCGTGATCCTCGCCCTTCCCAGGAAATCCCCCAGGGAAGTGAACGCCTTCCTCCTCCTCGCCGCGAGGATCGACGCGATTCCGCGCTGCGAAAGCCCCTTCACGTCCCCTAAACCGATCCGAATTGCCCCCTCCTCGATCGTAAACGCCTCCCCGGAGCGCTTGACGCAAGGCGGAAGCACTCTGACCCCCAGCCTCTTCGCCTCCTCAAGGTGCGCCCGCTTCGGATACATCCCCCACTGGTGGTTCAAGACCGCCGTCATGAACTCGAGCGGCCAGTGCGCCTTGAGGTACGCAAGCTCGTAGGCGAGGATCGCGTAGCTCGCCGCGTGCGCTTTGCAGAATGAATACGAGTTGAACTTCGCCATCTGCACCCAGGTCTCGCGCGCTAGGTCGAAGGGGATGCCGTTCGCGACGGCCTTCTTCATAAAAAACTCCGAGACCTCGAAAAGCTCCTCCCCCCTCGCTCTCCTCGCGATCGCCCGCCGCAGGAGGTCCCCCTCCTCCATCGAAATCCCCGCGAGGGCTGAGGCCACCAGCATCGCGTCGTCCTCGTACAGCATGATCCCATACGTCTCGCCCAGGACGGCCTTGAGCGCGGGATGCGCGAACACCGTGGGAGCGAGCCCCCTCGCCCGCCGCACGAACTCCTCCTTCATCCCCAACGACGCCGGCGCCGGCCGGATGAGCGCTAGCGCCTGCATCAGCCCCTTCGTCGAGCGGACTCGAAGCATCGTGAGCAGATTCCGCATCGCCGGCGATTCGAGTTGACAGCAGCTCAAGGTCCGTCCGCTCGCTAGCATTTCCCCCGTCGCCTCGTCGCTGTCGGGGACGGCGTCGATGTCCACCTCGACCCCCCTCGTCTCCCGGATGAGCTTCACCGCTTCTTCCCGGATCGTGAGCCCGTGGTTTCCCAAGAGGTCCATCTTGACGAGCCCTATCGCCTCGATCGCGTCCTTCTCGTACTGGGTGATGACGACGCCCTTGGCGGCCTCTTCGAGCGGAACATAGTTCTCAAGCGCCTTGTCGCCGATCACGAGCCCCCCGCAGTGCACCCCAAGGTGGCGCGGAAATCCCCGGATCTTCTCCGCGACCCGCGCGATCTCCTCCAGGGTCTCGTCGCTCAAGGACACCGCCTCGCGGACTCCCGCATCGGCAAGCACCTCCCCCACGCTCTCCTCCGCGTCGTAGGGGAGACGCGCGCTCATCCGGTTCACCGTGTCGTTTGGCACCCCGAAAGCCTTCGCCGCCTCCCGGAACGCGCTCCGGAGCCGGAACGTCGCGTGCGTCGAGACCATCGCCACCCGCGACGCCCCATACTTCCGGTATACGTTCTCGATGACCTCGTCCCGCTTGATCCAGCATAGATCGATATCCAAGTCCGGGCAGTCGACCCTCTGCATGTGCAGAAACCGCTCGAACGGAAGGTCGTACTTGAGCGGGTCCGCCTGCGTGATCCCCAGCACGTAGGACACCATCGAGCTCGCCCCCGACCCCCGCCCCACCGTCGGGATCCCCCGCTCGCGCGCGAAACCCATGATGTCCCACACGAAGATGAAATATTCCGTGAAGGAGAGACGGTCGATGATCGCAAGCTCCCGCGCAAGACGCGCCGCCGCTTCGGGAGTGCCGTCACGATATCGCCGCGCAAGCCCCTCCGCGCAGAGCTTCGCAAGGAAGCCCCTCGCCGTCTCCCCTTCGCCGAGCGCGTACTTCGGAAAGATGGGCTTCCCCAAAGGAAGTTCGAGATTGCAATCCTCCGCGATCCTCGCGCTGTTCTCGAGCGCTTCGCGATACCCGCGGAAAAGCCTCGCGATCCGCTCGGGCGGCGGAAAAAAACTCTCGCGATGCGCGACCTCTTCGGCTGTGAGCCTCGAGACTAAGGTGTTCTCCCGGATCGCAGCGAGCGCCCGGTGGATCGCATACTCGTCCTCGTCTAAAAAGTAGACGTCGGGCGTCGCGGCGACCCCGATCCCCAGCTCCCCCGCGCGTCGACAGAGCCCGTCCCACCGGCTCACGCCCCGCCCCGGCGAAGCGAGAAGCAGCAATAGTCGGTCTCGATCCACCCTGGGCGCAAGCTCCCCCGCAAGGTCCGCGTCCTCCGTCAGGATGTGCAGCCCCTCCTGAAACTCGACCAGACGATCGGCAAGAGAGAAGTTCTCTTCGAGCTTCCTCCACGTAATGAGCGTGCACAGGTGCGCGTACCCGACGAGGTCCCTAGCAAGGAGCACAACGCGCGCGCCCTCCGAGGAAAGCTCCGCCCCAAGGATCGGCTTCACGCCCGCCTCCCGCGCGAGCTTGTAGAAGGGGACGGCGCCGTAGAGGTTCTCAAAATCCGTGAGCACCACCGACGAAAGCCCCAAGCTCCGCGCCCGCTCCACGATCCTCTCGATGGAGGACGCGCCGACGAGAAGTGAAAAGTTACTTCGTAAGAGAAGGGGTGCGTAGCACGTAGCCATATCGGTCGCGCCTCAACTTCCCGAGGGCGTCTAAGGTCTTGCCCACCATGACCGCCGAGTGCCCGAACCTGTGCCGCAGCCGATCGAGACACCGGCACACCTCGGCGCGCTTCTCGACGTCCTTCCCGTCGAAGAGCCCCCGTTGGCTCGCGTTCCCTAAGGAGAAGTTCGAGAGCTGCACGCCGATCGAGTGAAGGTTCGCCCGCCGCGTGTAGAGTCCCCCAAGGAGGCTCGCCGCTAACGTGAAAAGCTCCCCGTCGACCTCCGTCGCCGACGGGAGGCTCCGCGACGCCCCATCCCCTCCGTCGTCGGAGTGCCGGAAGTAGACGGCGACCGTCCTGCACCGCAGGCCCAGCGCGCGCATCGACCCCGCCGCCCGCTCAAGAAGATAGTAAAGCATCCCCTCGATCTCCCGCCCGTCCGCGGTGTCCTCGTGGAATGCGGTCTCCCGGCTGATGGTTCGGGGGACCTCCCTCTGCGAGATCACCGCGCCGTCGCGTCCCCTGCACCTCTCATAGAGCGCCGCCCCGCTCGCCCCGAACAGCGCCTCGAGCGACTCCTTCTCGAGTTTCCTCATCTCCCCGATCGTCGCGATGTTGAGCTTGCGGAAAACCTCGAGCCTCGCGTGGCCCACGCCCGGAAGCTCCTCGACGGGAAGGTCGCGCACGAAATCCGCCTCGCGCCCCTCTTCGACCGCGATAAGCCCGTCGGGCTTCCCCGCGTCCCCTGCCATCCCTGCGATCATCCGGTTGGTCCCGATGCCGACGGTCGCGGCCAAGCCCGTCTCCGCCCGGATCTTCTCCTTGAGACTCCTCCCGATCTCGACGGGCGGCCCGTACAGGGCCTCCGTCCCCGAAAAGTCGCAGTAGGCCTCGTCCAGGTGCGTCTCTACCTGCGGGGCGGTCCGGCGGCAGACCTCGAACACGGCCTCCCCGAAGCAGCGGTAGATCGCACACCGGCCCTCCAGCACCACGACCTCCGGACAAAGCCTCTGCGCCTTCCGGATGGACATCCCCGCGTGGAGACCATATTTTCTCGCTTCATACGAGCAGCTTGCGATGACGCCGCTTCCCACGATGACGGGCCTCCCCCGCAGGTGCGGGTTGCGCAGCTGCTCCACCGAGGCGAAGAAAGCGTCGATGTCCACGTGGACGATGCGGGCCCTCACGTCTCACCCCTCCTGCATCACGCATTCGAGCATCCAGGTCCTGTCCTCCTCGCGGTAGCAGAGCTGGAACACGTCGTCCGACTCCTCCACGCTCACGGAGAAGTAGAGGAGCTTCTTCTGCTGCTCCCGGTCCTCCCACGTGGAGTTGACCCGCGTGACCCGGAACACCCGCCGGTCCCTCCTCTTGATAAGCAGCGGCGCGACCTTCCCCCCGGGGCTGAAATCCGCCCGCACCTTCACAGGCTCGTTGATCTCCGCGATCTGCATCTCTC
>JAZDKG010000236.1:0-2500 GCA_043803205.1 Planctomycetota bacterium
ACGGCGGCGCGCAGGTGCTCGTTTTCGATGATGACGAGCTTCTGATTGCCGATCCACTCTTCCTCCCGCACCGTCACTTCCGCTTGGCAGACGGCGCATGCGGATAAGAGAAACACGAGGGAGAAAGCGAGTCTCACAAACCTGCCCTCCCGATGGAAGTTGAACGTCGATGGATCACCATCCTATACCGGCAGTCGCCCCGAAGACAAGGGACCTCCGCTTGGACGGAGACGTCTCTCGCCCGGAGAGGCCGTGAAGAATCGGTCTCCGCAGGCACTTGAAACGCCGACGAGGCGATGTTAGTATCACAGCCGTCGTGCCCCCATCGTCTAGCGGCCTAGGATTCCTGGTTCTCAGCCAGGAGACAGGGGTTCGAGTCCCCTTGGGGGTACCAGTTCACAAATGAAAGGCCCCGGCAGGCGGGGCCTTTCGTTTTCCCGCCTTGACGCGGGGGGGCGTTCTTGGACACAATGGGGGCCTCAGTAGGTACGGAGAATAACGCCATGACCCATGGGCAACGCATGACCCTGCAACTCTTGGGCGGGGAGTTCCACCTCCTCATCGAAACCCCCGAGGATCTCGAGCACATTCGGGAGCTCGATAACGCGCACTGGTTCGCCACCAGCGTCCCCATCAACACCCTCGGCTGCGACGAGACGTTCCTCCGGTTCGTCGACACCGACAACAACGGCCGGATCCGCACGGACGAGCTTCGGCAGGCCCAGGCGTGGCTCTTTCAAATGCTTGCGGACCGCTCTCGCGTCGGCGCCGGAACGGACGCCCTCGCCCTGGACCACATCGACTTGAGCCTCCCCGCCGGCCAGGCCCTCCGCCGGTCCGCAGAGCTCATCCTCGCCAACCTCGGCCGCCGCGATGCCCCCGAGATCACCCTGGCCGACGTCCGCAACCGGAAAGAGATCCAAGCCAACGCCATCGCCAACGGCGACGGCGTCATCCCAGCCGATGCCGCTCGCGACGACGAGGTCGCCGCATTCATCCGCGACGTCGGCGCCACCATCGGCACCGAAGCGGATGCCAGCGGCCGTCCCGGCATCACCGCCGCCATCCTCGACCGCTTCCTCGCCGAAGCGCGCGCCCATCTCGACTGGTTCTCCCGCGGACGCTCCTCCGCAGAGGGCTCCGGCCCCGTCATGGTCTGGGGAGCGGACACTCCCGCGGCGTGGGCCGCCCTCGAAGCCGTCCGCGAGAAGGTCGAGGAGTTCTTCACCCTCTGCGCCGTCGCCGCCTTCGACCCCCGCGTGATCGCCCGCGCGCGCCTGACCGACGACGACCTCGCCGCCGTCGCCCGCCTCGATCGGCAGGCCCTCACGGACCGCCTGCGCAAGGCCCCCCTTGCCGAGCCCGACCCGCGGTCCGTTCTCCCTCTAAGTGACCGCCTGAACGCGAGCTTCCGCCCCGAGATGGATGCCTTCGTGCAGAGGGTGCTCGCGCGCGTCGTGCCCGGAGCGCCTTCCAGGATGACGCTCGAAGATTGGAACCGCGCCAAGACCGCCCTCGCCCCCTATGGCGACTGGCTCGCAAGCAGGAAGGGCGCCGCCGTCGAGCCGATTGCGCCCGACAAGCTCCAAGCGTACCTCGACGGCCCTCACGTGAAGAAAGTGCGCGCCCTGATCGCCGAGGACCGCAAGGCCGCCGAAGAGCTCGCCCGTATCGGCGACGTCGAAAAGCTCATTCTCTATCAGCGCTGGCTCCTCGAGCTCGCCAACAACACGGTCAGCTTCCCCCGCTTCTACGACCCCGAGCGCCGAAGCATGGTCGAGGCCGGCACCCTCATCATGAACGGCCGGCGCTTGAACCTCAACCTCCGCGTCTTCGATCGCGCCGCGCACAAGACCGTCGCCGAGCGCGGTCACATCTTTATCATGTACCTCGAGGTAATGAGAAACAGCGGCGCCGAAAGATTCGAGGTCGCCTCCGCCGTCACCGCTGGCGACGCCGGCGACATCTGGCCGGGGAAGCGAGGCGTCTTCATCACCCTCGACGGACGCCAGTGGGAAGCGAAGGTCCTCGACGTCATCCCCAATCCCGTCAGCGTCGCCGAGGCCCTCAAGCTCCCCTTCAAGCGCCTCTCCGAGTTCGTCGGAAAATTCGTCGAGAAGTTCTCGGGCGCGCGCTACGAGGACGTCGAAAAGAAACTTAGCACCGGCCTCACCAACGTCGAAACCGCCGTGGCCGCCCCGCCCCCCGCGGGAGCCCCCGCCCCCTCCCGCGCTTCGGGACTGCCCGGCCTCCTCATCGGCGGCGGCGTCGCCTTCGCCGCCCTCGGCTCCACTTTCGCCTACGCCGCCTCGAAAATGAAAGACATCTCGGGCTGGAGCGTCCTCAAGGTGCTAGCCGGCATCTTCGCCATCGTCGCCGTCCCCACGATCGTCGTCGCCATCCTCAAGCTCCGCCGTCGGAACATGAGCGCCCTCCTCGAGGCGAGCGGCTGGGCCGTCAATCGCAGGATGCGCCTGACCGCCTCCCTCGGCAGACTCTT
>JAZDKG010000237.1:0-12652 GCA_043803205.1 Planctomycetota bacterium
CCCGACGAGGCCGCTCAGTTCAAGCAGATGATCGATGGCCTCGTCGGAATGTTCGCCATGATGATGGCGCAGCGGCCCGCCTTGGCGCGCACCCTTCAAACCTTGAAAACCGAGGTCGCGGGGGGCGTCGTGAAAGTGACCATCACCCTCACCTCCGAACAACTCGCCGCCCTCGTCAAAATGATGAAGGAAGCCCCCTCGGGCGCCATGTCCCCGGGCGCCATGATGCCTCAGGGTCCCTGAGCCTGATGCTCATTCTCTTGTCGATCCCGGACATCCTGTCGATCCTGTCAGCCCCTCCTCTTCGCTTCCCGCTCCTTCTCTTGCCGATCCCGATCATCCTGTTCATCCTGTCAACTCCTCCTCTTCGCCTCCCGCTCCTTCTCTTGTCGATCCCGATCATCCTGTTCATCCTGTCAACTCCTCCTCTTCGCCTCCCGCTGTCCTCCCCCCTGGAGTCTTGCCCCCATGTCGCGTGACCGGGACTGGATCCAGCAGACCCTCGCCCACCAGGCGACCGACCCGCCCCCCTACAACTTCGATTTCACCCCGCCCGCACAGAAAATGCTCGAACGCCACCTCCGCGCACCCGACCTCGACGACGCCCTCGCCCTCCCCATCCGCACCTCTGGCCCCCGCTCCGTCAAACCCCTCTACGCCGACCCCGCTAGCTTCGGCGAAACCCTCGCCGATGAGTTCGGCGTCACTTGGCGCACGAGCCCCATCGACCGAGGCGTCCCCATCGGCCCTCCCCTGCGCGCGCCCAACCTCTCCCACTATCCCTTCCCAGACCCCTCCGCCTCCTACCGCTTCGACCACCTCGCCGACTGGTGCCGCGCCAACGCCGACCACTACCGTATCCTCTGGGTCGGCGACCTCTGGGAGCGCGCTAGCTTCATGCGAGGCATGTCCGACCTCCTCTCCGACCTCGCCCTCAACCCCTCCTTCGTCCACAGACTCCTCGACCGCCTCGCCGAATACGTTTTGCGCAC
Organism: Planctomycetota bacterium; assembly: GCA_043803205.1. GTDB lineage: Bacteria > Planctomycetota > DG-23 > JAZDKG01 > JAZDKG01 > JAZDKG01. The sequence goes on from JAZDKG010000237.1 coordinate 993, forward strand.
CATGCAGGTCCTCTTCGCCCGCTTCCCCTTCGAGGGCGTCGCCCTCAGCGACGATTACGGAACCCAGAAGGCCCTCATCATGTCCCCACGCGATTGGCGCGCCTTCGTCAAACCCCACCTCGCCCAAATCTACGCCCTCGCAAAAACCAACCGCCGCACCGTCTTCCATCACTCATGCGGCAACGTCATCGAGATCATCCCCGACTTGATCGACCTCGGCCTCGATATCCTCCACCCCGTCCAGCCCGAGGCCATGGACGTCTTCGACCTCAAGCGCCGCTTCGGCCGCCACCTCACCCTCTGTGGCGGACTTCGCACTCAGGACCTTCTCCCTCGCGGCACCCCCGACCAGGTCCGCGCTGAAGTCCGCCGCCTCAAGTCCGACCTCGGCCGCGACGGCGGCTACATCCTCGAGCCCGGCATCACCATCCAGGCCGACGTCCCCCTCGAAAACATCCTCGCCATGATCGACGAGGCCCGCCGTCCCCTTTGACACAACCTCCAGTCTTGCTCCTTTCTCTTCCCGGAGGGACACGCTTCGTCGTGTCCGTCTTCTTCTGCTCACCCCTGCTCTATCTGCGCGGAAACTCAGGCTCTTGTCCTTGTTCCCCCTTCATGGCCTTCGTGGCGAAATCCGCGTTTATCTGCGTTCATCGGCGGTTATACTCTTCTTTTCCCGATGCGCGTTCATCTGCGTCCATCTGCGGCTACACTTCTCTCCTCCCATCCCCTTTCAAATCTGCGAAATCTGTGTAATCTGCGGATAAACCTCTTCGCCTTTCTCCTCTGGGTTCATCTGCGTTGATCTGCGTTCATCCGCGGTTACACTCTTCCCCTCTCATCCCTTTCCCAATCTGTGGATAAGGATACGTCCCCCATGCCTCCACAACTCCAACGCTTCGGCTGGTGCTGGGATCACTCCACGAACTGGACCCCCGCTGTCCACGGCCGCCAGACCTTCGGCACAAATCAACCCTACCTGAAACGCCCCGAAGTCTTCCTGTCCGACTTCAAGCTCCTCCTCGACTTCCTCGCCCGAAAGAACTTCGCCGGTCTCTGCGTCTGGGGCCTCATCCGCGACTCCCACGGCGGCCTCCAAGCCGCCCGCGAGATCGTCCAATACGGACGCGACCGCTCCGTCTCCGTCACCCCGGGCGTCGGCCTCTTCGCCTATGGCGGCGCCTTCTACGAGGGCCGCCACCCCTTCAACGCCGAAACCTTCGCCCTCGCCCATCCCGATTGCCTCGCCACCGTCTCCCAAACCGACCTCGAGCCTCTCCGCTTAACTAAACTCCCCGACGGAACCCTCGCCGCCGACCTCGCCGACCCCTACATCCGCCGCGCCCATCCCTGGGTCCAGCTTTGCCCCAGCAACCCCGACGTCCGCTCATGGGTCAAGGACGCTTGCTCCTGGGTCATCGAGGCCCTCGACCTCGACACCATCATGCTCGAAGGCGGCGACGTCTTCATCTGTCGCTGCCCCGCCTGCTCCAAGCGCCGAAAACGCGCGATCGACACGTACGTCTCTATCGAAGACCTCTGCGACGCCTACGTCCCCCTCGTCGACTACCTCCATCGCCACCATCCCAACGTGCGCGTTCAGTGCGAGGTCTATGGCGCCCCCGGCATCGCCCCAGCCTCCTCCAAGGCCGGCAACGGCGACCTCATCCCCTCGGATTGCATTCCCGGATTGGAGGCCATCCCCGAGCCGGTCCAGCTCGAGCTCTCATACCACTTCCCCATCCCCGAGGATCGCCTCAACCTCCCTCACACCCTCGCCCGCAACGGCCTCCTCCGCACCGAGATGGGCACCCAGTGGCGCGGCCCCCGCTCCCACTCGAACGCCGACGGCTTCCGCCTCATGTGCCGCGCCGCCCGTAAGCTCGGCATCCCCGCTGTCTCCCTCTTTGTCGAGGAGCCCGACTCTACCCCCGCCGCCTGGATCAACTACCTCGCCTTCGAATCCTTCTCGAAGGAAGATATCTCCCTCGACCAATTCATCGACCGCGACCTCGCCCCCCACCTCGGCGGCCCCGACCGCGCTCGCGACTTCCTCCCTTGGGCCTCCAACCCCAAACACGCCCCCGCCCCCCAAGGCCTCACCCTCGCCAAATCCGCCGCCTCCTCCTCCCGCGACGAATCCGAATTCCTCAAATGGGCCTGGCTCTCCCGCTTCATCGCCGAATACGGTTCCTGACCCCGATTGCCCCCTTCCCCCTCAAGGAGGATCACCCTTCCCGCCCTTCCCCACCAACCACGACCCGCGCCCCCCCCGCGATCGATTCCAGCGCTGCGAGCGACAACTTCAGAAGCCGCCTCCCCGTCTCCCCGTCCGCCCCTACCGGCTCATCCTCTCGCACGCACGATGCGAAGTGCGCTACCTCGCGGTCGATGTGCTCCACCGTCAGACCCTCGTATACCGTCGTCCCGCTCGCCTGCGCCAGCTCCACCGCCTCGTTGGGGCGGATCCGCAGCACCCCCATCGGCCCCCACACCTCTTGTTGCGCGATCCACGGAAGCTCCGCAGGCGCCCCCCACGTCACGATGAACGTCCCCGTGTCGCCGTTCGCGAAATCCAGGACGGCCGCCGCCGTGTCCACCGCCTTCTCCGCGATCGTCTCGAGCTTCGGATGCTTCGCCGCGAACGTGTGCCCCCGCGCGTAGACCCGCGTGACCCTCGACCCCAACACCCGTTCCATGTCGTCCGCGTAGTGGCACAGGATGTCCACGATCGGTCCCCCGTTCCCGTGCCTGTCGTGCATCGCTATCTTCGGGCGGACCCCCGCGACCGCCGCGTAATGGTAGTGTCTCGGCGACCCGATCTCCCCCCGCCCCACGATCTCCCGCGCGAGTTCCTGCGTCCGGAAGAACCGGTGACACAGACCGATCATTAGCTTGACCCCGCCGGCCTGTGCCGCCCGGATCATCCGATCCGCCTCCTCGATCGAGAGCGCCATCGGCTTCTCGCACAGCACGTCACACCCCCTCCCCGCCGCCTCCACCGTGACCTCGGCGTGCAGGCCCGCTGGCACGCACACCGAAACCGCGTTGACCCCCTCCCCCGCTATCGCCTCGCGGTAGTCGCGCAGCGCCTTCGCTCCGTGTTCCTTCGCCAGCGCCTCTGCGCGCCCCTCCTGCGTATCGCACACCGCGACAATCCGTGCCCCTGGCGCCTTCGCCCACGCGCGCGCGTGCATCCCCGCCATGTCCCCCGCCCCGATGACCGCCACCCGCAACGCCTTCACTTCACTCGCTCCTTTGCTGGTGTTCCCCGTTCTCCACATCTATCTCATATCCACTCACTGCGACCTTCGTGTCTTAGTGGCTATCCTCCCTCTTGCGTCTCTGCCAGAAGCGCCATGCACCCCCCAGTACTCCTGAGGCGGGAACGCGCCTCGCGTTCCCGCCAAATCTAGAAGGGGGGGCCGGGGGGCTTCATCAAGCCCCCCGGATTCTTCTCTTCGCCTGCGCCTCGCGATGGTACTTCGCCTGTCACTTCGTCGCAAGCAGACCCTCCCGCGTTTCTTCCTCACGTCTTCCCGCTTGAAAACCCGCGCCCCCGCAATACCCTTCGCGTGACATTCTTGAAGGGAAGTAAACCTATGGCCCCGATCGTCCTCGACGCGCGCACCTTTCGCGACAAGGTCTTCGCCTGCTGGCTCGGGAAGAACATCGGCGGAACCCTCGGCCTCCCCTACGAGTGCCTCCGCCACACCCACGCCCTCACCTACTTCGATCCTGTCCCAAAGGAGCCCGCCCCGAACGACGACCTCGACCTCCAGCTTATCTGGCTCACCCTCCTCGAGGAGAAGGGCCTCGATCCGCCCCTCCCGCACTTCGCCGACTACTGGGCCCGTTACGCCTCCGCCTACCCCTGGAACGAATATGGCTGCTTCATGCGCAACTACGAGCGCGGCTTGCGTCCACCCGTCGCCGGCTGCTTCGAAAACTACTTCGTCGACGAGATGGGCGCCCCCATCCGCAGCGAGATCTGGGCCTGCCTCCACCCCGCCGACCCCCACGCTGCCGCACGCATGGCCTGGAAAGACTCTTCCCTGGACCACGCTGGCGGCGAAGGCATGTTCGGCGAAATGTTCTGGGCCGCTTGCCAGTCCGCCGCCTTCGTTGAAAGCGACCCCCTCACCCTCATCCGCATCGGCCTCAACATGATCCCCCTCTCAAGCCACGTCGCCCGCGCCATCCGCGAAGTCCTCTGGTGCCGCGCTAGCGGCAAGACCTGGGGCGTCGCCCGCGAGCGCATCGCCACCATCTTCGGCCACTCCCAGCCCTGCAACGCCGTCCCCAACCACGCCTTCACCATCATCGGCTGGCTCTACGGCGCCGACTTCGGCGACCGCCTCTGCAAGGCCGTCAATTGCGGCTACGACACCGACTGCACCGGCGCAACCCTCGGCGCAACCCTCGGGATCATCGGCGGCACCCGCGCCATCCCCCGGCGCTGGAGTGACCCCGTCGGAAAGCGCATCGTGCTCCATAAGTTCACCGGCGACCTCCCCGCCCCCAGGGACCTCCGCGAGCTCACTTCACGCACCGTCGCCCTCGCCCGCAAGGCCGCCCGCGACAAGACCGCCGTCGCTTTCGGAAAAACCACCCGCCTCCCAAGTGACGTCCTTTCCCGCCTCTTCGCAAACGACCTCGCAAGCGCCGCCCTCTCCCAGGACATCCACTCCGCATCCGCCCTCGCCGGCAGCTGCGAGGTCATCCTCCACTACGGCGGCGAGCCCGTAATCTATCCCGGCATCCCCAAGAAGCTCCGCGTCTCCCTCCCCTCTTGTGACGGCCCCCGCGTCGACCTCATCGCCCCGAAGGGCTTCAAGGTCGCCCGCCTCGGCGACGCGGAATTCCTCCTCGCCCCTCCCCGTCGCGTCCCCCCTCGCTCCGTCCTGCGCGTCGTCCTCGACGGTGGATCCGCCGCCCACTTCACGATCCTCGGCCCCGACGAGGCGCAAGGTTTCCCCGCCGCCGAAAACGTCCCCACCTGTCCCCGCTGCCGCGCCCGCCTGCCCGCGTGCGTCTGCAAAAAACTCGCAAGGAAGCCCCGCTGACGCCGCTCTGCGTCTTTGCGTCGCCGCGTTGAATCTCGTTCCTCGTCTCTAGTCCCCGGTTCTTGGTTCTTGAGCCGGGAGCATGCAACCCTGAGCCCTTCTGCGCCTTTGCGCTAAACTGTTTTCCTCCCTTCCCCTCCAAATCTGCGAAATCTCTGTAATCTGTGGATAAACCTCTTCGCCTTTCTTCTCTGTCTTCATCTGTCCTGGACCCTGAGCCTGCTGCAAGCCCTGATCCCGCAGGCGCGGGACGAAGGGTCGAACGGGCGGATATACTTCTTCGCCTTTCTTCTCCGCCTTCATCTGCGTCCATCGGCGTCTGCACTCTTCTTTCCCCGATCGGCTTTCATCTGCGTTCATCTGCGGTTACACTTTTCTCCTCCCATCCCCTCTCAAATCTGCGAAATCTGTGTAATCTGTGGATAGATCCCCTTTCCTCTTCCGTTTCTTCCTGTCTCTCCGTTCATCCGCCTTCGCGCTTTCACTCCCCCTCCTCCCTCTTGCCAAATCTGTGTAATCTGCGTAATCTGTGGATAGACCCCCTTTCCTCGCGTTCATCTGCGGTTCCATCTCTTCCCTTCACGGTGACTCTCGCCCATGCAAGTCCTGATCATCTCCACCAACCGCGAACGATCGCCCTATCCTGTAGCGCCCGTCGGCGCGATGGCCGTCGCCTCCGCCGCCCGCGCCGCCGGCCACTGTGTCGACCTCCTCGACGTGATGTTCGCCTTCTCCCCGCGTCGCGCCGTCCGCGCGGCCCTGCGCGCCAAGCGCTACGACGTCGTCGCCTTCGGCATCCGCAATCTCGACAACGCCTCCTACACCCACTCCTACTCCTACTTCAACGACACGCGCGAGATCGTCGCCGCCGCGCAGGAGTCCTGCGATGCGCCGATGGTCCTCGGCGGCAGCGGCTTCTCCATGGCCCCCCGACAATGGCTCGAGCGCCTCAACGTCCCCTATGGCGTCGTCGGAGAAGGAGAAGGCCCCTTCCTCGCCCTCCTCGATTGCCTCGCTCGGGACGCCGATCCCTCCGCCCTCCCCGGCGTCGTCTGCCGTCCCGCGACCGCGGGACCCTCTCCCCCTCCCCCCCTCCCCACCTCCACCCTCACCCCTCACACCTCACCCCTCACGCCTCACCCCTCCTTCTCCCCCGTCGTCCCGGAGTTCCACGGACCCGACGACTTCAACGGCTGCTCCTATCGCCGCTACCTCCGCCGGGGCGGTTTCGTCAGCGTCCAGACCAAGCGCGGCTGCCCCTTCTCCTGCACCTTCTGCACCTACCCCTATCTCGAAGGCTCCACGTGGCGCTGCCGTCCCCCCGAGCGCATCGTCGAGGAGATCGAGCGCGCCTCCCGCGCCTATCCCCGATGCAGCGTCTTCTTCACTGACTCCGTCTTCAACACCCCCCGCGAATACGCCCTCGACCTCTGCCGGCGCCTCGCCGACCTCCCCGTCCGTGTGCCTTGGATGGCCTACTGCAACCCCGTCGGCCTCGACGAGGAGCTCGCGACCGCGATGCTCCTCGCCGGCTGCGTCGGCATCGAGCTCGGCTTCGACGCCGTGAGCGACCCCATGCTCGCCAGCCTCGGAAAACCCTTCACCCGCGCCGACATCTCCAACTGCCTCGACGCGCTCTCCAAACTCCGCTTGCCTCACGCCATCCACCTCATGTTCGGCGGACCCGGCGACACCGTCGACGAGATCCGCGACGCCGCCCGCTTCCTCGACGCGTATCGCAGACCCAAGGCCGTCTTCGCCTCCCTTGGCGTCCGCGTCTACTCCAACACCCGCATCCACCGCACCGCCTGCGAGGAAGGCGTCATCTCCCCAGACGCCGATCTCTTCGCGCCCGTCTACTACGTCTCCCCCAAGCTGGGCCCAAACCCCCTCGCCGCGCTCGACGAAGTCGCCCGCGCCCGCCCGAAATGGTCCACCCCCACCGATTGGGCCCGCTGGCGGCTCATCTTCCTTCAGCAACTAATGAGCCGCGTCGGCTCCCGCCCCCAATGGCGTCACATGCGTCGTTACGGCGAATATTTCCGACACTGACCGCCCCCTCCCCTCTTTGCCTCTCCTGCGTCTCTGTTTACCCTGAGGTCCTCCGAAGGGCCCGAGGCCATCCCCTGTCTCTTCCTTCGTGCCCCATTCGTGCCTTCGAGTCTTCGTGGCTATCCTTCTTCCTCTGCGCTAGAGTCTTTTCTTCTTTGCGTCTTCGCGCGAGGTTCTCTTGCCTTTCCCCCGCCTGATGCATTATCATTGGCCCCGATTGGGAGAACCGAAAAATGAACAAGCCTGTCGCCCTTGTCCTGCTCGTCGTACTCGCGGCCTCCTTCGGCTGCGCCGCCAAAGGCAATCCTCAGGCTGAACAAGCCGCCCGGAAAGCCGCCGACGACTGGCTCAAGCTCATCGACGACGAAAACTACGCCCAAAGCTGGGACGACTCCTCTAGCTACTTCAAGGCCGCCATCACGCAGGACGAATGGGCCAAGACCTCCCAGGCCGTCCGCAAACCCCTCGGAAAAGTCGTCTCCCGTTCCCTGAAATCAAGCGCCTACCGCACCGAGCTCCCGGGCGCCCCCGACGGACAATACGTCATCCTCCAATACACCACCTCCTTCGAGAACAAGAAGTCCGCCGGCGAAACCGTCACCCCCATGCTCGACACCGACGGCTCCTGGCGCGTCTCCGGCTACTACATCCGATAACCCACCCCCGGCGGGCGATTCTCCCGGCATTCAGCTTTCAGGCATCACCTTTCAGTTTCGATCCACCCCCACAACCCACCCCTTGCGGCGGAACGCGTCCCGCGTTCCCGCCGCCCCAGGATGGGGGGCCCGGGGGGCTTCATCAAGCCCCCCGGATTCTTCTCTTGCGTCCGCTACCTGCCCCCCGCCTCGCGCGCCTCCGCTATCCACTCGTCAAGTGGCCGAAGCTCCGTCGCCGGCTCCCCGCCGCCCGGGACAAAAGCGACCGCGATCCGCGTCTCGCCTGCCGGGACGGCCAGTGCGATGACAAGCTTCTTCACGTCAGGCTGCTGTCCTTGTGGAGGCGGCGCGTTCGCCTCTCGCACCTGGAACGTCGCACCCGCCGGCGAAAGAATCGTCGCGCTCAACGCCTTTCCCCCTTGCTGCAGAAGCGCCCGCCTTCCCCCCTCGACGCTGATCTGCGCCCTTGTGTGCATCTGCCACCAGACCTCCGTCTCCTTCTGCGCCCTCAGCTCGTCTTGAATGAGGACCTCGCGCCCTGCAAGCGCTACGCCCCTCCGCAGCCCCCCCTTGGCGAGCCCGTATCCCTCCGACAGATCCGCCGCCGCAAACGCCCGTTCCTTCTCGCAACGAAACCCGACGATAGGCGCCCTCGCTAGGAGCCCCTGGTTCTGCCCGTCCAGGATCACCGTGTTGTGCCCCGCCGTGCTCTGTCGGTAATACAGCATCTTCCCCGTCACGAAATACCCGGCGAGCCCATAGTCGTCCGGCCCCAGGTCCAGCGCCCACCGCTGCCCGTCCGCGTCTAAGACGAACGTCCCAAGATCCGCGTGACTGTGGTTGTAGCCGTTGTCGCCCCCTTTGAACCCCACGTACACCGCGTTCTCATCGTCCCACGCGCTCCGAAGACACGCTGCCTCCACCCGTCGGAAGTACGCCGCCCGCGCTAGCCCCTCCTCCTTCGGACTCTTCCCTTCCCCCCCGTACCAGATGATGTCCAGCGCCGTCGGTGCCGCCGACCGCTCCGCCTCCCACGCATACTCCGGGCGCCCGAACTTCCTCGCAAGCCAGAACATCTGAGGCGCCTGCCTCTTTCCATCCCGCGCGTCCCCGAAGTTGAACGCTAGCCCCGTCGGTGCCACCAGGTGGAGCCGGAACTCCCCCGTCTTGTCGAACCCGCTCATCGCGATCAACTCCCGGATCGCCGCCTCCCCCGCCGCCGTCTCGAGCGCCGCTAGGAGGAGCACGTTGTACCGGGTCCCGTACTCCCAGTACCCCGGCCCTTCCCCCCATCCGCCGTCAGGCGCAAACTCCCGCATCGCTAACTTGATCGACCGCATCGCCCCCGCGACGACCTCCCCCGCTAGTTGAGGCTCATCCTCCGCGACCGCCAGCGCCCCCATCACCATTCCCCCGTTGCACACCTGGTTCCAGTTGTTCTTGCACGTCGACCAGTTGAAGTTCATGTGCTCCGCTACGAACGGCCAAGGCGTCCTGTATTCCCGCAGTCCCTCGATGAGTCCTTTATGCACGATTCCCTCCCGCACCCTCGCGCGCTCTTCTTCCGAAAGCTCCCCATACGCCCAGTCGTACCCGATCGCTGTCGCGTGCGTGAGTTCCGCTAGGTCCAAGAAATGCTTCGGGTTCCAGTCGGAAAGTTCCGCCGCCGACAGGATCTCCCGCGCTAACCGCCGCCCGAATCGCCCGTCCCCCTCGAGCCTATGGACCAGCCCCAGCGCGTAGACCCTTGATACCGCCTCCTGACACGGCCCCAGCATCTCTCCCCGACGGTTGAGCTCATACTTCACGGGCGGCGCATCGAGGAGCCTCTCCGCCGATCTCTTCACCTTCTCATACCACCCCGCAAGCTTCGCGTCTTCCTTGACTCTCATTCTCAGCTTGGCTGCATCCTCCTCTAGCAGAATAAGCCGTGGATGTCCTCGCCGCGCCGCCTCTTCAACCGCTTGCATCCCCTCGCCCGCGCTCGCCCCGATCCCCCACCCCGCCGCTAAGGCTAGGAGCGCCGCCGCCCATCTAAGTCGCCTGACCATCTTGCGTTCCCTCTCAGCCCCCCCCCGGCACTTCTCTTCTTCCCAGCATAACGCCTCACGACGACTCCGCCACCCCTCGCGTTCGTCATCATCTCTCAGTCGTCATTCGCCCCTTGTCCCTTCCCCCCCTCCCCCCTCCTCTTCGTCATTCGTCATTCGTGCTTCGTCATTTCCCCTCGTCCCTTCAGGGTGAACCCTCGACCTCCTGCGTCTTCTCTGCGTCGGAGTTTACCCGCCGTGGCGGGCGCCTTTGTGGCTATCCCCTCCCGTTCCCTTCCCCCCTCATGGTCCTCCTTCCCTTCGTGCCCGCTTTGTGTCTTGGTGTCTTTGTGGCTATCCCCTTCTTCCTTCTTTTCCCTTCCAACCAGCGCGCAACTAGCTAAAATGCCCCGCTCGCTCGCAGGTGTTCGCAAGGAACTCGACCCGACAAGGAGAAGACGATGGCCAAGATCGGAAGTGATTGGAGCGGCACAGGCCTCCCCGAGACCGGACTCAAAGTGGACTACCCCGAGATCTGCGCGATGTACGGCCTCGAAGAAGTCCAGGCCGCCGTCGAGGCGATGCAGGGCCCCATCTACACCCTCAGCACCCAGACCCGCCTCTTCCAGGAAGAGTTCGCCCGCTTCATCGGCACCAAATACGCCTTCGCCGTCACCAACGCCGCCAACGCCCTCGAGATGGCCGCCTACCTCCTCGACGTCAAGGAAGGCGACGAGGTCATCGTCCCCGCCATCACCTTCTTCTCCACCACCCTTGGGATCCTGCGCCTTGGCGGCAAAGTCGTCTTCGCCGACATCGATCCCCTAACCTACAACGTCACCGCCGACACCATCGCAAAGAAGATCACCCCCAAGACGAAAGCGATCTACGTCGTCCACCTCTATGGGCTCCCCGCCGACATGGACCCCATCATGGACCTCGCCAAGAAGCGTGGCCTCCCCGTCGTCGAGGATTGCGCCCACACACCGGGCGCCCTCTACAATGGAAAGAAGGTCGGCGGCATCGGCGACTACGGCTGCTTCAGCTTCCACACCGCCAAGAACATGACCACCCTCGGAGAAGGCGGCATGCTCACCACCAACCACGATGACGCCGCCGCCGACATTCCCGCACTCCGCCACGTCGGTCTGCGCGGCTACAAGGATCAGAAACAATACTGGAAACCCTACTTCTACGACGTCACCCGTGTCCGCGGGCGCATCCCCTACAACTTCTGCATGAACGAGATCCAGGCCGCCGTCGGCAGAGTCCAGCTCAAGCGCGTCGACGCCCTCAACGACAAGCGCCGCGAGATCGCTGGGAAACTCATCGACGGCCTCAAGGGCGTCAAAGGCCTCCAGCTCCCCACCGAGCCCGCCGGCCGCAAGCACGTCTACCACCTCTTCCAGACCGTGATCGATGGCGACCGCGACGCCTTCGTCGGCACCCTCCACGACAAATACAGCATCCGCACCGCGCCCCTCTACCCCCCCGTCTATCGCTTCACCATCTATCGCGAGATGGGCTACAAGGAAGGCATCGCCCCCGTCGCCGAGCGGATCTTCGATCACTCGACCTGCCTCCCCATGACCCCCGCCCTCACCGATAAGCAGATCGACTACATGATCGACTCCGTCCGTAAATCCCTCGCCGAATCCCGCTAACCCCCGAGCGCCCCGGCGACCTCTCCCTCTCCTCTCCCCCTGGGAGAGGAGCAAGAGGTGAGGGTGCCTCCCGGCTTAGTGGCAAGTACCTCCCCGAATCCCGCTAGCCCCCGCGCGCCCCGGCAACCTCTCCCTCGGCTCCGCGTGGCTTGCGCCCTTTGCGTCCCAGCGAGGAGCGCGCAGCGCTCCCCG
>JAZDKG010000238.1:0-17503 GCA_043803205.1 Planctomycetota bacterium
GACGCGGAGGAGGCGGAGGGAATCCAGGACAAGAAAATGCGGAATGTGGAATGTAGAATGTGGAATGGAAGAAACAGAGGGGGAAGAGGGATCGAGGAGGATGGCGACGGAGGCGAAGGGGGTGAGGCGGTCGATGAGGGGATCAGAGGGGGAGTCGGAGAAGAGGAGGATGAGGTCACGAGGGGGAGAGGGGGCGTCGGCGCGGGAAAGGAGTTCCGCCTTCGCGGAGCCGCCGGCGCTTGAGGGGAAGGAGAGGACGGTCGAGCGGAGGGAACCTTCGAGGATTCCGGGGGACATCTCGAAGGGGAGGGGTCTATCAAGGCGTTTGACGCCGAGAACGGACTCGAGGCGGCGACGGGCGGCGAGCTGCCAGAGGAAGAAGTCGGCGCCTTCGGCGAAGGGGGCGCCCGGGACAACGGGGACGCGGTCGAGAAAGGCGAGGGGGTCGGGGGGAAATGCGGAATGCGGAGTGCGGAGCGCGGAGTGCGGGATTAAAGAAGGGGAGGGGAAAAGCAAGTTATCCACAGATTGCGCAGATTTCGCAGATTTGGGAGAGGGATGGCAGACGAGGCGGTGATACAGGAGAAAGGCGTTGAGGAGGGTGAGGGCGGCGACCACGCCAAGCAGGGCGATGAGGGCTTTGGAAGGTCGGGCGTCGGGGAGAGGCACGGGGGACCCTTTGGACGGGGCGGGCAGAGCAGGGAGAAGACTGCCACGAAGGCTCGAAGACACGAAGAAGACGAAGAAAGAGACCACGGGGCAGGGCACAAGAGAGGACCACGGAAAGACGCAAGAACGGGGAGAAGACTCCGAGAGTTTGACAGGGATGGGGGGGAGAGGTAAAGTGAAAAAAGAGGGAACCGCCCTTCGATGGAGTTCGGGGTCTAGGACAGATGAACGCAGAGAAGAAGAGAGCCATCCACAGATTTCACAGATTACACAGATAGGAGAGGAAGGATCGAGGGGGCAAGAGATCGAACCGTAGATAAGCGCAGATGAACACAGATGAACGCGGGTGGGAACAGGGAGACGGAGAACTTCATCCACAGATTCCACTGATTACGCAGATGCGGGAGGGCAGGGCCAGCGAATGGACGGCAAGGCGGACCGGCACGCATTGTGGCCGCTGCGGCTGACGCACCGCATCTCCGTGCGGTATGCGGCGGTGGCGGCGGGGAACCCGACGGAGGTGATCGCGGTGGGGACGGGGAAGGTGCGGGAGCTTTCGCCCCAGGCGCTGCGCCTGGAGATCGGGGACGTGAAGGAGCAGGTGGGGATCGTACTCGAGGACTCGGAGCAGCTCTCGTGCTGTCTCTTCGAGGTGCGGATCCAAGCGGACGAGGGGCAGGCGGTGGAGCTTTCGGGGCCGGGGAGGCTTCTCTTCGTGGACGAGGACCGGGACGCGATCGGGATGGGGAGGACGTATTCGGTGGAGATCCGTCCCGAGATGCGGGACGAGGAGCACCGAGAGCAATACGAGGAGATGCTGGTCGGGCTGTCGGCGAGGGACGAGAGGACGACGGCGGAGAGGCTGGGGGCGTTAGCGGCGTCGTGCCGTTTAGCGGGCCGGGGGATGACGCTCAAGGACCTTCTCAGTCGCCTGGTGGCGGCGGCGACGCGGATGACGGCCTGCCGAACGGCGGCGCTGAGTCTCGTGGACGAGGAGACGGGGGAGCTTGTCTTCCAGGTGGCCGCGGGGGCGAGGAACGAGGAATTGAGCGAGGTGCGCATCGCGGCGGGGGAGGGGATCTGCGGATGGGTGGTGCAGCACGGGCGGCCCCTCATCGTGAACGACGTGCGGAACGACTCGAGGCGGCTGCCGGGCGCGGACGAGATCCTGGGGTTCGAGGCCCGGAGCGTGCTCTGCGTGCCGCTACTGGCCCGGGGGCGGGTGATCGGGGCGATCGAGCTCATCAACCCGCCGGACGGCGGGCACGAGAGCTGGTTCGACCGGGAGGACCAGGAGGTGCTAACCGCGTTCGCGGCGCAGGCGGCGGTCGCGATCGAGAACGCGCGGCTTTACCAGGCCCTCGAGAGCACGATGAGCGGGGTGGTGGAAAGCATGGCGGAGGGGGTGATCCTGACGGACGAGCGGGAGGAGGTGCGGCTCATCAACCCGACGGCGCGGGCGCTTCTAGGCGTGCGGGAGCTTGACGACGCGACGGAGGCGGTCAAGAAGCTCCAGACGGACGTGCGCCTCCTGGAGCTCCTGGCGACGGCGCGCGCGGGGGGCCGGTGCATCGAGAAGGACGTGCACCTGCGGGGGGAGCGGGCGAGGACGTTGGCAACGCGGTCGGTGCCGGTGCGGACCATCGAGGGGCGTCTGCGCGGGGCGGTGATGACGATGCTGGACGTGACGGACGTGCGAGCGCTGCAGGAGATGAAGAGGGAGTTCGTCAGCCACGTGAGCCATGAGCTGCGGACGCCTCTCACGAGCATCAAGGGATCGATCGACAACCTGCGGGACGGCCTAGCGGGGGCGCTCAACGATCAGCAGGCGCGGTATCTCGAGAGGATGCGGTCAAACACGTCGCGGCTGATGCGGTTCATCGACGAGATCCTGGAGCTGTCGCGGTTGGAGGAGGCGAACATCCCGCTCCTCATGCGGCGGGTGTCGCTAGCGGGGATCGCGGAGCGGGCGGCGGAGGAGCTGGGGGACCTAGCGAGGGCGAAGAACATCTCGGTGCGTTTAGCGCACGATTCGCCGGCCTGGACTCGGGGTGAGCCGGAGAGGCTCAAGCAGGTGTTCACGAACCTGATCGGGAACGCGATCAAGTATACGCCGAAGGGCGGGTCGATCGAGGTGCGAACGGAGGACACGGGGGACGGGGTCGCGCGCGCGTCGGTCGCGGACACGGGCGTCGGGATCGCGCCGGAGAACCTCGAGAAGATCTTCGACAAGTTCTACCAGGTGGAGCGTGGGGAGGGGAGCGGCCTGGGGCTATCGATCGCGAGGCGCCTGGTGGAGCTGCACGGGGGGCGGATCAGGGTGGCGAGCGAGCCGGGGAAGGGGAGCACGTTCACGGTGGAGCTGGCCTCGGAGGCGGGGGCAGGAGATGGAACCGCGGATGAACGCAGATGAAAACAGAGAAGAGGGTTGACAGGATATCAGGATGGACAGGATGAAGACTGAAGGAGAGACGATCCCAGAGAAGGGAGACGGCGGTAAACGCCGATGAAAACTGACGGCTGAAAGCTGATCGCTGACAGCTTATTGCTACCCAAGAGGCCCACAGGCGGCAGGAGAGAGAGATGAGTCTAGCGCTCATTGCGGACGACGACCCGGACATCCGGGAGATCCTGTCGGACCGGCTTACGGCGATGGGCCTCGACGTGGTGTCGGCGGCGGACGGGGCGGAGGCGATGCGGGCGCTGCGCAGCGACGGGTGCGACATCGCGCTCCTGGATCTCCAGATGCCGGCGCCGACGGGGCTTGAGATCCTGCGGATGATCCGGGAGGAGGGGATCGGGGTCCTCGTGATCGTGATCACGGCGTACGCGACGATCGAGCGCGCGGTGGAGGCGATGCGGGCGGGGGCGTACGACTTCATCCCGAAACCATTCGACCCGGCGCACGTGGCGCACGTGATCGAGAAGGCGCTGGAACATCAGCGCTTAGGCGTGCAGAACCGGTACCTGCGCGAGAAGTTCCTGGAGGAGACGCAGGGGATCGTAGGGAAGACGCCGGAGATCTCGGCGACACTCGAGGCGGCGCGGAAGGTGGCGAGCGGGCCGACGACGGTGCTCCTCACGGGGGAGAGCGGGACGGGGAAGGAACTCGTGGCGCGGGCGATCCACCGGATGAGCGACAGGAGGGACCGCCCGTTCGTCACGGTGAACTGCGCGGCGATCCCGGAGAATCTGCTGGAGAGCGAGCTATTCGGGCACGAGAAGGGGGCGTTCACGGGGGCGCAGTCGAGGAAGCTGGGGCTGGTCGAGGTGGCGCACACGGGCACGCTCTTCCTCGACGAGATCGCGGAGATGAAGCTGTCGGTGCAGTCGAAGCTCTTGCGGGTCTTGGAACAGAAGACGTTCGAGAGGGTCGGGGGGACGCGGCCGATCACGGTGGACATCCGGGTGATCACGGCGACGAACCGGCGGCTGCGGGACGAGATGCTGGCGGGGCGGTTCCGGGACGACCTTTTCTATCGCCTGAACGTCGTGGAGATCCACCTCCCGGCGCTGAGGGAGCGTCGAGAGGACATCCCGATCTTAGCGGAGCACTTTCTGGAACGGGCGAGCTGGGAGCTCAAGGTAGCGCGCAAGAGGCTCTCGGAGGGGAGTCTCGCGCTCATGAAGCGGTACGATTGGCCGGGAAACGTGCGGGAGTTAGCGAACGTGGTGGAGCGATGCGTGGTGCTGTGCGCGGGGGAGGAGATCGGGGAGGAGGACCTGCCGGAGGAGCTGCGGTCGCGGCGGGCGTCCGTGGCTCCTGGGGGTGAGGATGCCGGCGACTACCACGAGGCGGTGGAGGCGTTCAAGCGAAGGCTCATCCGAGACGCGATCGAGCAGGAGGAGGGGAACCAAGCGAAGGCGGCGCGGGCGCTGGGGCTGACGCCGCCTTATTTGTCGAGGCTCATGAAGAAGATCGGACTGAGGTAAGGGGCGAAGCCCGGGAAGACATTACCACAGAGGCACAGAGAAGATAAACGAGGGGGGGAGCGGAAAAGACATTGCCACGAATCAATGGTCTGCGACAGGAACGGCATCTTGGCTGACTTTGACCGCTCCTCCTAGATGGCGAACCCTCCCTGCTCCTCGATGGGACGATCGGCTCCCTTCCAGTACGGGAGGCCTCGGTGGTAGTTGACCACTCGGCGGACGTCGTCGCAGACATCGTCGATCTTGTCCAGGCACAGCCGATTGAGCTCGAAGAGGATGGCGAGGTCGCCGGGGTGGTCTACGATTTCCGCCGCGCGCTCAGTCGTTTCTCGAGCTTTCGCCTGGGCGGCGAGGAAGAGACGCTGCGCCGCCTCCAGGGCCTGCGCCAGCAAGGGCTCGTCGTTCCCATAATCCATGAAGGCGCGGGCGTAGGCTTCGAAGCCGCGCTCCACCAGAGCGGCCATCTTCATGTACGCCCTGTAGGCGCGCGTCTTGCTGACGAGGTAGTCGAGCATGGGCTTGCCTTTTGCGCTGACGGTCGGTCCCGCATTTTCCATCTCCGCGAGGGCCTTTTCCAGCATGAGCGCGGACATTTCGAACTTCGGCGCGCCAGCCTGGGCTTTCGCCAGCATTGCCGACGGATCGGCCGGGCCGTCGTATGGGTTATTGGGTTGGAGCGTTCCATGAAGGCTGCCGAGATCCAGGAAGCCCGAGCCCCACGTGAAGTTCATGTTTCCCCGCCAGCCCAGGCGCTCGTCGTCGTCCTCGAGGATATCGAAGGCGGCCTTCACGTGCGGGGCGGCGGCGGGGCCGAATATTTCGCGCGAGTAACGGTCGTAAAAGGCATGCGGGGTCAGGTCCGGCTCCCATGCCCCCTGGGCGAGAAAGCGCGAGTTGTGCTCGGTCCCGCGGGCGCGAAACATGCTGGCCGCGAAGCCTGAGACGCCCGCGTCACGGGCGGGGCCGAAGAGGCCGTCCTTGTGGTACTTTCTGATCTGGAAGGGCATGCCGAACATGCTCCCGTCATCGTCGACGTCCGGCACGATCTGCGTCTCCCGTCCGCCCATATTCGCGAAGTACATCGCATTCACGTCGTTCTTGAGCGGGAAGACGCCGCACGACTGCCATTCACTGAAGGCGAAATCCCGATCCATTAGCTTGTCCACGTCCTGGAGGAGGTAGCCCCGGAAGAAGAAGCCCAGGCCGATACGCTTCTCGGGGCGGATGCGCTTTGCCCTTTCGGCGACCTTTCGAGCGACCTCGAAGAAGCCGATGTCCGCATCGATCATATCGTCGGGCGTCCGCCGGAACTTCTCGATCGCCGAGCCCCACTCCTCCTCCAGCTTCCTGCGCGCGCGCGCGAAGCGCGGCCGCATTTTCTCATAGAGCGCGAGGCTCTCGGGATGCTTGCAGCGGTCGTAGTTCTCACAGGAGAACAGGAACAGTTGGTCGATGTCCGGATAGGTCGCAAGGATCGCATCGAGATTGCGTCCGGCTATCTCGATGCCCACGGGATCGGTCGGGCTGACCTGAAACCCGAAGACGGGATGATAGGGCCTCGAGCCGTACTTGCGGGCAAACCGCCCAAGGTTGGGCGCTATGTAGTTCGGTTCCACGGCCAAGCCGGTGGAGATACGGCGGCTTCTTGCGTATCTAAAGACTTCCTTGATCAAGGCGCTGAAGGCGCGGTGGGCCTCTTCGGGCGAGGACACGCCCTGGAGCTCCATCGGGGCCATGTACCTGCGGTCCCGGAAATGCTCGGCGCCCACCCGCACTTGCCTCGTGTCGGCGCTTGGACAGAAGAGACGGAAGCGAAGGAAACCGGAATCGGGAACCATCATGTCGCCCAGGAGGTTCTTCTCGCCGCGGTACGAATACTCGACCCAGGGCTGCCCTTGCCAGGCGTAGAATGAGAGCAGGTTGAGCCTGAGCTTCACCATCTGGTCGACGAGCCTCATGTAATCCGGGAGGCTCCAAATACCCGAATGGAGGTTAATCAAGGAGATCAAGAAGCCCCGGCGGGGGAAGGGCGTTTCGAACGATCGGCTGACCGCCGGCAACTCGAGGTCATCCGCAGGCGGCGGCAGGAGATCGCCCGTCAGGAGAAAGGTCGCGCCGAGCGCCTCGAGCAAGGCGTAGGCGCAATAGAGCGTGCCGATTTCATCTTTGCCGGATATGACGATGCAGGTCCGGTCAAGCAACCTCCCCGTGTGCAAGACGAAGCCGCCGGGCTTGAGCTTCCGCAGGTCGTGCGTCCCCGCCAGCGCCTGGTCGACGAGCGGGTTACTTCCGGGCGTTCCGACGAGGAGGAGCGTTTTCTTTCCCGTCGCGGCGATCCCGTCAGGGGTCACGATGTCGAGTCTGGCGGAGGCGAGTTTCTCGACGAAGCGCGCGAGCTCCTTTGCCGCCAGTTGCTCCAACTCGGAAGCGTTGGCGCCGAGGACGATGACCGCCGCCGGCTGCCGGCTTCGCACGATCGGGACGATGCTGTGACCAGCTCCCGACATCTGTCACTCCTCCGAAAAGCCATCGCCGCGAAGGCTCGAAGGGGGCGCTATGGACCTCGTGAATCTTAGCGTCCTTGTGGCTTCGCGGCGAGTCTTGCTCAGGAAAAGAGCGCAGAGAAGACGAAGGGGAAGGGACGCGACGAAGCGCGTCCCTTCAAGGGAAGATCGGCCGGAGACAGCCAGCGGACGGAGGGTTCTATTTCTCCAAGACGACGAGCTCGACGGGTTGGGCGTCGGCGCGCTGGTCGGGGGCGTAGTACTGGTAGACGGTCGCCTTGGGGGTTTTGGCGCGGACGGGGAAGCGGGCGGCGAGGGAATAGGTGAGGGCGACCTTCCCGCGGGCGGCGATCGTGTCCAGGTAGAAGATGATCTGTCGGCCGGTGAGGGAGTATTTCTGGACGGTCTTGGCGGCGACGAGCTTTTCGAGGCCGTCGGGGAGCGGGGTGAAGCCGGGGGGGATGCCCACATCGACGATCACCATTTTCATGCCGCGATCGGTGCGGTTCTCGACGGAGATGGTCGCGGAGACGGTGTCGTTGGCGGATAGCTCCGTGCGGTCGTAGGCGACATCGATCGAGAGAGGCTCCTCTCTGTGCGCGACGAGGGCGGGGCGGGGCATCCAGTAGCGGCCTGAGACCTGGTAGAAGAGGCTCCCTTCGCCCTCGAACTCGATGCGGCAGAGGTTGTCGTCGGCCTTGAGGAAGGAAGTCAGGTCGAGGAGCTGGAGGACGTCGGAGTTCTCGGGGGTGACGCGGATCGTGCCGGCGGCTTGGCCGTTCATCACGACCTTAATCGTGGCGTCCGCTTTCTGCGAGCCTTCGCGCTGGGCCATGAGCATGGCCTTGAGGGCGACGATTGTCGCCTGGGTGGACTGCCAGGTGCCGAAGGAGTCCTTCTGCTTGACGAGGTAGGTGATGGCCTTGGAGACGACCGCGGGGCTCTGTCCTGCGCGGACAAGGGCCATGACGGCCCAGGAGGTCACTTCGATATCGGCGACGGCGCCAGAGCCGTGGGTGGGGGTTTCGGAGTCGGCTTTCCAGTAGACGAGGTCGGCTTCCTCGGTGCGGCGGGCGAGGAGCTTTTCGATGAGGGGCCCGAGGGACTTGTGGTCGGGGGAGAGGCTAGCGAAGGTGTTGGCGGCGAGCGCCAGGGTGTAGGTGTCCTTGATCTCGTCGAGGCGCTGGACGAGGTAGGCTTCGGCGGCGGTGGTGGCGTCACCCTTGCAGCCGGTGGAGATGAGGGCCAGGGTGATGTAGGCGGTGTTGCGCAGGACCGAGTCGGTGAAGCGGTTGATGGCGCCTTCGGCGATGCCGCCCTCGGCGGGTTTCCAGGAGCCGTCTTTTTCCTGCTGGGAGACGAGCCAGTTCTGGGTGCGGGAGATGACGGCGGGATCGACGTTGTGGACGGCGCTCATGTCGTAGAACTCCATGAGGCCGTAGGCGGTGAGGATCTTGTGGGCGGGGGCCTTGCCGAACCATTCGAAGCCGCCGCCCGGGACCTCGAAGGAGAGGAGGCGCTGGTAGCCGGCGTTGATGTAGCCTTCGGCGGTCATGCGAAGCTCGGGGGTGGCGATTCCGGTCGTCTTCATGTAGTCGAGGACGAGGATGTTGGGGTAGGTGGCGGAGGAGGTCTGTTCGAAGCAGCCGAAGGGCATGCGGAGGATCTTGTCGATTCCCTCGACGAGCTGGCTAAAGACGCCGGGGTAGATTTTGAGGTGAGCGTTCGTGGCGCCGGCAATGGCGCCCGCAGGGATGGCGAAGCGGGCTTCCTGCGTGCCTTCGAGGCGGCCGTTGACGGCGACAAGGGTTTCGGTGCCGTCGGGGAGAACCTCGACGGAGCGCATGACGGCGTCGGACATCTTTGCGCCGAAGGCTTTGACGGTGAAGCGGCGGTTCCCGATGCCCTTGACGCGGATGGGGAACTTGACGCCCGTGACCTCGCCGGGGCCGATGTCGAGGGTCTTCTCGGCGGGGCCGTCGAGATCGAACCAGTCCTCGAGGGTGACGACGAGGCGGACGGACTGTTTCTCGGGGAGGTAGTTGTAGACGGCGACGGGGACCCAGACGCGGTCGTTCTGGGTGAGGGCGACGGGGAAGTCAACGTCGACGAAGAAGTCCTGGAAGACGCGGAGGGGCCCGGTGGCCGAACCGAGGAGGCCGGTGCGGGAGTTGGCAAGGGCGGTCATGCGCCAGGTAGTGATGGAGTCGGCGAGGGGGATGGCGAAGCGTGCGTTGCCGCTAGCGTCGGTGATAAGGGAGGGGAGCCAGAGGAGGGTTTCGGGGAAGTAGCTGCGGACGCGGGGCTCTTCGGGGGCGGGGCCCTTGTCCTCTACCCCTAACGCGGATTTCACCGCCATGGGGGCGGCCATTGCGAAATCCACTGCCATTTCCTCCATGACGACCATTCCACCCGCGCGTGCGCGCATGAGCCTACGCTCGATGCCGCGCCCGGAGCCGCCGAAGCGGACGTCGTCGGCGGTGCCGGGGACGCGATCGGGGCCGTCGGAGACGAGAGTGAAGGCATGGTAGGTGAGGCAGGACGTGCACCAGGCGCCGTCGGTCATGCGGAGGGCGCCGCCCCAGGGGTCGCGAAGCTCTTCCTTCGCGAGGTAGCCTTTGCGGACGAGCTCTTCGAGGGGGTAGCCCTCTTTCATGGTCTTGCCGGACTGTTTGAGGACCTTGGCGTAGTTCTCCATGGCCTTGGCGATGGCGCGGGCGTTTGCGGCGAGGGCCTGGGAGGCGATGGTCTGGTATTCATTATCCTTGTTGTCGCGGTTGAAGGTGTTGACCTCGATCCCGCGAGGGGCGTCGGCGCCCTGGGCGCTCGCGAGGAGCACAAGGGCGGCGTGCTCGCGGCGGACAGCGCCCTCAAGGGGCATGGGCTTCACGATGTCGGTGAGCTCCCAGCCGTGGATCTCGTAGCGGGGCTTGGCGATTTCCTGCTCAAGGTAGAAGTAGATTTTCTCGAGGCCGGGCTGCATTTCCTGGAGGGCGAAGACGGCTTCGTCGACGACGGAGATGACGAGGGCGGCGGGGACGCCCGAGCCTTTGCGGTCGGCGGTGTGGACGTTGACGGTGGCGGTGTCGCCGGGGAGGAAGGAATCCTGCGCGGGGACGATTCTGACGGAGAGCTCATCGGCGGGATCGACGACGACGAGGCGCTGGTCGCGGACGACGTCGCCGGTGCGGCCGATGATGTAGGCGCTGAGGGTGACGGTGCCGGCGAGGGAGGCGTCGGGAGTGAGCTCGAAGGAGGCGCGACCGTCGGAGAGGTCGGCGACGGAGCTGAGGTAAGTCTGGCCGTCCTTGACGACGTCGAAGTAGGCTGTGCCTTTGGGCACAGAGGCGAAGACCTCGGCGCGGACTGGGTCGCCGACGGAGTAGAGGGCGCGGTCGATGTGAAGGAGGATGCGGTCGAGCTCGCCGGCGCGCTCGGCGGAAAGCTCGAAGGCGCCTTCGGCGGAGTTGCCCTTGGGGTCGCGGGCCTCGACGCGGAGGGCGCACTTGGCGGAGTCGGGGGGGAGGAACCGGATCGCGGCGAAGCCGCCCGCGTCGGAGGAAGTTTCGTTCCATGAGGCGGCGTCATCGAGGCGCCAGCGGATGGTCGCGGAGGCGGGGGAGCCATCGGCGTAGGTCGTGACGACGTAGACGCGATTGGGGAGGCCCGGGACGAGGGAGCCGCTCTCAGGGACGGCGGCGAGGATGAGGGGGCTAGCGGCGACGGTGACGTTGCGGGTGAGTTTCTCGGTGTGGTCGGCGGAATCGGTGACGTCGATCTCGATCTTGACGAAGGCCTTTCCGGCGAGCAGGGGCTGGCCGACGAAGTGCTCGGGGAGGCGGGTGGTCCAGGAGAAATGCCCGCGCTCGTCGGTCTTGCCCTGGATCTTGGCGAAGGAGTCGAAGGCGACGTCGAACTTGGAGCAGTCGACGGAGAGGGCGGCGCCGGCGACGGGCTTTCCGAAAAAGTAGTCGATCTGGAGGTCGGCCTGGAGGAGGGCGCCCGGCTCGTAGAAGGTCCTGTCGGACGAGAAGTTGATCTTGAACTTGGGGAGGACGTAGCGGTCGACGGTGACGGTCTTCTCCTCGCGGAGGCCGGCGACGATCGCGCGGACCTTGTAGGTTCCCTTGTTGAGCTCGGTCGCGAGGACGAAGTCGGCGGAGGCGGCGCCGAAGGCGTCGGTGCGGCGGGCGGCTTTGAAGACCTTGTTGCCCTTGGAGTCCTCGACCTCGAAGGTGATCTCGGCGTCGCTAGCGGGCTTCATGTCGGGGCGCAGAAGCGTCAGCGCCCGCATGTGGATGGTCTGGCCGGGCTGGTAGAGGGGCTTGTCGGTGGTGAGCAAGGTCTTGGCGGCGCTCTTGACCACGATGGGCTCGGACAGCTCATCGCGCTGTCCCGAGTATTCGACGGAGATGAGGAGGCGGTGATCGCCGATGTCGGCGGGCGCGAAGGCGAGGGCAACGAGGGCGACGCCGACGTTGTCGGTCATGCCCGAGAAGACCTGTCGCTTCTTGCCGTCCCGCTCGAGGGCGGCGGAGACAGTGGCGCCGGCGACGGGGGTTCCCGCGGCCCGGTCGCGGACGACGACGCGGGCGATAGCGGTCGTCCCCGCGAGGTATTCGCGGGGCGCGACCAGAATCGTCTCAAGGACAGGGGCAAGGAAGTAGAGGCTGCGGCGCTGCGGGGGCGCGCCGTTGATGGACCACTCGACGGCGTAGAGGGGTTTCTTCGCGGGGTCGACCTTGGCGTTCAGCGTGACGCGGAAGGGCTTTCCGGAGTGCATTCCGGACTGGCTTGCGAGGGTTCCGCCGGGGCCGAAGAGGCTGAAGGAATACTTTCCGGGGGCGGCGGACGGGGGTGTGGCGTCAAGGACGATGCCTTCGCTGGAGATCGACAGGAGGGACACGGGAGGCTTATCGGCGTCGGAGGCGGCCAAGAGGACCGCAAGGCCCAGCGCGAGAGCCAGGGCCGTCAGGACGGAGTATTTGGCTTTCATTGGAAGTCCTCCAGAGAGAGTGCCGTTCCTGCTTTCTTGGACGCGGCGGGGCAGAAAAGGTTCCCGGAAAGAGAAGAGGACACGATGAAACGTGTCCCTCCGAAAGAAGAGAGCGAGGGGGTCAGGGGGGGAGGGAGCCGGCGGTCTCGTAGAGGGCAAGGACGTTGGGGATAGGGACGTCATCCTGGATGTTATGGGTTGTAGAGAGGATGTAACCGCCGCCGGCGCCGAGGATCTCGATGAGGCGGCGGGTCTCGGCCTTCACGTCCTCGGGGGCGCCGTTGGGGAGGGTCTCCTGGATATCGATGCCGCCGTGGAAGGAGAGGCGATCGCCGAAGTCGCGCTTGAGGGCGGCGGGGTCCATGTCGCGCGCGCGGACCTGGATGGGGTTGAGGACGTCGACACCGGCATCGATGAGGTCGCCGACGATGGGGCGGACGGCGCCACAGGAATGGAAGAGGACTCCGACGCCGTAGGAGTGGCACTGCCGGGCGTATCGGGCGAGGTGGGGGAGGATGAAGGCGCGAATCATCGCGGGGGAGAGCAGGAGGCCGTTCTGAGTGCCGAGGTCGTCGCCGATGAGGAGGAAATCGACGAGGCCGCGGGCGGCCTCGAAGATGCGCTCGTTCAAGGCGAGGTAGAAGTCGGCGATGCGGCGGAAGACTTCGCTCAGAAAATCGGGCTCGGTGGCGAGGTCCACGAGGACGCGCTCCATGCCGAGGAGATAGAAGGCCTGATGGAGGACGGTGGTGCGGTTCGTGCGCTCGTCGCAGACGACGATGGCGTGGCGTCCGCGATCGGACCTCAGGCGGTCGGCAAAGGCGGAGTAGTCGAGCCAGTCGGGGTTGGGCCACGGGACAGAATCGAGGTCATCTGCTGAACGGGCGCAGGCGAGGGGGTGATGGGAGACCTCCATGTAGCGCCCGCGCGCGGTGGTGACAGCGGAGCGGACGACGCCCCAGAGGTCGGTTTCCGAATCGGCGGTCTTCTCGAGGGGCGGGCCGACGTAGGGGGGGAAGACGGTGCGAAGGTCGATGCCGAGGCGCTCACGAAGGGCCTCGCCGGAGGAGAGGCCGAAGTGTTTTCTGAGGCGCGCTTCGCTCGAGGAGGTGATCCAGAGGTCGACGGGGACGCGGTCGGTGGTTTCCCGGTGGACGGCCCGGAGGACGCGCTGGCGAGGAGAGAGGCTGGACATGTCAAGAGGTCCCGCGCGAGGGGGTGGTCACTGCGTCGGTTCTTCGCCTCCCTCCTTTTCGACGGGGGCGACTTCGACGGGGGCGGCCTGGCGCTGGGCGGCCATGGCAGCGCTCATGGCGAAGTTCTTGAAGCGGATGATCTCGTCGACGGGACAGACGACGCAGGCAGAGAGGGCGGCGGGCTCGCAGGAGAGACTGAGGGCGAGCTTGGCGGAGGATTCGGGGGAGGCTTCCGATCCGGGAAGGCCGAGCATCGTCGAGAGCAAGCTCGCATAGGAGCCGACGAGGAGGAAGTTGCGTCTCTCGGGGAAGCCGGGCGGGAGCAAGCCGGCCTGGCTCGTCCCGGCGGAGGCCAAGAACTGAGCGACGCGCTCTTCCGTCTCATTCAACACGATCACCAGGGAATCGCCCTTGGCGAAGAGGAGGAACTCGCCGTCTTTCAGGAAGGCCGGCATGGGTCCGGCGAAGGGGGAGGGCGAGGGGGTTTGGCCCGTGGACTTCATGCGCCAGACGCTAGCGGGCTGGCCGAGGAACTCACGCGCGTTGGCCTGGTATTCGAATTCCACGCCCTGCTGCATGCCCTTCATGAGGGGGAGCCAGGCGGTCATGGAGGAGTCGTACTCGCCCTTCATGGCGGCGGCGTCTTTGCTCGCGAACACTTCGAGCATCGAGAGCTTCTTATCGGGGTTGAGGTAGAAATGACAGACGCCGTCTCCCCGCGTGAGATCCATCAGCTTCTCCATGCTGGAGAGCACCGCGTCCTGGCGCTTGGAGCGCTCGGCGAGGGTCTTCTGGTATTCGCTTTTGGCTTCTTCGGAGGCGGTCTCATCCGGGGCGGCGAGAGCGGGCTCGGAAGCGTCGAGGGCCATGGCCATGAAGCCTCTCACCATGTTTTTCAGGGAGGAGGTGTTCATATTCCAGCCCATGGAGAGGAGGGCATCCTTGGGGAAGGAGGATTCGCCGGGGATCGCGTGGACGTCCTGGGAGGCGAGGAAGGAGGCGAAGGGGCTATCGGGCTCAGCGTGGGTTTCGATGGTGGCTTTTATGCCCTTGGCGTCGAGGGAGAAGCCAAGGACGAGGCTGCGAACCTGGTCGACGGCGCCGAACATCCAGGCCTGATACGCTTTCGCCATAGCGAGCTGTTGAGGGGAGGCGCTGCCGCCGCGCTGCGCGGCCATGGCGGAGCCCATCATGGCGCGGATGCCAACGATCTGGGCGGCGTAGGCCTTGCGCGCCTTGTCCACCTGGAGGACGGCGCCGACGTCGGCGCCCTTGAGGGTCTTGAGGGCTTCCGGGGAAAGGGTCTGGGAGATCGCGGGTCCCTGGGCCTGCTGGAACTCGAGGATCACCCTATCATTCCCCGCGACGAGGACGCGGTTGCCCGGGAGGGGGGTCATGACGGAGCCGGCGTCGGGGTTATCCGGGTCGGGGGTGACGAGGTCGAAGCCGCCCGGGGAGCGGGTGAGGGTGAGGGCGCCCGAGCCGGCGCGGAAGGCCTTGTAGTCGTCGACCTCGAAGATGAAGCCGAAGGGCTCGCCCTGGAAGTCCGGGATGGAGAGGAGAAAGAAGACGGTCTTGCCGTCGGACTTCAGGCCGACGTGCTGGGGATTTCCGAACTTTTCCATGAGGTCCGAAAGATAATCGCCGGTCTCGGCGGCGGCGGAGACGGCCTGGACGAAGGACCCGGCGCCGGAGCAGGCGCGGGCGAGGTTTGGGGCGTAGATGACGAGGACGGCCTCACCCGGAACGGTCGCAAGGACATCCGGTGGGGCCTCGACGGCGCGCGCGCCCGACGACAGCGCGACGAGGAGAAGAGCAACCGTGTACAACGACCTCATGGGAAGGCCTCCTCAAAGGGGATTGACGTGCAGGGACGAACCGAGGCAGGGACTATTGCGGCGGAAGGAGCGCCGGATTGAGCATGGTCAGGGGCACGGGGACGAACTTCCAGTCTTCAGAGGCAAGCTCGATGTCACGTTCGGGATGGAAGCGGTCGCCGGGGCGGTAGAAGCTCACGACCCTCGCCTCGATCATGGGGACGCGGGTGTGGTCGGACTGCTCGACCTTGAAGCTGTTAGCGAGGCCGAAGGCGTAGACGTCGAGGTGGTCCGCCTTGGGATTGATCTCATGGAACACGGCGGCGCCGAAGACTGAGTCGCCGGGCATGAGCAGGGGGTCCTTCTTGCGCTCGCCCGTCTTGGGATCGACGAGGAGGCGCTGGAGAACTTGCTGAGTGGAGAGGTAGTCGGTGCCGTTCATAAGGCGGACCTGATGGAGGACATCTTCGCTAAAGACCTCCGGGTAGTTAGCGTCGGTGTCGGCGTGCAGCTCGAAGCAGGGCCTGAGCACGAAGGGTTTTTCGGAGATGTTGCTCAGGCGGTAGGTGAAGACGAAGTAGCGGCGGGGTCCTTCGGGGCCGTTCTCGAGGAGCACCATGCGCGGGAGGCGATCGACGGTGAGACGCATGTACTGGTATCCTTCGAGGAGGCGGTTCTGCCACTTCTGGAGGTTGCGCTCCTCGGCCGAGGCGCAGACGGCGATGAGGGCCAGGATCGTGGCGACGGCAAAGAGCCTCTTCATGGTTTTTCTCCCAAATCATTCCATCCGGATCATGCCCTGGAAGCCCATGAAAGCAAGGGCCATCATGCCGGTGCAGATGAGCGCGATGGGGGTGCCCCGGAGGGCCTTGGGGACGGGCACGACATCGAGTCGCTCGCGGATGCCGCTCATGAGCATCATCGCGACGAGGAAGCCAACGCCTCCGCCGATCCCCTGGGCCATCACGCCCGCGAAGCCCAAGGAACGCACCTTTGCGGGGGCGTCGGTCGTATTGAGGAGAGCGACGCCGAGCACGGCGCAGTTTGTCGTAATGAGCGGCAGGTAGATGCCGAGCGCCCGGTAGAGCGCAGGCGCGCTTTTCTTAAGGACGATCTCGACGAACTGGACCAAGGCGGCGATGACGAGGATATAGCAGATGACCTTGAGGACGGGGGTGAGGGAGGTGTTCACGCCGATAAGAGCGCGGAGGAGGTTCTGGGGGCCGGGCTCGAGGAGATAGCGAAAGAGGAAGAAGGTGGCGACGCTGGTCATGGCCATGACGAAGATGACGGCGAGGCCCATGCCGAGTGCGGAGTCGGACTTGCGGGTGACGCCAAGGAAGGGGCAGAGGCCGAGGAACTTCGAGAGGACGAAGTTGCTGACGACGACCATGCTCACGACGACGAGGACGATCTGTCCGAAGGCGTCCATCTTCAGTCCCCTCGGTCCGGGGAGGCGCAGCAGGAGGCCCGCGCCGCCCGCGAGCGACGCATCGCTTTGATCTTGGGCGACAGGAAGGTGAAGAAGCCGAGGAGGAGGCCCAGGACGAGGAAGGCGCCCGGGGCCATGATCATGACGCTCAGGGGGACGAAGGAGGCGGAGAGCTTGAGGCCGGCGAGGGTGCCGTTGCCGAGGCTCTCACGGATCGCGGCGACGAGGCACAAGGCGCCAGTGAAGCCGAGGCCGATTCCGAGGCCGTCGGCGATGGATCGGGAGACGGAGTTGGAGCCGGCAAAGGCCTCCGCGCGCCCGAGGATGATGCAGTTGACGACGATGAGGGGGATGAAGATGCCGAGGCGCTTGTTGATGTCGGGGGGGAGGTATGCTTTCATCAGGAGCTCGACGGCCGTCACGAAGGCGGCGATGACGACGATATAGCAGGGGATCCTGATCGCGGAGGGGGTCACGCGCCGGAGGGCGCTGATGATGGCGTTCGAGCAGACGAGGACGGCGGAGGCGGCAACGCCCATGGCGAGGGCATCGACGACGGAGGTGCTGACGGCGAGGGTGGGACACATCCCGAGGACGAGGACGAAGGTGGGGTTCGTCTTGATGATGCCCTTGGTGAGCTCGCCCAGCCAGGTTCTCTCGGCCATGTGCAATCCCCGAGACAGACGCAAGAATTCTAGAGAAGGCGGGGCGCGAGTCAACGGAAAAGAAGGTCCGGCCCGTCCCAGAAGGGCCGTCGGGCCGCTAGGGGATTTCGGGGTTGACCGGGAAGCCCGAGGGGGCTATACTGAGGGTTTAGTCGGCAGCGTCGGAAGGAGAGAGCGTTGAAGAAAGGCATTCATCCCGATTACGTCGAGACGACGGTGACGTGCGGGTGCGGGGAGAGCTTCAAGACGCACAGCACGAGGAAGGCGATCCACGTCGAGATCTGCTCGAAG
>JAZDKG010000239.1:0-3384 GCA_043803205.1 Planctomycetota bacterium
GCGCAATCAGTCGCTGTGGAAAGACACTTCCAGCCCGAGCGTCGCCTCTGCGCAGGGTGGGGAGATGGGCTCTGCGCCACCACTTCTGCGCCAATAAAGCCAATGTACAGTGTAAATAGGGGGAGGTCAAGCACGGGAAGCAGAAAATTATGGAGGAGGTTATTCAGGGGCGGCGTTTGACGTCGTCGGGGGTGCCGACGGTGACCTGGCCCTTCGCGAGGCTTCTGAGGACGATGGTTTTGGCGAGCTCCTTGGTCCAGGGGGCGGCCGAGGGGGCCGGCGAATTGGGGTCCGTGAACGCGATCGTAACGAGGACATCGACGGCTTTCTCGCGCTGAGCGGAAGGGAAGTCGATCGGGGCATGAACGGCAGTAAGGAGGAAGAAGGCGCCTCCGGTGGGGTCGGCGCCCAGGGGCTGGATCTCGAGGGGGATCGGGGGGGAACCGGAGAGCGCGACGGAAGCAACGACAGACCGGTGGAGCGCAGCAAGGAGATCGGGATCGGAGGCGGCGACGCGAACGGCGATGTCGACGGCGTCGTCCTGGGCCTCTTGATAGAGAGACCTGGGTTTGCCGGGGAGGAAATCGACGGAGAAGGGGAGGCGTTCAAGGACCAGGAGAACCTTGGCCCCGGGCGAGAGGCGCAGGGCGTAACGACCGGTGGGAGGATTATCGAGGGTCCAAATCTCGATGGGCCAGCGGCGAGAAGCATCGGGGGGCGGGTAGACATAGGCTTTGGCGGCGAGGTCGGGGGGAAGGGGTTCGCCGTCACGGGTGACGCCGAGGATCGCGCTCGTTTCCTTAGCGGCGCGCTCGGCGACGAAGGCGATTTTGGAGGCGCCGGGGAGGATGGCGGCGTCGGACTGGCCCTGGATCCAGACGTAAGGCCAGAAGCTGCGAGCGACGGACTGGAAGCGCTCGAGGAGCTGAGGGGGGGTGCGGGCGAGGGAGCAGGTTCCGCCCGTGGCGACGGCCATTTCGCTCAGGAGCTTGGTCTCGGCGGTGTCTTTGAAGGCGATGGTGTGGAGGGCGCCCAAGGGGGACTCGCCGAGGAGGCGCAGGACATCGGCGGCGGAGCCTCCGCGGTTGTTTCTGCCGTCGCTGAGGAAGATCACGCGGGCGGGAGCATTCAGGTTGCCCGTGAGGAGCTGGGCAGCAAGTCTCAGGGCGGCGGAGTAATTGGTGAAGCCGCTGGAGCGGACCTGATCGACATCGGCGCGGATGGCGCGCTTGGACTGAAGGTCGCTGACGGACTGAAGGGGGGCGAGGACGAAGGCGTCGTCGGAAAAGGCGACGATCGCGATGTTTTCCCTGGGGCCGGCGAGGGCGACAACGATCTGGGCGGCAAGAAGGCGAAGGGAGTCGGGGTCGTTCCGGGACATGCTGTCGGAGGCATCGAGGATGATGAGGAGGTTCGGATCCCGCATGGACGGGACCGGGGAGGGGCCGTCGGCGAGGGCGGCGAGAGACGCGGAGAGGGAGGAGGCGACCGCAACGAGGAGGAGCAGGGGAAGGGCGCGAAAGGCGGGTCTTGCTTTGCGAGACATGTCGGCGCGTCTCCCAGGGGGTTGTCTGCGCCGGGCGACAGACGGAAGCAGGCGCCATTCTTGCGGGGAGGAAAGGGGTTGTCAACCGGGCGGGTTCACGGATTGTGAGAGATGAGGAGAACCCAGGGAGGCAGAGAGGATCTCGGGTCCGCCGGTTTCCTAGAGTGAAGCCAAGGGTTGCACCAATAGGGCCTGCGGAGGAGGGGGAAGAGTCCAGCCGCCGATGAACGCAAATCAACTCAGATGGGGGCTATCGCCTGAGGAGGCGGGAAGCGGCGGCGGCGAGGGCGACGCCGAAGATTCCCAAGACGAGGGAAGCGGGGACTGGGATGGGGATGACGTCGACGTTGAAGGAGGCATAGGCGAAGCCGCCGTCGCCGTCGGAGACCTGGAGGGCAACGAGATAGAGGCCAGCGTCGTCGTAGGTCCAGGAGCCATTAGCGCCGAAGAAATCGTCGAAGAAGCCGTCGTCGTCGAAATCCCATTCGAAGGCGAGGAGGTCGAGGACGCCGGGGTCGGTAGCGTCGGCGAAGAAATCGAAGGAGTAGCCGTCGAGGACGCTCAAGTCGTCGGTGACATCGGTGATGGTGGGAGCGACGTTGAGGACTGTGATGCCGCGGGAGAGGTCGACGGAGACGGTCTGCGTATTGGCCGTGTCATAGACGAGCTCGGCGACTGCGGAGCCGTTGGCAGCGGCGGAGAAGACGCCGTCGTCGAGGTAGGTGTAGGACTGGTTGAGGACTTGGAGGAAGACGCCGTTGCCGACAGCGAAGGAAGTGGCGCCGGCGCCGGGGACAGCATCGGGGCTACCCGGGGAGAAGGCGAAGGAGCCGCTGTCCCACTGATGGGGGTCGCTCACGACGAGGTTGAGGTCGAAGGTGACGAGGTCGCCTTCGTTGATGGTTCCGGGACCGGTGAATGTGTTGTTGGTGGAGGCGTAGGCGATGAGGTAGAGGACGCTGCCGTCGGTGACGTTGTTGCCGGTGGCGGAATAGTAGGTCCCGGAGGAGGAGCCGAGGCGCGCGCCGATGTGGAAGTTGTCGTCGACGGTCTCGGCGACGAGGGTGGTATAGACCTGGCCGGAGGCGAGGTTGATGGCGACGTCGCCGGAGCCGCCGAAGTTGGATTCGTTGGCCCAGCCGCCTTGCTTGAGGACGTCGCCGGCGACGTTGAGGCCCATGTCGGGGGAGTAGAGGGCGGCGTTGAGGAGGTTGATGTAGGTGGCGCCGTCGAAGCCGGAGAAGTCGGTGCTGTAGCCGGAGGGACCGACCTCAGTGCGGTAGAGGGCGGCGATGGCGCCATCGGGAGCGTTGGATCGGACGGCGGCGAAGCTCGAGTGGTTCTTGGTGAGGGAGGTGAGGCCGAAGGCTTCCGCGCCGCCGGTGAGGGCCAGGATGTTGGGGGTCTGTGCGCCGGTGTAAGGGTTGGAGCTGCGGGAGCCGGTCGTGTTGACGGTGGAGCCGGTGACGGAGAGGGAGGCGGAACCGGCGTTTTTGCCGATGACGGCCTTGCCCTCTTCGGCGCTACCGGGGCCATAGGTGTTGATGGTAGCGGTAGAAGAGGTGGAGACGACGGAGCCGACGAGCTTGACGGTGCCGCCGGAGCCGCCGCCGCCGGAGCTGCCTGCTGCGCCGCGGGCGCCGTCGCCGCCATCGCCGCCGTACCCGCCGCGGCCGCCGTCGCCGCCGTAGTAGCCGCCGTATGTGGTGCCGGAGGTGCCGTATTGTCCGGAGCTTCCGTAACTGCCGGAGGTTCCGTAGGCACCGGCGGAGCCCATAGTTCCTGGGGCGCCCTGGGAATAGAAGGAGGCGCCTCCGAACTGGAGCTCGCCATAGGCC
>JAZDKG010000240.1:0-17060 GCA_043803205.1 Planctomycetota bacterium
CCCAACGACCGCCCGCTCCTCATCGGATTCAATCAGTGGAACGACAGGCATTACAAGGGCCTGATCGCCAACGTGCGGATCTACAACTACGCGAGGACGGCGGAGGACCTTCTTGCGGAGTATCGGGCCGCGAGCGCGAGGGCGGCGGATTCGGGAAGCGCGCCCTTCGATTTCTCGAAGACGGACGCGGCGAAGCATCTGCCGGCGGACTACTGGGAGAAGCAGGTGCCGAACAAAGAAGGAATGGTCCGGTGGTTCGCGGCGCGGGACGAGCTTCTGAAGGAGCTTGCGCCGAAGAAGCCGATCACGGATCAGGAACTCTTCGCCGAGTACCTGGACCTCTCGTTCCCGGGGCTTGAGGGGGTGCGGGAGGCGTTCGGGAAGGGGGACGTCGCGGGGGCGCGGAAGGCGTTCGCCACGTTCCTCATGGAGCGCTTCACGCAGAAGGAGCCCGCGAGCCAACCCGCGACGCAGCCTGGGTCGTGGCCAGCGAAGGTCGAGAAGCGGTGCGAGGAGTTCCTCGCCGGCAAGCTCGGCCCGCTGCGTTCGAGCGGCGTGTACTACACGTTCGCGCCCGGAGAGAAGTTCGATTTCAGGACGTTCGATCCGACCGGGATGAATAACTACGACTGGACGGAGATCAACATATGGCGGCCGGTGCAGTTCCTGATTGAAGGGTACGGGTTCACGGGGAGAAAAGAGTTCCTCGACGAGGCGGTCCGGATCACGCAGGGCTGGTACGACGGCTACGCTGGACAGGGCCGCGCGAACCGGGAGCTTCTCGCCTTCGACCGGGAGGGGCGGGTCCGGCTGGGAAACCTGGGGGATGCGGCGCTCGAGTATACGTCTTGGGAGCACTGGTCGGTGTCGCAGGGGCGGATCCGGCGCATGGTGGAGCTTGCGCCATATCTCGCGAAGACGGATGAGCCGGAAGAGCTTGCGGTGCGGACGACGAAGGTGGCGATCGAGTGCCTGGAGGTGCTGGAGATGAGGCTCCCGCACTACCGGGGGAACTTCACCAACATGATCGGACGCGACACATGTCAGATTGCGCTGCAGTTCGCGTTCCTACGCCGGGGGCCCGAGTGGTTTGAGCTGGGGTGGCGGACGGCGACGCGGAACTATACGACGGATTCCTTTCCCGACGGCTCTACGAAAGACATGACGGAGGCGTACCTCGACAGCTATCTCACGTCGTACATGCGGATCCAAGGGATGATCGAGGAGTACGGGGAGACGAAGCGCTTTCACTTAGACAAGGAGGCGTTTGCCAAGGAGCACGAGAAGTCGTTCGAGTGGCTCCTTTACACGTCGATGCCGGATCTTTCGCCACCGACGTTCAACTCGACGTATCGCCGGCGCGGTGTGACGAAGGACGTGGTGACTGCGCCCCTTCGGCAGCTCGACTGGTGCGGGAGGGAGGACCTGAGGTGGCTGGCGACGGAGCGCGCGGAGGGGACGCCCCCCGAGCACACGTCGTATCCCTTCCGGACGCACGATCCTTCCTGGGCGGGGATCTACGCGATGCGCAGCGACTGGGGGCCCAAGGCGGTGTATCTCGCGGTGGACTTCGGCCCCTTCGGGGGCGCGCACGGGGACCCGGACTACGGGTCGTTCAACATATTCGCGTACGGAAGCGATCTCGTAGTGGATCCGACGTGCGGGGTCTACGGGCAGCCCTTGCACAGGCTCGTGGACATCGCGCCCCAGACGCACAACGCGGTGATGATCGACGGCGAGGGACAGGCCTTCGGGGCGACGCCCGGGCGTCCCGACTGGTTCACGGAGCCAATCCGGACGTGGGTGACGAACTCCGTGTTCGACGCGGGATGGGGGACCTACCGGTTCTCTAGCGGCCTTGAGCATGCCCGAATCGTCTGGTTCGTCAAGCCCGGCTATTTCCTCCTCGTGGACACGTTCCCGGGGACGGGGAAGCACAAGGTGCGGCAGAACTTCACGTTGCCGCCGAGCCTCGATCCGACGGTGGAGGGGAACGCGGCGCGGACGCACAAGAAGAGGCAGTCGAACCTGTTGATCCTTCCGGCGGACGCTCGCGGTGCGCCCGAGATCGTGAAGGGGCGGACGGAACCGATGTACGAGGGGTGGGTGATGTGGGATAACGTGAACGAGAGGGTCCCCGCTCCTGCGGTGGTGTACAACTTCGAGACGGGGTTTCCGGCGGGGATGGAGACGATCCTCTATCCGACGCCCGGAGGCGAGGATGCGGAAGTGACGGTGTCGCGGAAGGCCTCGAAGGACGACCCGAACACGGTCCTCATCACCGTCAAGACGCCCGAAGGCGAGGACCAGTTCGTCGTGGGGCGGTCACCTGGGCGGCATGAGTTCGAGGGGGAGGGGATCGTGTTCGAGGGAACCATGGCCTTCGTGCGGCGAATCGGAGGAAAGGCGACATCGATCGGGCTGCTGGGGGGAAAGACGCTCGAGACCGCCGAGGTGAAGGTGGGGGCTGCTGCGCCGACGGACGGGAGCCTCGAGTTTCGGGAGGGCGCATGGAACGTCGGCGACGGCAAGGACGCAATTCACGTTAGGGCCAAGTGACGAGAGCGAGGAGAAGGCGATGGGCAGGGCGGATGAGCGGTTGTTGGACTACGTCGTTTGCCCGTGCAATCCCTGGAACGGGCGGAACTCCGAGGCGTGCATGATCGACCTCCCGGACGGGAGGCTGCTTCTCACGTGGAGCTGCTGGACGGCGGGCAGCGGGCACGACCAGGCCACCGCGGAGATCCGGGGGAAGATCTCGGAGAACAAAGGCGAGACCTGGTCCGATTCGTTCCTCTGGCAGGCGCACGGGCACTACCGGGCGGCCATCGAGCCGGGACTCGCGTGGTTGCGCACAGGGGAGCTGTGTTTCACGTATTCGGCCCGGCTCGCGGAGAAACACGAGGGATACGAGGGGGTGCAGCAGTCGATCCTTTCATTCTTCAAGAAAAGCGCGGACGGCGGCATCACGTGGACGAAGCCGAAGCTGATCAACCCGGAGGGATTGAGCCTTACGGTGGTGTTCTGGGACAAGCTGCGCGTGAGCGCGACGGGGCGGGTCCTCGCGGGCGCCACCACGTGGTGGCGCGATCCTCTCCCGAGCGACCCCGATGAGCGGGACCGCAGCCGGGCGTTCGTGCTTTACAGCGACGACGACGGCGAGAGCTGGCGGATGAGCAACGCGCTCATTGTCGAGGAGGCGCGGGGTTTCGAGGAGGCTTCCGAGCCCTGGATCGAGCAGTTCTCCGACGGGACGTGGATCATGATGATCCGGAACAGCACGGGAAGGCCCTTCCGGAGCTTCTCAACGGACGACGGGGCGACATGGAGCCGGCCCGAGCCGGTCGCGCTCGCGTCTGCGACGGCGCCGATCGCAATCCGGCGGATCCCCGGCACGGACGATCTTCTCACGGTGTGGAACCAGGTGTCGAAGAAGGAGATCCGCGCAGGACATCCCCGCCACCGCCTGAGCGCTGCGATCACGAAGGACCGGGGAAAGACGTGGACGCACTTCCGGAACCTCGAGTCCAACGACACGCGGGTCTACGTGGAGCCCGAGCCGATCGACGGGCCGGTGAAGCGCGATCCCGGCCGGAAGGGACACACGCCTCTCCAGGCGTCCGAGACCGAGCATGAGCTCACGGGATCGCGCTATACGAACTGCTCATACGCGGCGATCCTCTTCTTTGAGGGTTGCGCCTTTCTAACGTATGATATCTCCGGTCCCGGCGAGCCCGGGGGGCTCAAGTTTCGACGGATGCCGATCGAGTGGTTCTACGACGCATAGCTGGAACTCAGGGGGCGGCAAGGCGGCATGCAGCACATGGAGTCGTAACGGAACCGGAGGAGCCATGAACGACGCGGCGCTCCTGGACTACGTGGTCTGTCCCTGCAATCCGTGGAACGGGCGGAACTCCGAGCCGTGCGCCATCGAGCTCCGGGACGGTCGCCTGCTCTTGACGTGGAGTTCGTGGACGACCGGGAGTGGCGCAGATACGGCCGCCGCCGAGATACGCGCAAAGATTTCAAGCGACGAGGGGACTACCTGGTCAGAATCGTTTCTCTGGCAGGGTCCCGGCGAATACTCAGCGTGCGAGGACCCCGCTCTGGCGTGGCTTCCTTCGGGCAAGCTGGGGTTTGCCTATTTCGCACGCTACGCGGAGCTGCATAGGGGGTGCGAGGGGCCGGCCATCGTGTCTTTTTTCAGAAAGAGCGAAGATGCGGGCGTGACATGGACTGAACCGAAGCTCATGAACCCGCCTGGGGTCAATGTCACGGTCGCGTGGTGGGACCGCCTGCGGGTGTCGAAGTCGGGAAGGATTCTGACGACGGCCAACTCATGGTGGCGCGACTTGTGCTTTCCGGATCGCGATCGGCAGGACCGTAGCAACGTGTTCGTCCTCTACAGCGACGACGAGGGAGAGACCTGGGGGAACAGCAACGCCCTGGCCGTAGAGTTCGGCGACGGTTTCAAAGACGCCTCGGAGCCCGGCATCGAACAGTTTTCCGACGGGACGTGGATGATGACCCTGCGCAATCCCACGGGACGGGCGTTCAAGTCGTACTCCACGGATGACGGCGCCACGTGGAGCAAGCCCGAGCCGGCGGCGCTTGCCGCGAGCAACTCGCCCATCGTCATCCGTCGCCGTCCGGGGACGGACGATCTTCTCACCGTATGGAACCAGGCCTCCAAAGAGGAGATCCGAAGAGGTCATGGCCGGCATCGCTTGAGCTGCGCCATCTCCAAGGACCGCGGGAATACCTGGACGCATTTCAGGAACCTCGAATCCAACGACACGCGCACGTTCGTCGAGCCGCCCGCCGTTGACGGGCTGGTTGCAAAGGACAAGGCCATCAAAGGGATGCCTTTGCTTACGGCATTGGAAACCGACCACGAACTCGTCGCCACTCCGTACACGAACTGCTCATACCCGGCCGTATTGTTCTTTGAAGGCCTGGCGCTCATCACCTACGATGTCGGCGGTCCCGGGACGGGGGGCTCAAGTCTCAAGCTCCGGCGGATGCCGATCGGGTGGTTCTACGAGAAATAGGAGACGGAGACACGATCCGGATGGCGCGGAAGACGACCAAGCGGGAGAGGCTTCTGGGCTGGATGCGCGAAGGCGACCCGGAGACCGTGCCGGTGATGATGGCGGACGGACCGTATACGGCGGCGGCGTTCCTGGGGAAGAATCCGGGCGAGGTGAGCGTAGCGGAGGTCATCCGGGTCGCCGAGGACACGGGGACTCACGACATCGTGTGCCTGCACATGCCCCTCCCCTTCGACGCGCTGCCCTTCATCGACGAGATCGAGATGCGCTCGGCCCGCGAGGTGCTTGCGGATGGAACGGTCCGGGAGACGACGCACCTCTGTACCCCCGTGGGCACGATGCGGAAGGTCTGGGAGCGGCCTCCGGGCAAGCCGCAGAGGTACCGGGAGTTTTTCGTCAAGGGGAAGGACGATCTCCCGGCGCTGCGGTGCTTCATTGAGCGGACGGCGGAGGCATTTCGCTCGAACGACGCAGTCAGGCGGCGGCTTGTGGACACGATGCACAGGCGCAAGGACGAGGTGGCCGGCGCGCTTCCGACGCTCGTCCACATGCTTCCGGGGGCCGTGGAGCTCATGGACATCTTTTACATCGACCAGACCAGCGCCCTCTATCTCGTGTATGACGAGCGGGCGCTCATGGAGGAGCTGATGGAGCTGCACTGGGAGATGGAGCAGGTGTGGCTCGAGTGCGCGGCGGAGGTGGATGTCGACTTCTACCAGTACGCGATCAACGGGTTCGAGTGGCTGAGCCCCGACCTCTACGAGCGGTACATGATCCCACAGGCGCGCCGGATCAATGAGTTCGCCTCCGCCCACGGGAAGCTTTCATGGATCCACACCTGCGGGAAGATGCGCAAGATCGCCGCGACGGGCGCCTACGAGCGGATGCGGGTGGACGTGGTGGAGAGCCTCTCCGCCCCGCCGACGGGGGACATCACCGATCTCGCCGGGACGCGGCGGGAGATCGGCCGAAGGATCGTGACCCGCGGCGGGGTGAACGTGGAGTTCTTCTACGCCGACGATCTTGCGCCCCTTCGCGAGCGGGCGCAGGCGGTGCTTGAGGCGACGAGAGGCTTCCGGCACATGCTCGGGGATACGAACAACTCGATGCCCCCCTACCGGTGGGAGACGATCGAGGCGCTCGTCGAGGTGGTTCGGCGGACCGGCAAGCTCTTGGAGTGAAACAGGAGAAAGGAGAATTCAGATGAGGGTCTGGAGCGTATGCGTGATGTCGGCTTGCGTGCTTTGGGCATGGGGCGTCGCTGCGCAGGAGACGAAGGGGCCCATCCTCTATCTCACCTTCGACGACGCGCAGGGGATGACGGCGAAAGACGCCTCGGGGAACGGCAGGGACGCGACGGTGAAGACGGACGCGAAGGGTGCCGTCGCCGAGGTGGCGGACGTGTGGGTCAAAGATGGGAAGAAGGGGGGGGCGATGCGGTTTGACGGGGAGAACGTGTATCTTGCGGTTCCCCCGACGGGGCTGGACCGGGAGGACAAGCCGTTCACCTTCGAGGCGTGGGTAAACGGGGAGGGGGTTCTGGCGCACAACGGCGACACGGACGCGTCCCTCGCTCGGCATTGGACGGTCGAGTTCGCGCTCGGTACGAGGAAGTTCAACTACTGCGTCGGGAAGTCCCAGGTGAAGGGACAGGTGTGGGACGCGCTGGAGCACCAGACGAAGATCTCGGGCTGGACGCACGTGGCCGTGACGTACGACGGGGAGGGGGAGCTATCGTTCCATCTCAACGGGAAGCGCGTGGGGTCGGTGGTGTGGGAGGAGTTTGTGCCCTGCGAGGCCCAGGACCAGTTCGCGATCGGGGCATGGTATCACAGCCAGAAGTGGGTCGGGCTCTTCAAGGGGATGATGGACGAGGTGAAGCTCTACGACTACATGCGGTCGCCCGAGGAGATCGCCGCGGACGCCGCACAGTAGGAGCTTGGCGCGCGGGGGACGAGAGCTTCGTGGAGGGAGCGCAGGACCTCGGGGCCGCAATAGAAGAGGTGTCCGCCTGCGTGGATGACCTGTAGGAAGGACTCCTCGGCGCCCGCGCGGGCGAAGGTGAAGCGGATGTCGCGGGCCTGATCGCGGGCGGCGTCGCCGAGGTCGACGACGCCCTCGGCGTTCAGGAGGAAGCGGGGGGCGACGAGGGCGCAGACGTCGCTGTAGCGCATCAGGTTCTCAAGACCCGGGACGACGTGGCAGGGACAGCCCTGGGCGGGGTCGTAGCCATGTAGATACCCCGAAAAGACGGTTACCTTGATGCGGGTGTCGAGGGCCGCCAGAAACATGGCGGTCTCTCCCCCCAGGGAATGTCCGAATACGCCGATGCGGTCGGGGTATACCTCCGGGAGGGTCTGGAGAACGTCGATCGCGCGCATGGCGTCCCACACGCGGCTGCCTTCGAGCGTCCAGTCTGTCGGGAGGTCCGGTGTGGCCGAGCCGCTCGTGAAGGGGCAGTAGGCCGTGTCCGGCACGAGTACCACATAGCCGGCATTAGCAAGGAGATGTCCGTACGAGTAGAGGTAGGCGCCTGGGTCGAAGGGAGGCCCAAGGGAAAGGCCGTCCATGGCAAAGCAGCTCTCGGGAGACCCGTGGTGTCCCGGCAGCGCCAGGATCGCCGGCCGTCGCTCGCCATCGCGCAGGTCGCGGGGGACCGCCAGGAGAGCACGGACTTGGCGGCCGGGTCGGCTCTCGAACTCGTATTTGCTCAGGATGTAGCGGCGGAAAGGGAGACGGTTCTCCTCCGCGAGATCCTTGCTCCCGGGAAGGAGGCGCGCGGTGGGCATCGTGTGAGGAGGCTCGGCCGGGAAGAGGAGGGTGTGCAGGGCATCGCGGGCGCGCGTCTGCCAGTCGGGGAACGAGGGCTCCAAACGGGGGTCGAACGCGAGCGACAGGGGGTGGAGCGCCCGGTATCCGTCGAGGCGCCGAATATAAGCATCATTGCTCAAGGGCGGGGGGGGCGGCGCATGCACGAGGGCGGGGTGCCTTGAGGCGTACCACTGGTCGAACCATTCCGCCCGCCACATGCTGTCGATGATGCCGAGATCCTCATCTCGAGGCGTATCGGCGGCCGGCAGGGCGCTGGGAGACGCGCCGGCGAAGGCGACGGTGATGAGAGCCGCCGCCGAAAGGAACGTCAATGATACCAGAATGAAACCCGGGACCCGGAGAACCGTTCGCAACATAGGCAAGAAGCTCCTTTACACGCGCGAGCAGGCCGTCGTCCTCCTTCCGCTTCTAGAAACGCCCGCGACGGGAAATTGTTGCGCGAAAAACGACGGCGGGCTCGCGGGGAAGAAAACGCGTTGCAGGGGGACAAGGCGTTTCTGTAGAATGGTTTGGAAGCTGGCGGAAGGAGGAAGGAGATGATCTCGGCGCGGGAGCAGGCGGAGGCGTGCGCTGAAGTGCGCAGGTATCTTGCGCGGGCCGGGATCGCGATCACGGAAGAGGAGGCGCGGCGGGTCGAGGTGGCGGATTTCGGGCTGGGGGATCTCAAGCGGACGGGGTTGGAGCTTCTTGTTTACGTAAACACGGAGCGTTGCTGTGCGAAGGAGCTGGTGCTCTTTCCGAGACAGACGTGTCCGGAGCACCGACATCCGCCGGTGGGGAAGGAGCCTGGGAAGGAGGAGACGTTCCGGTGTCGGTGGGGGCGGGTATACCTGTACGTCCCCGGGGAGCCCACCCCCAGGAGGCACGCGCAGCCGCCGGCGGGGCGCGAGCACACGTATACCGTCTGGCACGAGATCGTGCTCTCGCTCGGGGACCAATACACGATGCCGCCCGACACGCTTCACTGGTTCCAGGCGGGAGCCGAGGGGGCGGTGGTGAGCGAGTTCTCCACGCGGAGCCGGGACGAGGCGGACGTCTTCACGGACGGCGAGATCGAGCGGGCGACGAAGGTGCGCCGGCAGGAAAGAGCACAGGCGCGGAAGGCCCGTCGGGCCCCAGGGGCTCGGGGGCGAAGGGCGCGGAAGAGAAACTGAGGGAGAAAAGCCATGACGCGGAATCTGACGGTGCTCGTGACGGTTGTTCTCGGGATTGCGCTCGCGTTGGCGGGTTCGGCGCAGGGGGAACTCTTCGGGCCCTCGCAGAACGCCCGATACCCCGTGACGATCAGCAAGAAGATCGGGTACGTCGGCTCCTCGGGGAAGGTGGTGATCGGGGCGACCTACGACGAGGGGGACGGCTTCTCCGAGGACCTCGCGCGGGTGCGCGCGGGGAGCATGTGGGGGTTCATCGACCGGGAAGGCAAACTCGTGATCCAGCCGCAGTTCGACGAGGTGGGGAGTTTCCAAGAGGGGCGGGCCCCCGTGCGGGTGGGAGGGAAGTGGGGGTACATCGACAAGACGGGGATGATCGTCATCAGCCCGATGTACAAGGAAGTGGCGCCGTTCTCGCAAGGGCTCGGTCGCGTGAACGCCGATGGCCTCTATGGCTATCTGGATGCGGACGGGAAAAGAGTTATTGAGCCTCAGTACGAGGAAGCGGGGGATTTCCATGAAGGGCTGGCGAAGATCAGAATCGGAGACAAGATTCGGGGGATCTTCGGATTCATCGACAAGACGGGGTCAATCAAGGTGCCGCCCCAGTTTGAGGACGCGGGGTGGTTCTCGGAGGGGTTGTGTCCAGTGAAGATGGGAGGGAAGTGGGGATACGTTGACGCCGACGCGAAGTTCGCGATCAACCCGCAGTTTCAGGATGCGGCCGCTTTCAGCGAGGGGCTTGGAAGGGTGAAGGTGGACGGTTCGTACGGGTTCGTGGACAAGACGGGGGCGATGGTAATCTACCCGAGGTTCGAGAAAGCCGGCGGCTTCCGGGAGAACCGCGCACCCGTGAGGCTCAAGGGGAAGTGGGGATATCTCGACCGGCAGGGGAAAGTGGTGATCGGATTCCTGTATCGGGACGCCAGGGAGTTCTCTGAGGGCCTTGGCCGGGTCGAGGAGGCGGACCTGATGGGCGGGAAGTGGGGCTGGATCAGCCGGGACGGCGCATACCTCTGGCAGCCCACAAAGTGAGGTGACGCCCGCCCTAGGGCGATCGGGTCACAGGCACGGACAACGCGACCC
Source organism: Planctomycetota bacterium (assembly GCA_043803205.1). Taxonomy (GTDB): domain Bacteria; phylum Planctomycetota; class DG-23; order JAZDKG01; family JAZDKG01; genus JAZDKG01. The sequence goes on from JAZDKG010000240.1 coordinate 10,121, forward strand.
GGAACCCGAGCATGGCGTGATTGTCGGCGGGACCGACGATCGCCCGCATTGAAGACCGGCAGTCCACGACCTGCCAAAGCCACGATCCCCCGCGGATGACGCGGAAGGAGCCCGTGTCGGGTCCGACGGGATCTTCCACGTCGCTTCGGACGTAGGCGTCGGACGCGTACCAGTCGGCGACCCACTCGAAGACGTTTCCATGCATGTCATAAAGGCCCCACGGGTTGGGCAGTTTCCGGCCGACCGGATGGCTTGTGCCGGAGCTATTGGCTGCGTACCAGGCGTATGCGTGGAGGTCGTTCGGGTCGTCCCCGAAGGAGAAGACGGTGTCGGTGCCCGCCCGACAGGCATACTCCCACTCGGCTTCGGTCGGAAGGCGGAGGTCGTCGCCCGCCCGCTTGAGGAACTCCTGACAGTCGTTCCAGGAGACGTGGTCCACGGGGTTGTCCGCGCTCTTGAACTGACTGGGGTTGTATCCCATCAGGCTCTCCCAGATCCCCTGTGTGACCTCGTAGTTTCCCATGTAGAAGGGACGCGTGATCCGGACTTCGTGGAGAGGGAGTTCGTTGCGCATCCAGTCGATGGCGCCGCCATATTTCTGGCCGGTTTCCTCGGCGCTCAGGTGCGAGCCCATCTTGAAACGGCCGGCGGGGATGAAGAGGAGCCGCGTGCCCGTTTTCTCGTGGATGATCTCCGTGGCGTAGCCGGTCTGGGAATGGGGTTCCGGGACGGCGTCGGGGGCGGCTCGGAAGCCCGGCGGGGCCTTGAGGGCCGGAACTTCGGATACCGCGGGAGCCGGCTCAGGTGCCTGGGAGGGTTCGGGAAGGACAGGGGACGGTTCAGCAGGGACGGGCTCCACCGGCGCTGGGGCGCTTTGCTCGAGCGCGGGGGGTTCCCCGCCGTTCGCCGGATGGCGTTCCGAAGGGGCTCGAAGGGCGATGAGGAGGAAGAGTAGACCGAGCGTGACGGCTACGCCCGCGACCGCGACGGGGAGGATCGGACGCCGGCGCGTTGCCTGCGGCGGGGGTGCCTCGGCGTCTTGCATGGCTTTGCGCAAGGCGTCGGCGAAGGCGAGGGCGGAGGGGAAGCGGTCGTCGGGCCGGGTCGCCAGCGCCCTAGCGAGCACCTCGTCCACGTCGTATGGGAAATCCGTCCGCAGTTGCGAGGCGGGCTTCCACGCGCCGAGGGGAAGGTCTCCCGTGATCATCTCATAGAGGATGACGCCCAACGCGTAGAGATCCGCGCGGTGATCGGCTTCCCTGGCGGCGCCGACCTGCTCGGGGGCCATGTAGCCGCGGGTGCCGACGATGGCGTTTGTGGCGGTGACGTTGACCGGCGGGGCCTCGGGACCGATGAGGCGCGCGATGCCGAAGTCGGCGACGTGGGGCCGACCATCGGGGTCGAGCAGAATGTTCTCGGGCTTGAGGTCCCGATGGACGATGTGTCGGTCGTGCGCGTGAGCCAATGCGTCGCATAGGGGCTCCATGATCCGCCGGATGGGATCGGCCTCGAGGATGCCCCGGGACATGAGGGCGCGGAGGTTCTCCCCTTCGATGTAATCCATGACGATGAAGTTTCGTCCGTCGGGGGTCGTGCCCCGGTCGATGACCGAGACGATGTGGGGGTGGCGAAGGGCGGCGAGCGCCTGGGCCTCGCGGTCGAAGCGGGCGAGCGCCTGGGGGTTTCCGGTGAGCCAGTCGGGCAGGATCTTGACGGCGACGTGGCGGCCGAGGGAGAGCTGCGTGGCGAGATAAACCTCCGCCATGCCTCCGGCCCCCAGGGGCTTTTCGATCCGCAGGCCAGCGAAGGTGTCGCCCGGCGCGAGGGAGAAGGCGTGCGTCGGCGGCGGCTCCGAGGGAGTCCTGCTGAGCGGGATACGCGCATGGCAGCGCGGACATCGGCCGACGCGGTCCGACAGCTCGTCCGGGAAGCGGAGGGTCGTCAGGCACTTGGGGCATTGCACTCGCATACGTTCACTGGGGGCGGATGCCCTTGATCCAGGTAACCTTGGCGCCGTCGAAATAGAGCAGGAACGGCCCAATCCGTATCTCGTCGTCCGTCGCGAGCCGTCTCTTCGTGATGGGTTCTCCGTTGACGAACGTGCCGGCGTGGCTTCCGCAATCCGAGAGATGGACCCCATCCAGCTCCCGCGTGACGATGGCGTGTCGTCGGCTCACCGCGCGATGCAGGAGCTGCACGTCCCGGCCCCTTTCCCGTCCGATGGTTATGCGTTCCTCCTCCAGAGGGAAGCCGTCGGCCGGCTCGCCGCGGACCTTGACGACGAGGGTCTCCGTCCGTTTCGCCGACCGGGGTCGGGGTCCGGACTCTGTTTCGTCATGGCGGGGCGCGAACCGCAGTTGGAGGAGGAGCGCGCTCGTGCCTACGAGGAGCACATCCCCGACCCGCAGGGGCAGGTTCGTCGGGGGCCGTCCGTTCACCAGCACCTGGGTTTCCCCGCGTCCCTTCTCAACGACTACGCGCGTGCCCTCGCGCTCGAGAGCCGCGTGATGGATGGAGACGGCGGTATCGGCGAGCCGAACGGCCGCTCGCGGGTGACGGCCCACAAGGAAGCGCCCCTCGGGGAGATCGAAGAACCTTCCTTCGTCCGGCCCCCGGATGACAAGGAAGACGGGGAGGGGGATGCGGCTCTCGGCGTCGAGCGCCGCAAGCTCGCTGAGCGAAGCTGTTTTCCATTCGTGGCCGCAAAATGCGTTCGGGCATCGGAACGCGTGGAGCCGGCCCGTGTGGAATCCAAGAGAGCACCGGGGGCAGACGATCATCCGGAGCTTGGGTCGCAGTTCGGGACGCGCGCTACGTGCAGGGGCTGGTCGGATCCCCGGACCGTTTCTAGCGAGCTGGTCCAGTTCGCCGAGGGCCGATCGCGCGGACGAGTGCCTTTCATCCGGGTTGCGTCTGAGAAGTCGGTCCACGAATTCCGCCAGTGCGGGCGGGATGTCGTCCCGGCTTGAGCGCAGAGGCGGGGCAGGTTCGTCCTCGACGACGCGCCGCAGATCCTCGGGCGTCTTTCCCGGGAAGGGCGTCCTGCCGGAGAGCGCCCGGTAGAGGACGACGCCCAGGGAATAGAGGTCCGAGCGGGCGTCCAGCGTCTGGCCGCGGAGCTGCTCGGGGCTCATGTACGCCGGGGTCCCGAGGATTGCGCCCAAGGCGACCGTAGTCGCCTCCAAGAGCTTGACCAGTCCGAAGTCGGCGAGTCTGATCTCCTGTTCCTTGGAGAGGAGCAGGTTCGTCGGCTTGAGGTCGCGATGGATGACGCCCTTCGCGTGGATGTACTCGAGGGCGAGGAGCGTCTGGGCGGCGATCGTGACGGCCTCTTGCGCAGACGCCCGTCCGGTGCGGGTGAGCCGCGCCTCGAGGCACCCGTTTTCGAGGAACTCCATCGCAATGAACATGTAGGGGCCTTCCAGGCCCGCGTCGTGGATTCGGACGACGTGCCTGTGGTCCATGCGCGCGAGGGTCTGCGCTTCGCGCTCAAAGGTCTTCGCGCTGTGGACGCCTTGGTGGCGGAGCACCTTGAGAGCGACCCGGCGTCGCAGGATCCGGTGTCGGGCCAGGAACACGTGGGAGAAGGCGCCGGAGCCGATGAGTCGGTCGATCTCGTACTGCCCGACGGTTTTCCCGCTCAGGATGTCGGGGTCGAACCGCGTCTGCGCCGTCATAGCCCTTTCCCCTTTGCCGCCTGCTTCGCGGCAGCGGGATATCCCCGGTGCGCCGTAGAATGATAACGCGGATGTTCCCGGCGCGCCAGCGCCCGGGCGCCCTATGCGTCCGTGACGATCTCGACGCGTTGGGGCTCGGGGATCTCGACGACCGTGCAGTCGTTGGCGTAGGTGCGCTCGGGGAGGACGATGAGGGTGTTCACGCAGCGGGCGCCATGGGCGAAGGGCGCGTGGTGCCAGACGCCCGGACGCAGGGACACGAAGGTGCCCCTCGGGATCCGGAAGACCTCGATCTTGGAGGATGGGGTCTCCCCTCTCGGGGTGGCGGCCGCGACGTGGCAGAGGATGTCGCCGTCAAGCGGGAGGATCCCTTCGCCGCAGGAGGAATGGTACTCCGTCACGTCGATGACGGGCGGTCGTTGGAGGACGCGGCAGACGCTGAAGGAGGCGATCGAGTGGCCGGCGAGGTCGAGCTGCACCATGTCGCGGAAGAACTCGATGGGTTCGGCGCCGATTCGGACCGTGTCGGGATTGATCAGGCTGGCGTAGGCGCCATAGGGGGCGAATGCCTTGAGCGACAGCTCCCGGATTCGGGTCTTTCGCATGGGACTTTCCTTTCCCAAGGGGAGATCAGACGAGGCCGGCGTTCGTAAGCTTGCGCAGGTGGAACGCCGGGATCTTGAACGACTTCACGTGGACGCCCGGGTTGAAGTAGAGGAACTGCTTTCGCAGGAGCGCGCGGTCCATGAACACGCGCAAAGGCTGCGCGTGGTCGAACGGGGGGACGCACCCGATGGGGCAGCCGACCTTCTCGAGGACCGTCTTCTCGTCGGCGAAGGAGACGCGGGAGGTGCCTGCGGCGGCGGCGATCTTCTTCGAGTCGATCCGGGCGTCGCCCGGAACGAGGACGAGGATCGCCTCCCCCTCCTTCGTGACCATGCAGATGTTCTTGATCGTGTCGGCGGGCTTCACCCCCAGGGCATCCGCCATGGTGGGGTTCGTGTAGACGGGGGGATGCTCGAAGGCCTCGAAGGGGACGTTGTGCTCCGCGAGGACGTGTCGGATCCTGTCCTCGAGGGAGGAGGCGGGCTCAGACGAGCTCATGGTGCTTCTCCCGCCGGGTGCTGTCGGAGCGCGCCAGGACCCCTGCGATCGCCGCCTCAGCTTTGGGCTCGAGGGGCGCCGTCTTGTGGGTGGCGAGGATCTCGCGGACGCGCTCGTGCAGGCGTTTGCCCAGCGTGGGGGAGCCGTCGCGGACCCAGTCGGAGCGCTTCGTGCGGTCGGCCAGGATCGGGAAGAAGAACTCGCGGCGGAAGTTGTCGAGGGTGTGCTGGGACATGAGGAAGTTTCCACCCGGCCCGACCTCATGGATGAGGTCGAGCGCGAGGGTCTCCTCGTCCACGCGCATGCCCCTGACGATGTGTCGGGCCATGCCGGCGATCTCGTCCGTGAGGACGACCATCTCGTGGGAGCCGATCAGCGCCCCCTCGAGGAACCCGATGTCGTGGATGAGATTGGCGCCGGAGAGCGTGGCCATGAGGGTGGAGACGGCGGTCTCGACGGCGGCCTGCTCGTCCATGGCCTTCGAGTCGGAGCAGCCGCAGGTCCCGAAGACGGGGATCTTGAGGAAGTGGGCCATGTCCGCGTAGGCGCCGGAGAGGATGTGCAGCTCCGGGGCGCCGTACGAGAGGACCGTGGTGTGCATGTCCATGACGCTGGCGACTCCTCCCATGATGAGTGCGGCGCCCTTGCGGGTGAGCTGGGCGACCGTCGCTCCCAGGAGGAATTCGGCGACGCCCAGGACGATGGCGCCGGCGAGCGTGGCGGGGGCGGTTGCGCCGCAGATCGGGCACGGGGTGTAGATGGCGGGGATCCGGCGCTCGGCCGCGAAGATGAGCTTGTCCAAGGCGGCCTTTCCGTGGGTGAGGGGCGTGGTGGGCTCGTCGTAGAGGATGAAGCCGGGGTTCGCCTCGAAGGCCTCGCGCCCCCCGCGCACGGCATAGTACATCTCCGTGATGTCGGCGAGGCTTTGGACCGAGAGCGCCGTAAGGGTGAGAGGCTTGATGGTGTTGCGGAGCATGGCGGCGGCCTGGTGGACGTCGTAGGTTTCCCAGGGTGCGTCGCTTGTGAGACCCAAGGACATGTGGAAGTCGAGGTTCTGGCAGGCGTCGGCGATGCGGGCGGCGTCGGCGACGTCGCGGGAGGTGAACTTGCGATGCTCGCCCGTGTCGAGGTCGTAGATGAACGGGCAGTCGCTGCCGGTGCCGAAGTAGGAACGATCGGTCTCGAGGATCATGCGGTCTTGCCCGTTGCGGTCGCCGACGGCGATGCGCTCGGGGACGGTGGCGAGCGCCTCCCGGACGAGGGCGCTGGGGAGCCTGACGATGTCGCCGTCCACGTGGGCCCCCGCGCGCGCCAGGGTCTCGCGGGCGCGGTCGTGGTGGACGCGGGAACCGGTGCGCTCGAGCACCTCGAGTGAGGCGTTGAGCAGGATCTCAAGCTGGCTCTCGCTCAAGAAGCGCAGCCGGACGGTTCTAGCGCAGGGATCACGTCGCGTCATCGGGATCTCTCCTTGGAACAGGTGTTTTCGCCCGGGGGGGCGAAGCTCGCAGTATGCGCAAGGGGCCGGGGACTGTCAAAAGAAAAGGGCGCCTTTGCGAGGGGAGCGCCCGGGGGGTATGATGGCCGCGGAAGGGAGGTGCCCGATGAAGGTTCTTGCGCTTCTGGGAAGCCCTCGGAGGAAAGGAAACACGGGGATCGTGCTCGAGCGGGTTCTATCGCCACTGCGGGCGGCGGGGATGAAGGTGGAGGTCGCGTTTCTCGGAGGGCGCAGGCTCGTCGGGTGCGTGGAATGCTTCACCTGTCAGAAGAGGGAGGACCGCCCGAACTGTCCGGTGAAGGACGACATCCGGCCGCTCCTCAGGAAGATCCACTCGGCGGACGCGATCGTGTTCGCCACGCCCGTGTTCTGTTGGGGGGCGAGCGCCCAGCTCAAGGCCGTCATGGATCGCTTGTTCTCGTTCGGCAAGTATGGGAAGAGCCCGCACATAAGCCTTCTTGAAGGGAAGCGCGCCGCGCTCGTGACCACCGCCGGCGGAGCGCTGGACGAGGGAACCGGCATCACGGCCCAGTCCTATCGTTCCCTTGCGGATTTCTTCCGGATCGTGCGCTGCGGGGAACTTAAGGCGGTCTCTCTGGGCACGCCTGAGGAGACGCGGGCGTGCCGAAAGGTGCTCGCGCGCGCGGAGCGCTTCGGGCGCGCT
>JAZDKG010000241.1:0-2258 GCA_043803205.1 Planctomycetota bacterium
GCATAATTAATAGGACATCAAGCGCAGAACGGAAGAAGGTTGCCCTGAATAGTTTCGGGCTGCGCCTGCATTTCGCCGAACATGCGCCGTGGAGTGCATACCAGTTCGTCTTTGGTCACAAAGTACCTGTTGTGTGTTGCATTCTTGCGAGTGTGCTGCCAGAGACGCTCTGCCGGATTGAATTGGGGTGAATAGGGCGGTAGTTGATGGACCTCCAACCAATGGCGGTTACTCTTAAAGGGTGCTTCCCGTTTCCGTTGAAACCGGAGCCGCATGGTATCCTATCGTAAGTTCCTGATACGAAAGGAGATGACCATGCAGACTCCGGATTCCTTCACGAATCTCCGGAACACAATCGTCCAGGTTTTGACCACGGTTGTCAAGAAGTTCCTCGAAGATCCGGGAGCGATGACATCCGAGATCGCCGCTTCCAGGCCTGGGGCTGCGGACGCCCGCGGAGCCGGGGAGGATCTGAACGCGCTGGCCAATGCCTTCCAGATCGGATGGGAATGCATCGCGGGGCGGGAGATGGGGGACAACCTGGAAGAAATCCTCTCCACGGTCCACCGGCTCGACGCGTGGCTTCGAGACGCGGCCATGAAGGGCGCCGCGCACTGGTTCTCGATCTTCGTGGAGAAGTTCATCGGCCCTTGCCACGTCGGTGCCCGGTTCGAGCACGAGGGGATCATGTACGTCTTCCACGGATACCGGGAGCGCCCTCTCTTCCTGGTGACGGGGCCGGTGACGGTGAAGGCGGCGTACTACCGTCGCGAGGGCGGGGGAGAGGGCATGTACCCGCTGGACCTGATTCTGGGCGTGGACAAGGCAGGAAACACGCGGGAAGCGTCGTTTCTGATGTCGCATTTCGCGAGCGAGAGCGACTATCCGCAGGCCGAGGAACTCATCCAGAGGGCGACGGGGCTGACGATCGACCAGAACCGCCTGCACCGGCGGATCGAAGATCTCGGAGAAACGGCACGAGCGATGCAGGCGTCCACTCCGCCGCCAGCGGACCGGGCTCCGGCCGTTCGCCAGATGGTGGTCGAGACGGACGGCCTGATGGTGCAGATGCGGTACGATCCGGACGCGGAGGTGGAGGAGAAGGGGACCGAGGGCTGGCACGAAGCCCACGCGGCGGTCGTCGGAATCCCCGGACCCGCGCAGCGCGAGGAACCGAAATACCATCGCCGGGATGCTTCCCCGGAACGCGAGGAGAAATCGGGAGCGGACGCGCACCGAGACGTCGCGTTGGCGCAGATCACGGTGGTGGGGACCTACGAAGGTCGGGAGGGCCATCTGGAGAAACTCAAGGCCGAGGCGGTCCGCCGCGGCTGGACGCCGAAGACCGACACCGCCGTCATCGGGGATGGCAGCGACCTCGTGCACAAGGACACCGTGAAGTTCTTCCCTGGCGCCACGCACATCCTGGACTGGAAGCACGCGGTGGGGCATCTCGCGGATGCGCGCGACCTCGCCTACTCCGCGGGCCATGCCGACGGAGCCGCGTGGCTCGCTCGCCAGAAGGGGAATCTCTGGGAGGGAAAAGTGGACGAGGTCGTTCGCTCGATCAGATACCTTGCAGGAACCTCCCCCGATCCGAAGGCGGAGGAGGGACTGCGCCGCGAAGCCAAGTTCTTCAGCAAGCGGAAACGTATGCTGAACTACCCGGCCTTCCGTGCGGCGGGCTGGCCCGTAGGCAGCGGGCCAGTGGAATCCGCGTGCCGCTACGTCGTCCAGGAACGCTGCAAGTGCTCGGGCATGCGATGGTCCAGCAAGGGCCTGCGCAACGTCCTCGCGGTCCGCACCACGATTCTCAACCAGCGCTTCGACGATCTCTGGGCGGCTCATCTGGCACGCTCCCGGAGGGCCGCATGACTATCCACGCAAACGGGAAGCACCCGTTGTCTTTCCCCATGTTCCAAGCACGGCAGAGCGACCTACGATTTCCGTCGCATCAGTTCCTGGCTTTAGAAGCCTTAGTCGTAGGGGTGCGCCGCCGGGTAGACCACGTTCAACAATTGCAAGGCCGTCCTTATGCCTTCGTGTCCAATCCACTCCTGGGACATCATTCGGGACGTTAAGCCGAAACATGCTGTTGTTAGTGTAGAACTTGAATTGCATTGCCCGCGTAGTCTCATCATCAGGACAATAGACATTTATTCGGGCACCTAGTTGAACCTGTCTATGCACCATCTGGTGGATTACTTTGCCTGCGCTCTTTGGGAACTCAATCTGAAAGAGATACTCGCCAGTGAACG
>JAZDKG010000242.1:0-32360 GCA_043803205.1 Planctomycetota bacterium
CACGCGATGCCCGTCCACGCTGATTCCCGGCTTCCCCCGGACCTCCGCAAGGAACTTGTCGTGCCGGACGACGAAACCCTCCTCCGCCACGAGACGCACCGCAACCTCGCAGCACCTGAGGAGCATCTCTCTCGTGATCTCAACCTCGTATTCCGGGTACGCGTATCGCATCATTCCGCTCCTCAGACTTCCGTCAGGCTGACCTGCCGCCCCTTCTTCTGCGCTAGGCGGCCGGCCGCGGCGACGGCGATGTTCTCAACCATGTGCCCATACGGCTCCACCGATTTGCCCGTGCGCACGAGCCTTCGGATCTTCTTCAGGATCTCGTGGGCCCCGTACGGATATTCGAAATCTCCGATCGGTCCCGAGTGGATCGCGCCCTTGCGGCTGTACGCGGTTGCGAAGGTCGCGCAGTGCGGCGTGCCGCCGCTGTGGTTGGCGATCAGCACCCCGGCCTCCGGTTTCCCCCGGGCCTTGCCGTAGTCGAGGTGCAGGTATCCGATCTCCCCCGGCCCCATGGCCGACACCGCCTTGACCCCAGGCCCGAAGAGTTGCTGCGCGAGGCTGATCCCGTGGATCTGCCCCGCTAGGATGCTCCCGCTCGCCTTGATGACAGCGAACTCAACCGGCGCGATCTCCGCGAAGCGCCGGCGAAAAAGCCGCGCCTGCGGGACCTCGCGCAGCATGGAGAGCGACAGGATCGGCGTCCCATGCCGCTGCGCTAGACGCACGATCTTCCGCGCGTCGCCTACGTCGAACGACAGGGGCTTGTCGATGAACGTCGGCACCCCCTTCTTGATCGAAGGGGTCGCCAAAGCGAGATGGTCCGATCCGTCGCCGTTGCAGTCCGCGATAAACACCAGGTCCACGTCCTCGCAGCACTGTTCCGGGCGGTCGCAGACGATCGGCCGGCTGAGGAAGATCTTGCCCATGTTCTCTGCCCGCCGCCGGTCCTCGTCGTACACCCGCGTGATCTCGAACACGGGCAGCCTCGGGACCGTCATCCGCTCCCGCTGCTTGTAGTGCGTGTGGAAATAGAAGTGCGCCCCCATCGCGATCGAGGAGTCCTTGAGCGCCTCCACGTCGAACCTCGACATGAGCGCGCCGTAGTAGATCGCGTGCAGGTCGCACCGGATCATCCCCACCCTGATCTTCCCCATCGGCCCGCTCCCTTCTCTATCCGCCGGCCTTTCCGCCAAGCACGTTCTTGAGGAACACCCGACTCCCCGTCTTCTGTGCCCGCTGCCCCGCCTCCACGACCGCGATGTGCTCGAGGATGTCGCCGTAGTCCACGGGGGGCTCCCCGGTCCTCACCATCTTCCTCAGTTTCTTCACGATCCGGTCCGCCCCGCGCAGAAACTCCGGGTCGCCGATGGGTCCCGAGTGAATCGCCCCCATCTTGCTATACGCCTCCACGTAGAACGAGCAGCGCTCCGGAAACACGTCCACGCTCGTGTTGAGGATGATGACGTCGCGCCCGCTCGCGAGGTGCAGGTGCAGGTACTCGAGCGGCAGCGTCCCCATCGCCTCCACCCATTCGACCCCCTTCCCGAACACGTTGATCGCCAGCGCGATCCCATGGATGATGTACGCTAGGCGATCCTCGATCCCCACGAGCTGGTCACGCGCCCCAAGGTTCTCCTGCGAGATCGCTCCACCCACTCCCTTGACCACGCCCAGCATCACCCCCCCCACCTTGTCGGGCTTGCACTTGAGCGACACCGCCGCCTGCGCCAGCTCCGTCCAGTTCGCCCCGGCGGGGCCGATCTCGTCAAACCGCCGCTTGAACGTGTCCGCCGCGATCACCTCGCTCAGGATCGACGAGTTGTACAGCGGCGCCCGGTGGCGCTTCGCCAGCGCGACGATTTCCTTCGCGTCCCGCAGCGTCGACGCGAACGGCTTGTCCACGAACGTGGGAATCCCTCTCCGCAGAAACGGCGCCGCGAGCTCGAGGTGATCGCCCCCTCCCCCGTCGCAGTCGCCTACGAAGGCCGCGTCGATCCCCTCCGCCATCTCCTCGACGCTCCCGCACACTTGCACGCCCAGGAACGCCTCGCTGAATTGCGCCGCACGCTCGCCGTTCGCGTCGTAGCACTTGACGATCTCAAAGTCGTACGTCGTCGGGAGGATGATGTGCTTGGGGTCGTACCAGTCCGTCGCGTAGAAGTGCGCGATCTTGTTGTACTTCTCCACCAGCAGCGGATCGCACCGCGCCATCAGCATCCCGTAATAGTAGCCGTGCGTGTCGCACCGCACGAGCGCCAGCCGGATCTTCTTCGCCATCGGACCGCCCTCCAAGACGTGAACGTCCTATGCCTTCGACTTCCGAGCCCCTGTGAGGCGGAAGTGTTTGCCCGCCGCGATGATCGCCCGCTCCGTCAGACCCAGCATCTCATCCACCTGCTCCCGACTCATCACCAGCGCCGGCGCGATCACGAGGATGTCCCCGTTGTTCCGCAGGATCATCCCCCTCCGGTAGCAGTACTCGCGGATCCAGCTCCCCACGCCGAGTTTCGGATCGAGCTTCCTCTTGGGCTTTCGGCTCTCCATGAGCTCCACCGCCCACAGCATCCCGATCCCGCGCACATCGCCCACCAGCCTGTGCCGGTAGAGCGCCTTGAGCCGCTTCTCGATATGCCTCCCGGTCCGCGCCGCCTTTTGGACGAGCTTCTCCTTCTCGATGATCCCGATGTTCGCCAGTGTCGCTGCGCACGCCACCGTGTGCCCGCCGTACGTCCCCCCGCTGCGAAACTCCCTCCCCGGCTTCTTGCGGAATACGTCCGCGATGCGGGGCGTCGTCACCGCCGCCGCAAGCGGGATATATCCGCCCGTGAACCCCTTCCCGATCGTCATGATGTCGGGCGTCACCCCCCAGTGCTGGCACGCGAACCACTTCCCGGTCTTCCCGAAACCCGTCTGCACCTCGTCGAAGATGAGCAGGATCCCATGCCGGTCGCACAGCTTCCGCACGCCCTCGAGATATCCCTTCGGCGGAAGAGGAAAGCCGATGTTCGATCCCGGGATCGGGTCCATGATCACCGCCGAGATCGTCCCCGGCCCCTCCCACTTCACGAGCTCCTCCATCGCCCGCAGACACCCGAGCTTGCACGTCTTCGGCGCCAACCCCAGCTCGCAGTCGCAGCACCTCGCCGCCGGCGCGAACAGGAACCCCGGCAGCAGCGGCTCGAAATACTCCCGGAACCACGGGATCCCCGTCGCGCTCACCCCCCCGAGCGTCGTCCCGGAATACGAATGACGCCTCCCGACCACCTTGTACCGGTCTGCCTCCCCTCGTTCCCTGTGATATTGCCTCGCCATCTTGATCGCTGTCTCATTCGCCTCCGACCCGCTGTTGACGAAGAAACTCACCGAAAGCTCCCCGGGCATGATCTCCGCGATCTTTCTCGCCAACTTCACGAGCGGCACCGTGAACGTGTCCACGTAGTTCGGGAAGAACTCAAGCTGCGAGAGCTGCTCGTCCACCGCACGCGCGATCTCCGGGCGATGGTGCCCGCAGATCGTCGTCAAGAGCGACGCGAACGTGTCCATGTACCGCCGCCCCTCGATGTCGTAGAGATAGCATCCCTCCCCCCGCACGAAGATCTTCGGCCCCTTCGCCAGCTCAGCGTTGCTCGCGAAGTGGGGAAGGATGAGCTTCAGCGCATCCCGCTTCAAAGCAGCAACCTCTTGCTTGCTCAGGATCGTCTTGCTCATGGCTCAGCTCCTTTCCTCGTCCGCCCCCGCTAAAGGTCCGGACAGTGCATTATCACGAAAGATCGCGCGCTTCAACTCCTCGGCGGTTTCCCCGGATATGCCGGCCCTGACGAATGCGTCCTTGAGCGCCTTGATGCAGTGATACGTATTGTACGTGAGGCGTCCCCGCTCCGCCGCGAACTCCCTCTCCATCTGCGGATCCGACCACGGATAGTGGTCCCGCGCAAGAAACACCGGGCCTCGCGTGGGCGAATACCGCTCGACGCCGGTGATAAGCCCGTACGGCGCATCCGAGGCGAAAAGGAGCCGCCTCCAAAGGCTTCTCCTGCGAAGAAACTCCTCGAACACCACGCTCTCGCTCGCGGAAGACATGTCGACAAAGATCGACGGACATTCCTCCAGCGCCCCTGATCCGAGGAAATCGAGAAAGTCCTGCGCAGCTAAGTACCTCCCCATGTGCGCGAGGATGATCCTGATCCTCGCGAACCGCTGCGCTGTCCGTCGAAGGTACGTCTGGCACTCCGCGTCGCCCGCCCCCCTTCCAGACGTGTGCAGCATCAGGATCAGTCCCCGATCGTCCAGGAGTTCCAGGAGCCCCGTCGGAATGAACTCGGGCATCCTGCACCGCAAGTTGTCCTTGCCCGCTAGGTCGAAATACGGCTTCGCCCCCGCGAACGGCGTCCCCTCCCGTTCTGCCTTCGCAATGCACCTCTCCGACATGCGGACGTCCCTCGGATGAGCTAGGAAGAACCCGCGCACCCGCGGGTCGCGCTTCATGACTTCGATGATGTAGTCGTTCGCCCTCTCGATATCCACCTCCAGCAGCGGGAACGGAAACGCAAAGAGCCCAACGATCCTCTTGCCGCTGTAAACGTCGCGGTACACGGCTTGAAGCGCCTCCCACTCCAGTGACGTAAACGTCGTCAGAGGCGCCTTGCGACGATCGGCATCGATCCCGCCCATCACGTCAGGCGGCCCCAGGTGCACATGCGCGTCGAAAAGCTCCTGGGGTACCCACTCTCGCAGCTCATCTCGCCACAGCCCGACGTGGTCGACGTAAGGCCCAAGCTGCATCTCGTGCGTCTCCCCGCATCGGCCTTCCGCCGTGCCCGCCATCGCCGTGTTCCTCTCGTCCTCTTCCCCAAAAAGCCCGTCGACCCGCGACCTAACCAACGAGCTTCCTGATCGCCTCCGCGATCGTCTCCACCTGAGGGAGACACGCCCTCTCCAGCGGCGGGCTGAACGGGATCGGAAGGTCCGCTCCCCCCAGCACCGTCGGAGGCGCATCCAGACAGTCAAACCCCTCCGCAACCACCCGCCGCACGATTTCCGCCCCCACGCCGCCACGCGTCGGAGACTCGTGCACCACCAAGAGCCTCCCCGTCTTCGCGACCGACCCCAGGATCGTCTCCATGTCCAGCGGCTGAAGCGTCCGCGGATCGACGACCTCCACGCTCACTTCCCCCTCAAGCTCCCGCGCGGCCGCCAGCGCCTTCCGCCGCACGTACCCCGCCGATACCACCGTCACGTCCGTCCCCTCTCGCACCACCTCCGCCTTCCCGAGCGGCACGATCCACTCCCCTTCCGGCGCCTCCTCCTCCTCGTAGAAGAGCACCCGGTTCTCGATCACGAGCACGGGATTGTCGTCCCGGATCGCTGACTTGAGGATCCCCTTCGCGTCATACGCCGTCGCCGGCATCGCCACCTTGAACCCGGGCGTGTGAACGAACCACGCCTCAAGGCTCTGCGAGTGCTGCGCCGCCTCCGCCGTCCCCGCCCCCGCCTGCGCCCGGATCGTCACCGGCATCGGAAACTGCCCCCCCGACATGAACCGCAGCTTCGCCATCTGGTTCACGAGCTGGTCCATCGCCAGCAGGATGAAGTCCATGTACATGATCTCCACCACCGGCCGAAGCCCCGTCATCGCCGCCCCCACCGCTAAGCCCATGAACCCTTCCTCTGAGATCGGCGTCCCCACGACACGCTTCGCCCCGTGGTGTTCCACGAGGTTCCTCGTGAGCTTGTAGACCCCGCCGTGCAGGTCCACGTCCTCCCCGATCACGAACACCCTCTCATCGCGGGCCATCTCCTCGTCCATCGCCTCGTTCAGCGCGTCGGCATACGTGATCCTCCTCATCGCTCCCCCCCCCGCTCGACGGACTCCGCCCAGAGCGCGTCGGCGACGGTCTCCGCCGCCGGGAAGGCGCTCCGCCTCGCGAACTCGATCGCCTCATCGAGGGCCGCCTCAACCTCCTCGTGCACCTCACGGACGCCATCGCCGTCAAGGGTCCCTTCCGCTAGGAGCCGCGCCTCGAACCGCCTGATCGGGTCCTTCTCCTCGCCCCTCCACGCGTCGACCTCGTCCCGGTCGCGCGCGTCCGGGATGATCCCGCAGTGCGGCTCCACCCGATACGTCTTGCACTCGATGAAGGTCGTCCCCTGCCCGGCTCGCGCCCGCGCGACGGCGGCGCTCGCGACCCGGTATACGTCAAGCACGTTGTTCCCGTCCGCGATCTCCCAGGGCAGCCCGTACGCCTCCGCCCGCGGCGCGATGTCCGCCGTGCAACTGCTCTTCTCGACCGGCGTCGTCGCCGCGTACCGGTTGTTCTCCAGCACGTAGATCACCGGGAGCCTCCACAGCGCCGTCATGTTCAGGCACTCGTGCAGGACGCCCTGGCTCGCGCCCCCCTCGCTGAAGAAACACACCGCCACCTGGTCCGTCCCCCGGTACTTCGCCGAGAACGCCGCCCCCAGCCCTATCGCGATCCCTCCCCCCACGATCCCGTTCCCCCCCAGGAACCCCTTGCGGATGTCGAACATGTGCATCGACCCGCCACGCCCCCGCGAAAGCCCCGTCTCCCTTCCCATCATCTCAGCCATGGTTCTCTTGAGATCGAATATTTTCGCGATCGTGTGCCCGTGGCTTCGGTGCGTGCTCGTTACGTAGTCGTCCTCCCGAAGCGCCTCGCACGTCCCCACCGCGATCGCCTCCTGCCCGATGTAGAGGTGGATCGCCCCCACGATCTCGCCGGCGTGGTACAGCTCCTTCACCCGCTCCTCGAAACGCCGGATCGTGAGCATCCGCGTGAGCATTCTGACCTTTGCTTCCTTTGTCGCTTCCGCCGCCATCGCGCCGCTCCCCATTCACGTGCCGTCCTGGACTTGGCCGGCCAACCTCTTGGCGGTCGCCATCATCGCCTCGACGTTCTTCTCGGGCGTGCCGACCATGATCCCTTCCCCCGTGTTGAAAACGTATCCGCCGCCGCGCGCGTTCTCGCGCATCATCCTTTCCGTCGCCTCCGCGACCGCGTCCGCGCTCCCGTCTCGCAGAAGCATCGGATCGAAGTTCCCCATGAGGCACCGCCGCACCGCGAGCCTCGCCTTCATCTCCGCGATGCTCACCCCCTCCCCAAGGTTGACGGCGTCCACGGGAAGCTCCGCCTGGAGCCTCACGTGCTCCGCCGACGTCTCGGCCGTGTGATAGATCACCATCCCGCCCGCCTTCGCCATGTTCTCCGCCACCCGCGCTGCCGGCTCGAACGCGAACTTGGCGTACTGTTCTGCGCTGATGAACCGCGATCCCGCCACGCAGTCCCCAAGCCACAGGACATCCGCCCCTGCCTCGATCTGTGCCTGCCCGAACGCGCTCTGGTGCTCTACAAAGAACTCCAGGTTCTCGCGTATGAGCTCCTGCGCCTCGAGCATCCCGATGAGCGTCGCCTCGACCCCGTAGACAAGGGCGATGGACGAAAAGGGCGCCGCGATCCTCCCCACGACGCACACCGAGTCCCCCAGCGCTGCCCTCACGCTTCGGATCATCTCGAGCTGAATCGGAAGGCGCATCTCCCGCTCCGCATCCGGAATCCTCAACCGCCGCAGAGTCCCGCGCGCAAACGCTAAATACTCCTTGGGCATCGTAGGAAGATTCTCGTCCTCGTTCATGCGCAGCCCCAGCGGCTCGAACTCGATGTAGTCGTCCGGAAAGACCACCGCCCAGTCGTAGTCGAACCGCTCCACCATCTCCGCCGTGCACCGCACCGTCTTCTCCACGTTCGTCCGGCTTTCACCGCACGTCACTCCCCCCACGTGCAGGTCAAACTCCAAGCCCAGCGCGAACACCGGAATCCGCGAAGGTTTCCGGAACTCCGTGCACGCTCGCAAATCATCGACGACACCCGCGTACGCCAAGTCTACCGTCCTCCCAACTCGTCCAGGAGCTCTTCTGCGTCGATCGGGTGCTCCCCGAACTCCCTCGCCGTCTCCACCATCGCCACGAAATTCTCCGGCTTCACCGACGCCGCGATCGTGTTCGCCGACGACAGAATGTGCGGCCCGCGCGCCGACACAGTCGCAAGGACGCGCTTCGTCGCCCGCCGCACCTCCTCCGCGGACCCGCGCGAGAGCAAATCGATGCTCAGGTTCCCCATCACCGCGATCTTCCCCGGATAGCGCTCGAAGATCCTCTCGAGCTCCATCCCCGGCACCGGCTCCAGCGGCCCCAGGCAGTCCACCCCCGTCCCCACCAGCATGTCCATGATCTTGCGAATGTCCCCGTCCGTATGCTTGATACAGTGCGCCCCCGCAGACTGGATCGCCGCCACGACCGCCGCGTCTCCCGGCAGGATGATCTCCTCGAACTGCGCCGGCGACATCATCGGCCCGTTCTTGTCGGAATAGTCGTCCCCCAGGAGCACCACGTCCGCCCCCTCGCGGACCGCTGAGCGATACAGCTCGCAATAGTACTCCACCCCGATCCTCATCAGCTCCTTCGCAAACCCCGGCCGCAGCCCGAAGTCCAGGAGCAGGTTCTGGAGCCCCCCGCGCAGGAACACCGCGGGCGCCCACCCCGACTCCCCCACCACCGCGATCGCCTTCTCCCCGTTCGGATAACGCTCCTTCAGCTTCCGCACCTTCCCCGGCACCGGCGACTTCGCCGGGTCCGGCGGACGGTACCCCGCAAGGTCCTCCTCCGTCTCGATCCGCGCCGGAGCCGTCGGTACCGGCACGCCCTTCCCCGGCGCGATCTGGAGCGCCCCCCACTTGTCGCGAAAGACGCGCCTCTTCCTGTCCACCCACTCGACCTCGTCCTCCTCGTAGATCATCGTCGGCACCGTCACGAGGTCCATCCCCAAGTGCTCCACGAGCTCGACCGCGCTCGCGCCGGGGAGAATCGCTTCCGCCACCCCCGGATCGATCCACAGTTCCCCCAGAGGCACCCGGTCTCCCCGCCCGTGCTCCAGCACCGCCGCAATGCGATCCCGCGAGTTCATCCGGCCCCTTTCTCCTTCCCCTTCTAACTGATCGGCGTGATCGTCGTGCCCCCGTCCGCCCGCACGATCGCGCCGTTCACGTACGACGACTCGTCCGACGCCAAGAAGAGCGCCACCCGCGCCACCTCCTCCGGCGTCCCCAGACGCCCGAGAGGCGCCCTCCGGAAGAAATATGCCGCGTCGAACGTCGGGTTTGCTAGACTGCTCTCCCGCACCATCTCCGTGTCCACCCCCGCGGGCGCGATGCAGTTCACCCGCACATTCTTCGGCCCGTACTCCACCGCCATCGAGCGCGTCAGCGCGACCGTCGCCCCCTTGCTCGCCGTATACGCGTCGCATCCCGGAACCCCGATCACCCCCGCGCTCGACGCCGTGTGGATCACCGACCCGCCCCCGCTCTCGATGATGAGCGGGATCCCGTGCCGAGAGCACAGGTACAGTCCCCGCAGGTTGACATTTAGGATCCGCTCCCAGGTCTCCTCCCCCAGCTCCGTCACCGGGCCGTCCTCTTTGCCGAGGAAGACCGACGCGTTGTTGTAGAGCACGTGCAGCACCCCGTATCTCTGCCGCACCGCTTCCATGAGACCCTGCACGTCCCTCGACCGCGAGACGTCCGTCCGCACGAACAGCGCCTCGCCGCCGCTCTTCCGGATCGCGCCCTCCGTTTCGCCCCCGAGCTCCTCCCGAATCTCCGCGATCACAACCTTGGCCCCCTCCTTCGCGAAGAGCTCCGCCGCCGCGCGCCCGATCCCGCGCCCCGCCCCCGTGATCACCGCCACCTTGTCTTTCAAGCGATCCACCTTTGTCACTCCGAGAAGTAGATTGGATTGGTCCATGCCCCGCGCCCCGCCTCGTCGCGGATCTCGATGAAGCAGTACGTGACGTCCTTGCCAAGGCGCGGCGTGTAGCGGTCCGAGGGGTACCGGCGTCTTGTGAACGGCCGACGCCCCGACGTTTCCGAGCGCTGCGCGAAATACCAGTTCGCGTGAAACACGATCTCCACGACCGGATCGCACTCGATGATGATCTGCTCCCCCGTGAACTCGACGTTGTGGATGCGCGGGCCCATCGTGCTGTAGAAAAGCCCCTTCCGAATCGAGTCGAGGATCGACGCCGTCGTCAGCTCCTTCGCCCGCACCACTACCGACCCCCGGCAGGAGTCCAGATACTCCTGCGCGTGATGGCAGTCGTCGACCGCGATGTTCCACAGGCGCTTCCCCGCGAACAGAAGCTCGTCGTAGAGCTCGATCGCGTACCCCTTCTTCTGGTAATACTGCGTTCCCCAGTTCAGGAGCTCGATCCCCGCGAGGCCGTCCAACGCCAACACGTCGGAGGTCGACAGACTCGACCAGTATGGGTGAGCGAGGAAGGCCATACCGCCCAGCGCGTTGATGCGGTCGATGGCCTCTTGGCCCGTCGTAACCTCCCGCGTGATTTCAGGCGCCTTCTCAGCACCGAGGATCAGCATCTCCATCCGCCGGGTCAGGAGATCCGACTCCATGCAGTTGCCCAGGAGCAGCAGTCCGTCGCGCCGGAGCTCCTCCTTCTCGAAGAGGACGTCATGGTCGGTGATTGCGAGGAAATCGTAATCGTAGTTCCGATAGACGCCCCCGGTGAAGTCCACGGGGAGACTCCCGTCACTGAGCTTCGTGTGCGTGTGAAGCCCGCCCAGAAGCCACCGCCCCTCGCTCGCCCACGGGTTCGCCCAGTCTACTTTCATGCGTGCACCTCAGCAAAGGCGCGCCCGGACCGCCTCGGCGATCTTCGGCGCGGAAAGACCGTACTGATCGAGAAGCCACTCATGGCTTCCCACCTTGGTTACGTAGACGTCGGGAAGCGCGATGCGCAGAAACTTCCGAGGAAACACGCACGCGTCGCAAAGCACCTCCGCCACGGCGCTCCCCAGCCCCCCGCTCATCTGGTGCTCTTCCACGGTGATGATCGCGCCCGTCTCCCGGGCCGCCGCCAGTATCGCCTCCTTGTCGATCGGCTTCACCGTGTGCATGCTTAGCACGCGACAGCGAAGCCCCTCCTTCTCAAGCGCCTCCGCCGCTGACGCCGCCTGGTTCCCGATCGTGCCGGTAAAGATGAGCGTCGCGTCTGCGCCGTCGCGCACCCGGATCGCACGCCCCAGCTTGAAATCGATCCGCCCGCGATGGATATCCGGCTCCTTCTTGTACCCGCAGCGGTAGTACAGGGGGCCCCTGTAATCGATCATCGCGCGGGTCGCCGCCTCCGCCTCCGCAAGATCAGCGGGACAGACCACCACCATGTTCGGCAGCGCCCGCATGATTGCGATGTCCTCCGTGGCCTGGTGCGAGACACCCAGCGCCCCGTACGCTAAACCCCCTCCGATGATCACGATCTTCACGTTCGCGTCGTGGTAGCACACGTCGTTGCGGATCTGCTCGAGCGGCCGCAGCGTCGGAAAGTTCGCGATCGAATACGTTACGACGATGTTCCCCTCCATCGCCACCCCGCACGCGACCCCCGTCATGTTCTGCTCCGCGACGCCGACGTTGTAGAACCGCTCCGGGAAGGCCTCCGCGAACGGCTCGATCTCCCCGTATCCGATGTCCGCCAAAACCATGAAAATGCGCTCGTCCTTGCGCGCCAGTTCCACCAGCACTTCGTTGAACTTGCTCCTCATGATGACACCCCCAGTTCCGCCAGCGCCCGCGCTAACTCCTCGTCATTGACGCAGCCGTAGTGGCACGCGACCGTGTTCTCCTTGAAGCTCACCCCCTTGCACTTGATCGTGTGCGCCGTGATCCAGGAGGGCTTGCCCGCCTCGAATGGGATCGCCGCGAGCGCCGCGTCTATCTCCTCGACATCGTGCCCGTCGATCTCCCGCACCGACCACCGCGTGGCGGCGATCCGTTCCGACAGCGGTTCGAGGTCGATCACGTCCTTCACGAACCCGAGCGCCTGCACCTGGTTCGCGTCGTAGACCACCGTCAGGTTGTCGAGATGATGTTGCGCTGCGAAGAGCATCGCCTCATACGTCGACCCCTCGTCCACGTCCCCATCGCTCACGAGGCAGATAACACGGTGCTTCTTCCGGGCGACCCTCGCTGCAAGCGCCATCCCCGTCGCCACCGGCAGCCCGTGCCCCAGCGACCCCGTCGAAAACTCCACCCCCGGAACGTGGTGGCTGATGTGCCCCATCAGCTTCCCCTCGTCGCGGTAATACCCCTGCATCCATTCCTTCGGGAAGAATCCCTTCTCGGCCAAGACCGCGTAGACCGCCGCCCCCCCGTGCCCCTTGCTCAACACAAACCGGTCGCGGTCAGGCCACTTCGGATTCTTCGGATCCACCTTGAGGATCCGCTCGTAGAGCACCGCCAAAAGCTCCGCCATCGACAGCATGCTCCCCAGGTGCCCGCTCTTCCCGCGGTGCGTCATGTGGAGACAATGCACCCGGATCGTCTTCGCCAGCTCCTTGCACTCGCGCACCCAGTTCCTGTCCTTTGACATCGCCTCCTCCTGGCCTTCGCGGCCGCTTACCGCTTCTCTCCTGCTTCATCCTCACAGTGCTTGGCGATCTCCTCCGCCGACAGCGCCCTGTCGTAGACCCTCACGTCGTCCAGCATAAACCGGAACAAAGGGTCCGCCTTGATATCCTTGTCGCCAGGCCATCCCAGGAAGAAGTTCCCTCCCTGGAGAGCGGGGTACCCATACCCGCGCGAATCGGCGAGCGCGCCGTCCACATAGAGCTTCAGAACCTTTCCATCGTAAGCCGCGGCTATGTGATGCCATGTCCCGGCGGGTATCTCTGCCCGGCAGTGGTTCTTCCCCCCGCTGATGTAGAACCAGCACGAGCCCGTGTAGGTGACGAGGAAGCTATTGTAATGCTTGCCGGCAAGCCCCGCCTGACCGCCCTGTATCGCGGTCTGCGGAAAGAACCACATCTCGATCGTGAGTGCGTTCGCTAGGTCCAGGCTCGGATCGTTTCCGCAGTCCACAGAGGCCTCCGGGGTCTCGAAGGCGAGCGCAAAGCCCTTCCCTTCGCCAAGCGCGACGTACCGCGCCCCAAGGTTCTTCCCGTCGTTGCCCTTCCCGCTCGCGTCCTTGACGACGTCGCTGGATCCTTCATCAAACGTGTAACGTGCCGCGAAGCCGCTGTCCTTGTCCGACCCGGCGGGCAGACTCAACTCGGGCACCACAAGGATCGCCCGAAACCCGATCTCCCCCGCCGCGTTGGTGGGAGCGCCGTTGAACCGCGCCCCGCTTCCGCAGGCGTAGGGTTTAACCCCGCTCCCCCAGCACCCGCCCCTTAGCGTCTTCGTCATCCTGTCTTCCAGCCGCGCCGACCCGTCCGTCGGACTCCCATCGTAGGACTCCGCGAAGTCGTCCTCCACCCACTCCCAGACGTTGCCCAGCATGTCGTAGAGCCCCCACGCGTTCGGAAGCTTCTGCCCGACGGCGTGCGTGTGGTACTCCTTGCTCGTGAGCGCCCAACCGTACTTGTCGAATTCCTTCTCGTCTTCTCCAAAGTAATAGGAGGTGTAGGACCCCGCCCGGCACGCGTATTCCCACTGCGACTCGCTCGGAAGCGCCAATCCCGCCCAGTCGCAAAACGCCTTCGCGTTCTTCCAGCTTACCCACACGATCGGGTACCCGTCCTCCGCCGACATGATGCTCTTCCCCCGGAAGTGCCTCAGATACAGATCGTACGCGGGATCGGTGTCCGACTTGCCGTCGTATCCCGACTCCTCGATGAACTTCCGGTATTGAGCGTTCGTCGCCTCCGTCCTTCCCATGTAGAAGGACTCCATCACCGTCACCCGGTGGGGCGTCCGTCGGTCTCCCATGGTGACGGCCCCCGCCTTGACGAGCGCCATCTCCATCCCCGTCTTCTCGTGGATGATTCTGTCCGCGTACCCTCCGATCGACGCCGCCGCGCTCTCCGCCGCCCGACACCCCGCCGGCACCTTGAGCGCTTCGCCGCGCGCTAGCCCGCAGAGACTGCACAGAACCATCAGCGCCGCGACCCCAGACTTCATGGGACCACCTCCAACCTCAGTGCGATCATCCCCCATGGCTCAATGCTCGCGTTCTGCGTCACGACGCCCCCGCTCCACTTACCCACGTCCTCCTCGCCCTCAGACGTCCAGCGCGTGACGCGGAGCTTCTTATCAGCCCCGATCCCGGCAAACTCGCCCAAATCCTCGGTCCATGTGAAGTCGTAGCTGCGTTCGCCGTCATAGTTGAGAAAGAAGATCCCGACCGATCCGTCGCGGGCGCGCCAGGCCGTCGAATCAACGCCGGGCAGCGTGAAGTCGCCGTACGCGCCTTTCTGCGTGATCGTAGGGATATCACCCTCGACCTTCGGCGGACGAAGCATCTCTCCGCACCCCAGGTACGGCCACCCAAACTCCCACCGGCATCGGAGGAGCTCCCTGTACCACGGCCCCAGCTTCTTGTAGCTCTCCTCCGGCCCCGTCGCCAAAGGAAGCTCCTGGTTCGTCGGACCGTTCTCGCATCCCATGATCCACATCCGCCCTATATAGGGCGGCGTGTACTGGTTGTACAGCCCTCCAAACGTCTGCGTGTATCCGTGATAGACGGCCATAAAGACCGGCGCGGTGCAGTCCGGTCCTCCCGTGTAGGAAGTGTCCAGCACGTCGATGCACCACTCGGCGACGTTCTCGCCGCAGAACATCGCCTCCGGGTTGATCTTGTGGCATTCCTCGCGAATCCGCTCGTACAGCTCGTGCACCGACTTCGTCCAGTAATTCCCCCCGCCGATCGGGTGCCCGTGGCTCTTCACGAAACAGTCCGCGCAATGCACGCTGAAGTAATCGAAGTACACCCCGTCGAGACCATACTCCTTGATGAACGCCACCGAAAGCTCCAGCAGCTTGTCCCGCCATATATCCGTCGCCGGGCACATCGCCGCCTGCGGGTCGAGCCCCCCCGCCCACGTCCAATACACGTCCCCGCTGGGACCGCACATGGCCCCCTTGTGCTCCGCGTCCTCGGCCTGATAGCTCTCGGTGGACATGTTCCACAGCCATCCGATCACGTACGGGACGACCCGTATCCCGCGCTTGTGGAAATCGCGCACCACCCGCTTATAGTTCTCGGATCCTATCCGAGGCGGAAGGTACTCCGGATTGCGGTTGTGATGGTAGTAATCGGCAAACATGTAGTAGTAGTCGTGACACACGCTCTCCGGCAGTCTGAAGAACTCGTGCTTCACGAGGGCCCGCCCGATCCCCTCTTCCCCGTCCAGGCCCCCGTTCGCCCAAAACCCCACCCGGATGAGCCACTTCGGATAGTCCGCCCGCTCCTCGATCGGTCCTTTCGCGGCCCACGGCGCCGTGAGCGCCCACTTTCGATAGATCCGCGCTGCGTCGAACCAGTCCCCCTGAAACGGACCCATCACCACGTCCCCGGGACTGGCATACGCCTTCACCGGCTCCTCCCCGCCCCAGCCTAAGACGTTGTGCGAAATCGAAAACGCCAAGGTCTTCTCCTCCGCGTTCGGCTCCCACGCTAGCGTCTTCTCGTTCGCCTCCCCGTCCTCCTCCCCGAAATAGAGCCCCCGCCCTTCGCCAAGGAGCGCCCCCATCTGAAGCGAATTCTCAATCGGATATCTCCTCGACATCGCCTTCCCCGTGACCACGGGCGACGGCTTCGTCCAGCCTAGGTTCGCCGCGTCGAGAATCTCATCCTTCGCCCCATCCACGGTCATCGGCCCGATCCCCGTCACCACCGGGAACACCACCGTCTTCAATCCCTGCCCGCCCGACGTCTTGACCCTGATCCGCGACCGCGCAAGCGACTCGCCGGCGGCAAGCCGCGTCTCGACCCGCACGTTTACCCTGTCGCTCCATGTGAACGAGACGCGCGCCTCCTCTCCTTTCACCTCGTAGCTGACCTTGCACGGAAGCCCCCCGCTCGCGTACGTTTTCTTCTCCTTGTCCCTCCCCTCCTTCATATCGATCCGCCACATCGCCGCGCTCGCCGGCCCCACCTTCAGGAGTTCCCTCCCGCTCACCTTGTCATAGATGCAGAGGAGCCCCGCCCCTTGCTCCCCTGGAGCCCAGACGTACGCGACGAGCGCGTTCCCTAAGTAGGTATGCCCGTCCACCACGCCCGCGCGTGCGCCTTCGGATCCCGTCGCCTCGAGCACCTTGGACATGACTCCGGCCGTGTCCGCCTGTGCCGGGAGGCCCCCGACCATGAGGAACGCCAGCGCAAGAGCGCCCGCGGCCGTCGTTGCGCTTCGCGGTGTCACTCCACCTTCTCCTTCATTTCCTTGCTGTAGTCGCTGGCGACCTCCTCTGCCGACAGCGCCCTGTTGTAGACCCTCACGTCGTCCAGCATGAACGTGAACGTCCCCTCCACCTTCGCGTCCCCCGGCAGCGGACACCGCAGGTAGAAATTCTTCCCTTGCGCGATCGGATATCCCAGGCGGCGCTCCCCGACCGGCGCCCCGTCCACGTACAGGCGCATGACGTCCCTGTCGTACGTCGCCGTGATATGGTGCCACTCCCCCAAAGGCACATCCGCGAAAACGTGGTTCTTCCCGCCGTCGATGTAGAACCAGCACCGCCCGCCGAACGACATGAGATAACTGTCGAACCCCTTCCCCACGATGCCCACCTCGCCCTTCGCGGGCTTCGTCTTCGCATACAGCCAGTACTCCAGGGTGACGCCCGACCCCAGCTTGAGGCCCGCCGCGTCGCCGCAGTCCACGAGCGCCTCCGGCGTCTCAAACGAGAGCGCCCACCCCTTCCCCTCCCCCAGCTTGACATACGTCGCCCCCGCACTTTTCCCGTCGTTCCCCCGCCCGCTCGAATCCCGCACGACCTCCCCGCCGCCTTCTTCGAAGTCATAGCGGGCCGCCAAAGTCAAATCCCCTCCCCGGACGCGCAGCGCCTCGGGCGCGTCGAACTCGATCGCCGCGCGGAACCCGATCTCCCCGCTCGCGTCCGTCGGGGCGACGTTGAACCGGGCGGCGCTCCCTGACACGCGCATCACTCCAGGGTTCCCCCAGCTTCCCCCCCGCAGCACCTTGGTCAGACGCCCCGCTAGCCGCGGCGACTCATCATGCGGCGCCCCCTCGTAGCTCTCGAAGTAGTCGTCTCGCACCCATTCCCAGACGTTCCCGATCGTGTCGTAGAGGCCCCACGCGTTCGGCAGCTTCTTCCCCACGGGGTGCGTGTGATATTCCTTGCTCGAGAGAAGCCACCCATACTCGTCGCATTGCTTCTCGTCGTCGCCGAAGTAGAAGTTGGTCGTGCTCCCCGCCCGACACGCGTACTCCCACTGCGCCTCCGTCGGCAGCGCCAACCCCGCCCAGTCGCAGAACGCCTGCGCGTTCTTCCAGCTCACCCATACAATCGGGTAATCGTCCTCCGCCGACATGATGCTCTTCCCGCAGAAGTGCAGAAGGTGCACGTCGTACACCCTGTCCGTGTCCCCCGCGCCGTCATACTTCGTCCCCGCGAGAAACCGCCGGTACTGCCCGTTCGTCACCTCCGTCCGCCCCATGTAGAAAGGCGACCGAACCACTACCTCCCGCCTGAACTTCATGTCCCCCGACGCCTTCGAATCGCTCGTCCCCATCGTGAAGATGCCCGCGGGGATAAAGACCATCTCCATCCCGCTCTTCTCGTGCACGATCCGGTCGGCCCAGTTCCCCTGGGCAGCCTTGGCCCCCTCCGCCGCACGACAGCCGGGCGGAGATAGAAGCGACTCGGCATGCCCCCACGTGCCAGCGAGCAGCGCCGCCAGGGTGAGCCACATGACCCCTCTCATCGCTTCACCTCGAGCTTCAACGCTACGATACCCAGAGGCGGCAGCTCCGTCGTCTTCTCCAGCACTCCTCCCGACCATTCCCCCACCGCCACTATCCCCTGTTCCGGGTCCCAGCACGTCACCGTGAGCCTCGCGTCCGCGCCAATCCCCGCGATCTCTCCCAGGTCCTCCCGCCACGTCACCTCATGCGCGTTGTCCATGTCGTAGTTCAAGAGAAAGATCCCGACGGACCCGTCCGGCGCCCGCCACGCCGCGCCTTCCACCGCGGGTACTGGGAACTCGCCATACGGCCCGTTCGCAGTCAGGATCGGAAAATCACCCTCCACCTTGGGCGGTCGCAGCATCTCCCCATACCCCAGGTACGGATACGCGAATTCCCACGAACAGCGCACCAGCTTCTGCAGGAACGGCCCCACAAGTTGATAGATCCTGTTCGGCGCCTCCGCAAACGCCGTCAGTTGATTCGTCGGCCCGTTGATCTTCCCCCAGAGCCACGGCCGCCCGAGCTGCTCCGCCCGGTTCATGTTGTGCGTGCCCCCGAACACCTGGTGGTACCCGTGATACACGACCATGAACACCGGCGCGTCGCACCACGGCCCCCCTCCGTACGCCGCGTCCGTCACGTCGATCACCCACTCCCCCTCGTCCTCCCCGCACAGGATCGTCTCGGGCTTGACCTTCTTGACCTCCCCCCGCACCTGCGCGTACAGGTCGTGCACGCTCTTGGTCCAGTAGTTGCCCCCGCCTAAGGGATGTCCGTGCTCCTTGACAAAGCAGTCGTTGCAGTGCACGGTGAAATAATCGAAATACACCCCGTCCATGCGCAGCGTCCCCACAAGTTCCTTGGAGTACGCCGCCAGCTTCTCCCTCCAGATCTCCGTCGCCGGACACATCGCCGACTGCGGATCAAGTCCCCCCGCCCACGTCCAGTAGACCGAGCCGTCGGGGCCGCACATCCCGCCTTTCTTCTCCGCCTGCTCCGTGCGATAGCTCTCCGTCGTCTGGTTCCACAGCCACCCGATCGTGTACGGGACGATCCGCACCCCCTCTGCGTGGAGGCTGTCGGCTAGCTGTTGGTACGCAGTCGTCCCGATCCGAGGCGGAAACAACTCCGGATTCCGATCGTGCTGGTACCGCTCCATCGTGTACCAGTAGTCGTGAATCATGATGTTCGGGACCCCCAAATACCTGCATCCGTCCCGCACGCGCTCGATCGCCTCCTCGCTGCCCGATCCCCCCACCAACCAGTAGGGAACCCGCAGGAACCACTTCGGCACGTCCTCGCGCTCGTAGATCGGTCCCTTCGCGCACCATGGCGCCGAAAGCGCCCATGCCCGATAGATCCGTCCCGCGTCGTACCAGTCCCCCTGGAACGGCCCCAGCACCACGTCCCCTGGACTCTCGTACGACCGCACCGGCTCCTCCGCGCCGTAGTTGAGAACCGGGTGCGAGATCTCAAGCGTCAGCGCGCCCGCCTCGCCAAGCCCCCAGACGTACTCCTTCGTGTTCGCCTCGCCGTCCTCCTCCCCCGCGTAGAACCCGCAGTCCTTCCCCAGGAGCGCCGTCATCTGGAGCGACCCGCCGATCGGATACCCCCACTTCAGCGCCTTCCCCGTCTCCACGGGCGTCGGCTTCGTCCAACCGACGTGCGCCGGCTGCAGGATCCTGTCCTGCTTTCCCACTGGACCCACGCCCGCCAGCGCTGGAAATGTCACCGTCCGCAACCCCTCGTCCTCCCGCACGGTCGTCACGTGGATGCGCGACCGCCCTAGGCCCTCGTCCCCCGCAAGGCGAACAACCACTTCCACCGCGAGCGGCTCCTTCCATCGCAGCGTCAGAACCCCCTTTCCGCCGTCCTCACGGCATTCGACCTCGCAGGGGCTCCCCGAGCTTGCATAGGTGGCGGCCGTCCCTTGACTTCCTTGCTTGACCTCCACCCTCCATAGCGTCCCCTTCCCCGGCTCGCACGTGACGAACGCCCGTCCCGTTCTCTTGTCGACGATCTTGAGAAGTCCCGCGCCGTTCTCCGCCTTGTCCCAGACATACGTCACGAGATCGTTCGCAAGATACGCCGCGCCTCGCAGCATCCCCGCGCGCAGGCCCTGCTCCTTCGTCCCGCCCGCCTCGCCGGATTGCTCCGCGCCCTCGCCCCAGCCCAGGACGCTCCACCCCAGGACGGCCCCCGCGAATGCAAGAACGCCTGCCGCTCCGCGTATCTTCCTCATCTCCGCCTACCCTCCGATCCCGAACTCCCGTCTGGCCCGCGCTAGGAGCGCGTCCATCTCCTTGATCTTCTCCGCCGGCCACGCGGGCGGCTCCCACCTCGCTAAGTTCGCCCTCCACTTCTCCTCGCATACCGCTAAGATCGCCTTCTCCGTCCCGTCCCACCCTTCGCTCCGGAAGGGGCTCTCCGACCGGAAGCAGTCCGACGTCCACATCTCCCGGAAATGCCGCATCGTGTGATCGCTCGTCAGAAAATTCCCTCCCTCCCGCGTCACCGCAACCACCTCGTCGAAATCCATCGTCTCCTCGTCCACCGCGATCTCCTCGCGGTACGCCCACTGCGCCTTGCGGATCTCCATGTCAAGGATGAGCTGCGTCGGCGATCCCAGCCCCCCGTTGTGCAGCGTCCCCATCCCCGCGTAAGGGATCCCCGGATCGTCCTCCCATCTCTGCCGGCAACTCGTCCCGTAGAAGTTCTCGAACACCGCCTGCAGCCCCGGTCGCTGCGCCGTCGGGCTGAAAAATACCTCCACCATGCAGTGCCCGCCCCACCGCTCGTTGAAGAGCTGTCGCACCGCGTTGTTGTACTGCGCGTAATAAGGCCCGAACGTCGTCGAGTTCCCGTTCCGCATGTCCGCCACCAGTGTGATCATCCGCCCGCTGATGTCGCTCCCCGGGTCCACGCACCACGCGATCGCCATCCCCCCCAAGACCTCCGCCGCTCCCATCACGATCGCCCCCGCTAACGTCACAGGCGTGCTCACCCCCAAGGTCGGCATGCTCGCTATGTGATACCGGTTCACCCCGCACTTCTTCCGCGCGAGGATGTCCTCCGCCGACCGCGCCTCGAGGATCAAGGGCATGCTCATGCACTCCGACCCCGCTAGATATGCCGACGACTTCGAATCCCCCGTCAGGATCTCGCTCGCCTCCTTGAGATACGGAATCACCTCCGGGTAGATCGCCTCGATCCCCGCGAACTTCGTCGTGAGGTCCATGCTGAGGCGCAGCGCCTCTAAGCGCTCGATCATCGGCGGCACCTCCTGCCGGTACCACATGCTCGTGTACCCGACCTCCGGCGTCGCCTCCGCCAGCTTCATCATCCGCTCGAACACCTCCGTGTTCACCGGCACCGCCCGCCCCGCCCCGTCGTCGTAGAACGCCGTCGGCCCGCAATCGAACGCCTGCATCAGGAACCGGTCCCCGCACGTCTTTCGGAACGCGTCCGCCTGCCCCGTCCACACAAGGTGGTGCGTCCAGTCCGGCCCGCACGCGTGTATGAGCTTGTGGTTGAGCTCATACTCGTCCTGCGTCGGCCTCTGGAAATCCGTGAGCTCCTCCACGATCTCTCGCGGGATCCGGATCCTGTGCCCCGTCCCCGCCCTGCAGCCTTTCGCTAAGCACAGCCGCGTGACCTCCTCGTTCTCCACCGTCACGCCCACCTCCCACAACATCTGGAGCGCCCTCCCGGCGAGCACCTCGATCGCGTTCTCCGAAAGCATGGCCGCCTCCTATCTTCCCGGGATCACCCCGGGCACCTCGAATACCTTGTCAATGAGGAGCGCCGCCGCCCCCGTCGCCGCCCCCAAGTCCTCGCTCAACGCCGCACCCACGAGCGACAGCGCCTCATACGACGCCCCCATCGAATACGACCGCAGCGCCTCGTCGATCGCCCCCATGAGCGGCGCCCCTAACTGCGCTAGCTCCCCCCCTACTACGATGTGCGATGGGTTGAGAACATTCACGATGTAGCTCGCGCTCACCCCCACGTAGTGCCCCGCCTGCCGCACCACCTCGCGCACCTCCTCCCTCCCCTCCTCGCACATCGAAACGATCTCCCGGAACTCAAGCGACTCCCGGCCCAAGGCCTTCCGGGCATCCCTCTCAAGCGCGTCGACCGACGCCACCGTCTCCAGGCACCCGCGGTGTCCGCACCGGCACCGCGGGCCCCCCTCCAGCACGATCGTGTGCCCCAGTTCGCCCGCGCCGCCGCTCGAGCCCCGCCCCAAGCGCCCGTCCGTCACAATCGTGCACCCGATCCCCCGCCCGAGTTCCAGCATCACGAAGTTCTCGATCCCCCGCGCCGCCCCGAATCGCAGCTCCCCTAACGCGAGGCACCGCGACGAGACGTCCACCTCCGCCGGCCCCCTCGTGACCGTCCCAAGGAATTCCGCAAGGTCCGTCCCCTCCAGCTCCGGGAAGAACTCCGACTGGATGAGCGTGCGCCTCTCCCGGTCGAGCATCCCCGTCACGGCGAGTCCCGCGCCTAAGATCTTCGCTCCCCTCGCCCCTTTCGCCAATCGCCTCGCTAGACTCCGGATGGCGGCCCGTCCCTTCCCGCCCCGCTCCTCCGACCCTAACCGCGCCTCCGCCTGCCCGCGTATCTCCCCGCCCAGGTTCACGAGCGCCCCGAAGATCCGCCCCGGCCCAAGGTAGAGCCCCATCGCTAGTTTCCAGTCCGCGTTGAGCGCTAGGAGCTCCGCCCGCCTCCCCCCGCGCGACTCCCCGTACCCCCGCGACGCCACCATCTTCTTCGCTAGGAGTTCCCGCGCTAGGTTCGTGATCGTCGTCCCGTCAAGCCCCGTCAACTCCTTGAGCCTCACCCTCGAAAGCGTCCCCCGCTCCCTCAGAAGCGAGAGGATCCTCGCGCAGTTCAGGCTCTTCATCAGCTTCATGTTTCCGATCACGCGCGTGCGCCCCGACTTTGTAGAACGTCTCTATAAATTACGCCCCCGCCGGACCCCCGTCAAGCCAAAACAAAGACTCGCCCCTCGGACATCACCAGGTGATCCGGACGGCCCTCTCCGTCGGCGGAGCTTCCTCCGCTCGAAGCCCTTCCGCCCGACCCCCGTAGAGTTGCACCCTCCCCCACAGACTCGAATTCCTCCTCCACTCCTCTTCCCCCGGTCCCCCCGCGCTCGCAAGCTCCGCTGCGCTCCCACCCGAGTAGCGCACGTGGACCGTCTCCTCCGCGTACGGCTCATGCCCGATGCGCTCCGTGACGCTCCTCTCAGGCGGCTTCCACGAGATCCGCGCCTCTCTCCCCCCCGCTAGGCCCAAGAGAAGATACCCCCGCTCGTCCACGCCGAGCGAGCGCGCGCTTTCCACCTGCATCCCCTTCGCGTCCACCCCTTCGGGTGCGCGCAGCGCTAGGCGGCCGTCCTCCGCCACCGTGATGCGCGCCTCCCCGCCGATCCCCGCCTTCACGCACAGTCCCGGAACCGATCGGCTGACCGCTAGGTGCACCCTCCATCCCTCGCGGCTCCTCTCGATCGCCTTCGACCAGATGAGATACAGCGCCTTCATCCCCGACGGCCCGCAGCAGTTCTGCGCGACTCGGTTGTTCACTAGATACAGCTCGCGATCCGCCCCGGGCACAAGCCATCCCTCGCTGCTCCTGGGCGTCAGCCCAAAAAGGTCCGTCGCGCTCGCCCAGCCCGCGAACCCCCCTACCATCCGCTCCGGGATCTCTTCATCGTCGGTAAGCTCCGTCGGCCCCCTGTGAGTCCCCCCGCGTCCCCAGTCCGCCCGCACGTACTGGCTCTCGATGAGATGGTTCCGTAGTAACCTGTCCACCTCATCCCATAGCTCCCCGTGCTCGTCCCCCGCCAAGACGAGCATCAGGTCCGCGTAATCCATCAGCGCGCACGTCTCGCACGTTGTGGGCGGCTGCTCCCCCCCGGCGAACTCAGGCAGAAACCCGAAGGACGTCCCCAGCTTTCTCGCGTGCCGCCAGATCCCGTACGCAAACTCCTTCCACTCCCGCCTCCCCGTCATCCTCCCCGCCTCGAAGATCCCCGCCGCCGTTCCTAAGCGCGAATGCGTGTGATCGCGGAATGCCCCCTCCGGGCTGAACGTGTCCGTCCGCTCCAGGATGAGCCGCGTCAGTCCCTCCGCAAGCTCGATCGCCTCATCTTTCCCCAGGACCTCCCCCAGCTTGAGGAGCGGCCGGATGAGCGGCCCCACCCCGTAGCTCGGGCTTGCGTCCTCCGCCCCCCGATGCCCGCAAAGCCCCGGCCGGAAGAACCGCACGTTTCCTTCCCGCACGCTCGCCCGCAGCAGCCCCTCTACCATCCGTCCCGCGTACTCCCGGCTCTCCTCCCCGTCCTCGGCTTGCACCCACGTCCCAAGCGCGATGAGCGCCCGGCTCTGGTCGAACAGGTCCGCGCAATGCGTCGAGATCACCCCCTTCGGACGGTAGAAGAGTCCCGTCTCTCCCTCGAACCTCTTGAGAAACCCCCGCTTCAGAACCTCGATGTTTGCCGGCCCCTCCCCCGTCACCTCCCGCGCTAAAAGCGCCCCCTCGTAGTACCGCGCCGCAAGGTCCACGAAATCCGCCCAGTCGTGCACTGCGCTCGTCGGGCGCGTGTCCATCACGTTGAAATAGGGCTGCCCCGTCTCCCGGTCGATCATCCCCTCGAGGAAGTTGGCGGAGAGACGCGCCCGCCCCTCGAAATCCACGTGTCCCTGTGGCGGAATCCTCATGGAATCCCTCCGTCCGTTTATCTTCTCCGAAACTCCGTCAATCCCCCCGTGCCCCCCCGCTACTCCTTGCTCTTCTCGTCCGCCTCCTTGACCGCGCCCGCTAAATCATCGTACGCTGCCTTCGCCCGCTTCTGCGCCTCCTCCCACTTCTCGGCGCTCGCTTCCTTGAGTTCCCCCGTCTTTTCCTTCGCCGCCTCCCACTTCCGGCCGAGGTCCTCCATCCTCTTGTTCCACCCCGCTTTCGCCTCATCATTCATCGTCCCCGCCCGCGTCTTGAGCTCCTCGACCTTCTTCCCCAGACTGTCGACCCCCTTCTCCATCGCCTCCCCCGCCGCCTGCGCCTTTTCTTTGGACCACGCCCCCGCCTTCTCCACCGCCCCTCCGATCCTCTCCCCCACCCCCTTCATCACCTCTCCGGCCTTCTCTCCTACCCCCTGCGCCGCCTCCCCGGCATTCTCCCCCGTCTGCTTGACCGTGCTCCCCGCATCCCCCTTGCCGTTGCATCCCCAGGAAAACGCCATGCCGACCATCATGATCGCAATGAGACCTGCTTTCCTCACTTCGCATCTCCTTTTCCTATGAACCCGGTTCCCTTACACCGTTCCCCAACGGCCCCTCCGCACGTCGCTGGGCCTTGCCGTCGCTCCTCCCCAGTGTAACCAACCCCCGCGCTCACGATCAACACCCATTTCGTCCGATATCCAAGGAAGGAAATATCTGCCATGGCCATAGACGCCGACGCAAAGTTCGCCCGCTTCGCCCTGCATCAGGGCTACATCAGCCGGTCCCGGCTCGCCGCCTGCCGGGAGGCGCAGTGCCGCCTCGCCGCCGAGGGCACAGCCAAGTCCCTCCCCGACCTCGCCGTGGAACTCGGCTTCCTCACTCGCCGGGACGTGGAAACCCTCGTCGACCTCGAGAGCAACGCTGTCCTCCAGTGCCCCGCGTGTCTGCGGAAGTACATCGTCAGGCGGGAATCGGGCGACCACAGGTGTGAGGCGTGCGGCGAGGCCCTCCTCGCCCCCGCTTCCATCAGCCTGCGCCGCCTCGAGAAAAAGAGCGATGCCTGCGACGACACCCGCGACGACCTCGTCGGCCTCACCATCGGCGACGTCAAGCTCCTCCAGCGCATCGGCCATGGCGGCATGGCCCTCGTCTACCTCGCCGCCCACAACCTCCTCAACCGCAAGGTCGCCGTCAAGATCCTCCCCAGGCTCCTCGCCCTCAAGGACGCTCGCGCCCGCGATCGCTTCCTCCGCGAGGCCCGCATCGCCCTGAGCCTCTCCCACCCCAACATCGTCGAGATCCTCGACATCGGCCCCTTCCAGAGCTCCTACTACATCGTCATGGAGCGCCTCGTCGGCGAGACCCTCGCCCAGCGTCTGGCCCGCGATAAAACCCTGCCCCTCGCCGACGCGACGCGCATCGTCTGCGACGTCGCCGCCGCCCTCACCGCTGCGCACGACAAGGGCGTCATCCACCGCGATGTCAAGCCTTCCAACATCTTCCTCATTGAGGAAGGCGCGCTCAAGCTCACGGACTTCGGCCTGGCGTACGCAGCAGAGGACACGAGCCTCACCCTCTCCGGCGCCCTCCTCGGCACACCCGCCTACATGAGCCCGGAGCAGGCTCGCGGGGAACCCGCCCTCCCCGAGAGCGACCTCTACTCCCTGGGCGTCGTCTACCACGAGCTCCTCCTCGGACGTCCTCCCTTCGAGGGCGCTCCCGCCGCCGTTCTCCAGCTCCATGCCGCCGACGATGAGATCCCAGACCCCCGCGCCATCCTCCCCGCCCTCGACCCCCGCGCATGCGCCGTCCTGCGAAAGATGCTCGCCAAGCGGCTGGCCGACCGCTACCGCACCGCCGCGGACCTCGCCCGCGACCTCAAAACGCTCCTTGCCGGTCGGACTCCCCTTCGCGCCGAAACCGACGACTCCCTCCGCCCCTTGCGCCACCCGCTTCCCCGCGCTCGCTCGCGCGCTCGCAGGCTCAACGCCCTTGCGACCGCGCTCCTCGTCGGACTCGCCGCCGTTCTCGCCCTGCTCGCCGCCCTTGCCTGGCTCGCCGTGAGCCTCCACGCTCGCTGAGCGCTCCTGCCTCCGCCTGTACAAAGGAGGGGGGCAGGTAAGATCCAACTAGAAGTGGCCTCACCTGCCCCTCGGGGGGGGTCAGCGGTTTACTTCGACCCTAATATACCACCCCCTGCTCCCGTGTCAAGACCCTATTTCGAAATCTTTTTTCCCCCTAGTCTTCCTCGACTGGCACCCTCACGACCGTCCTCCCCACCTTCGGCAGCCTCACCTGGAGCACGTTCCCTTCCGCCGTCGCCCGCGCCCGGTCCACGTCCACCTCGCACCAGAGCTCCAGGCAGAAACTGCACGCCTTCTCTTCCCCCAACGCCGCATACCGCACGACCAGCATCCTCCCCCTCAGCATCACTTCCGCGTTCTCCGGCGTCACCTCGAACGGGAACGCCACCTCCACCACCACTTCCTTCTCGTCCTCGCGCGCGCGCACCCCGCTGCGCAGAGGCGCCCGCTCCACCTCCTCCCGCTCGAAATAGCAGTCCATCATGCGGTTCAGTTGCTGCTCGATCCGCGCCACGAACTCGCACGGATGCCCGTATCCCATTGGCACGAACATCTTGACTACCCCTTCAGGATCTGCTGCCCCTTCTCTTCTTCCTTCCGCTTGCACGCTCTCCGCGCGTGCGCCTGCGCGCCGTCGCCTTCCCCTGCCGTTTCATCCCTTCGGCGAACTTCTTCAGCCTCTCCTGGACCGCGGCGTTCACCGTCCCCTTCGGATACGTACCGTCCTTGCGCCGCTCCCCCGCCGCCTTCCCCGTAAGCAATTCTATCCCCCGGTCCACCGTGTCAATCGCCCAGATGTGGAACTTCCCCTCTCTCACCGCATTCACCACCTCCTCCTTGAGCATCAGACTCCTCACGTTCCTTGACGGGATCATCACCCCCTGCTTCCCCGTCAGCCCCTTCCGCGAGCACACGTCGAAGAACCCCTCGATCTTCGTCGTCACCCCTCCGACCGGTTGGATCTCCCCCCGCTGGTTCACGGACCCCGTCACCGCGATCCCCTGCGATAGAGGCATCTCCGACAGGCTCGACACGAGCGCGAACAGCTCCGTCGCCGACGCGCTGTCCCCCTCCACCCCAGAATACGACTGCTCGAAGCAGATGCTCGCCGACATCGACAGCGGCTGCGACAGCGCGTACCTCCCCCCCAGGTACCCCGTCAGGATCATCACCCCCTTGTCGTGGATGCTCCCGCTCATCTTCGCCTCGCGCTCGATGTTCAACACCCCCGCGCTCCCCACGTACACCCGCGCCGTGATCCGGTTCGGTCGCCCGAACTCGTAGTCCCCCATCTGCGAGACCGAGAGGCCGTTCACCTGCCCCACCTTCGCCCCCTCCGCGTCCACCATGAGCACGTCCTTCTCGATCAGCTCCTGGATGCGCTCCTCGATGAGCGAGTTGCGCCTCTTGAGCTGCTCCAGCGCCTTGCGCACGTCCTCCCGTTCCGCGTGCTTGCGCCCGTTCCGCCCCGCCCAGAAACTCGTCTCCCGCACCAGGTCCGCCACCTCGGAGAAGGTCGTCGCCAGCTTCTCCTGGTCCTCCGCTAGGCGCGCCGCGTGCTCGATCACCTCCGCCACCGCCCCGGGCGCTAGGTGCATGAGCCCCTCCGTCCGGCACAGCTCCCCGACGTACCTCGAGTACGACTGGATCGTCTCCTCCGTCCGGTCCGTCTGGACGTCCATGTGGCTCATCACCTTGAAGAGCTTGCGGAAGTCCTCGTCGTACGCGTTGAGAAGATAGTAGAGCCACGGCGAACCTATCAGCACCACCTTCGCCGAAAACGCGATCGGCTCCGCCTCCAGCCTCGTTACCGTGACGAGCCGGAACTGTTCGTTCATGTCCTCGGTCCGGACCTCCTTCGTCGCCAGCGCCCGCTTGAGCGCCTCCCACGCGAACGGGTTCATCAGGACGTCCTTCACCTCGAGCACCAGGAACCCCCCGTTCGCCCGGTGCAGCGCCCCCGCCCCTATCATCGTGAAGTCCGTCGTCATCGTCCCCATCGTCGCCCGGTACTCGAGCCTCCCCACCAGGTTGTAAAACGTCGGGTTCCGCTCGGTGACCACCGGCGCCCCCTTCGTGGACGAGTGGTCCACGATCACGTTCACCTTGTACCGTTCGAAAGTCGGCCTCGGGGCCGCAAGCCCCGGAAGGATCGCCTCCACCTCCTCCCCCTCCTCCCCCTTCGTCGCCCGAACGAAGTCCTGCACCCGCTCGAGGATGTCTTTCTCCACCTGCTCCAGGTACCGCGTCACCCCCTCAAGGCTCGCGTACTTCCTCCTCAGCTCCGCCACCGTGTCCCCCACCGCGAAGCTCGCCACCTGCCGGTCCAGCTCCGCCACGCGCTCCTTGAGCGCCTTCTCAACGTTGCGGATCTCCTTCGTCCGCTCCTGCAGCTCCTCGTGCAGCGCCTTCCCTTTCCTCTCGATCTCCTGCTTCTTCTCGTCGCTAAGCGTCTCGTACTTCTTCGGGTCGATCGGCTCCCCCTCCACCATCGGGATCACCGCGATCCCCTGAGGCGTAAACGTCAGACTGAAGTCGTTCCCCGCCGCCTTCCCCTGCAGCGCCTGCAGCATCTCCCGCCGCTTCTCCTGGAACTCCTCCATTATCTTCCGCCGGTGCGCCTGGTAGCTCTCCCCCTCGAACGCCCGCGGAATCCGCGCCGACAGCTCGCTCACAAGCTCGTCCATGTCGTGCGCCAGCTCCCTCCCCTTCCCTACCGGAAGCCGCAGCGCCCGCGGGCTCTTCGGGTCGTCGAAGTTGTTCACGTAGCACCAGTCGGGGGGCACGGGCATCTGCGCCGCACGTCGCTCCAGCACCTTCCGCACCGCCGTGTTCTTCCCCGTCCCCCTGGGCCCCAGCACGAAGATGTTGTACCCGTAGCTGTCCATCGCCACCCCGAAGTCCAGCGCCTCCTGCGCCCGGTCCTGCCCGATCAGTCCCCCCAGCCCCGGAAGCTCCTCCGTGCTCCGAAAGCGCAGTTGCTTCGCGTCGCACCGCCACCGAAGCGCCTCCGCCGGGAGCTCCTTTGCCTTCCCGCTCATCTCGCTCGTCCTCCACTCGACCTCCCCGTCCCCCGTACTCTACCGCTTCCCCGCCCGCTGGACAACCTCCTCCAGCCCGGTTTCCTCGCGTTTGACATGACGCTCCCAAGAACGTACCCTGAAGGTCCCGAAAGCGGAGGACACGCATGCACGTCCCCTCCCCCGACTTCTCCCAGGTGCGCGACGCCCTCTTCGCCCGCACCCCGCGCTACGTCCCCCTTGCGGAGCTCAAGGTGGACGAGGACGTGATGGCCGCCTTCCTCGGCCGCCCTTACGCCGGCCTGCCCGACCTCGTCGACTTCCAGCTCCGCGCCGGCTACGACTACGTCCGCGTTCGACCGGCCTACTCCCTCATCTACGAGGGTCGAACCGACGTCACCGCCAAATACAGCGTCTATGGCGCCGGCAGCAAGACCATCTCCTGGGCCCAGGAGCACGAGGGACGCATCCGCTCCCGCGCTGACTTCGATGGCTACCCGTTCCCCACCCTTGACGACGTCGACTTCTCCAACCTCCGCGAGGTCCACCGCCTCCTCCCCGACGGCATGAAAATCATGTCCTCTGTCACGGGCATCTGGGAGTCCGTCTGGATGCTCATGGGCTTCGAGACCTTCTGCTTCGCCTGCTACGACGACCCCCGCCTCGTCGCCGACCTCTTCGAGCGACTCGCCGTCTTCCACTTCGACGTCTTCTCCCGCGCCATCGACTCCCCCGGCGTCGGCGCCATGTGGTACACCGACGACCTGGCCTACGCCACCGGCCCCATGATCGACCCCGCCCTCCTGCGCAGATACGTCTTCCCCTGGGTCCGCAGGATGGGCGACCTCTGCCGCGAACGCGACATGCCCTTCGTCTTCCACTCCGACGGCGACGTCTCCTCCCTCATCGACGATCTCCTCGCCGCCGGCGTCACCGCCCTCCACCCCATCGAGCCTAAGGCCCTCGACGCCGCCGCCCTCAAGCGCGCCTACCGCGGACGCCTCGCCCTCGTCGGCAACATCGACGTGGACCTCCTCAGCCGCGCCTCCCCCGACGTCGTCCGACGCGTCACCGCCGACAGGATCCGCTCCCTCGGCCCCGACGGTTACTGCGTCGGCAGCGCCAACTCCATCCCAAGCTGGGTCCCGATCGACAACTTCCGCGCCATGACCCAAACCGCGCTCAGCATGAGAGGATCCTGAATGTCCCGCATCCACCTCCTCCCCAAGGCCGTCGTCGAGCGCATCGCCGCGGGCGAGGTGATCGAGCGTCCCGCCTCCGTCGTTAAGGAGGCCCTCGAAAACGCCGTCGACTCCTCCGCCACCCACGTCGACGTCGAAATAGAAGAGGGCGGCAAACGCCTCATCCGCGTCAGCGACGACGGCGAAGGCCTCGACCCCGACGACCTCCCCCTCGCCTTCCAGAGCCACGCCACCAGCAAGATCGCCGACATCGACGACCTCTTCTCCGTCAAGACCATGGGATTCCGCGGCGAAGCCCTCTGCTCCATCGCCGCCGTCGCCCAGGTCACCATGATCTCACGCACCCCCCAGGCCGACAGCGGCCACTCGATCTCCCTTGAGGGCGGCGAGACCCGCTCCCTCAAGGCCTGTCCCGCCGCGCCAGGCACCGTCCTCGAGGTCGCCAACCTCCTCTTCAACGTCCCCGTCCGCCGCAAGTTCCTCAAGTCCGACTCCACCGAGGCCGCTCACGTCGCCGACGCCGTCTCCCGCGTGGCGCTCGCCCACCCCGAGGTCTCCTTCCGCCTCGCCCACAACCGCCGCGAGATCCTCAGCTCCCCCGCCGTCACCGACCTGCGCCAGCGCATCCGCGAGCTCTTCGGCCCCGACCTCGCCGATGGCCTCCTCGAAACCGGCTTCGACGACGGCTACGTGAAGCTCCGGGGCTTCCTCTCCACCCCTGCGCTCGCCCGCTCCAACACCCGCCAGCAGTTCTTCTTCCTCAACCGCCGCTGCATCCGCGACCGCCTCATCCAGCACGCCGTCGCCGACGCCTACTCCGACTACCTCCCCCGCGGCCGCTTCCCCGTCGTCTTCCTCTACATCTCCCTCCCCCCCTCCGAGGTGGACGTGAACGTCCATCCTACAAAGATCGAGGTCCGCTTCCGCAACGCCGGCGCCGTCCACCAGGCGTTGCGCGCCGCCCTGCGCGAGTGCCTCTCCTCCCACGACCTGACCCCCTCCGTCGCGATCCCCCCTCCCGCCCCGCCCCGCGTGCATGCCGCCGTGCCCCCCGAAGAGGCCCGCCGCGCGCGGGAGGCCATCGAACGGTACTTCGAGACCTCCTTCGCCCCGCAGCCCCCTGCCCCTGCTGCTCTGCAAAGCGGCGCTTCGCCCCCTGGCGCCGGTGCCGCTGCGCAGGACGGCCCGATGCGAAGCGCGAGCCGCATCGCAGCCCCCCGGCAGCCCGATCTCCCCTCCACCGTTTCAGCGCCCGCCAACCTCCTCCCTCGCACCGCCGTCCAGATCCACGACACCTACATCGTCGTCGAGACCGACGACGGCTTCACCGTCATCGACCAGCACGCCCTTCACGAGCGTATCCTCTACGAGCAGATGAGG
The DNA here is from genome assembly GCA_043803205.1 of Planctomycetota bacterium. GTDB lineage: Bacteria > Planctomycetota > DG-23 > JAZDKG01 > JAZDKG01 > JAZDKG01. The sequence continues at coordinate 32,154 of JAZDKG010000242.1, forward strand.
CGCGACGTTGACAAGGCCCCCCTCGTCGGACAGCGTCTCCTCGTCCCGCTCCGCCTCGAGCTCACGCGCGCCGAGCTCCTGGCCGTCGAATCGAACCGCGACCTCCTCCGCTCCCTCGCCTTCGAGATCGACCCCTTCGGCGCCAACGCCGTGGCCGTCTACTCCTACCCCAGCGTCCTCGGCGCCGCCGACATCGGCGCCATCGCC
>JAZDKG010000243.1:0-5803 GCA_043803205.1 Planctomycetota bacterium
ACGTCAACGACGAGCGACAACGAGATGCGATGCAACCACTCGCGACCCGAAGGGTTGGGGCGGCGAGGCGCCGCCTGCCGTGTTGCTCCTCCTCGGCGTATCGCTCTGGATACGCCTTCGTCGTCGCGCCTCGCATTCGACGCCTCGGCGCCCCCAACGCGGCCAACACCATTTTTGAGATGGGTTCTAGTCGAAGGGCTGCGCGACTTCCAGACAAAAAGCTGAGGGGTGGGGGGTTCTTGCGAGAGGGGGCGGGTGGGGCGAGGAGATTGGCATACGAAATATACCAAGTGCGGTGGGCATGATCGGGTCGGTCTTTCGATGCGCTCCAGGGCGCAATCAGCGCATCGTGCAGGGAAATATCTTGACAGTGGCCCCCGCACGTGCATAACATTGGCATATGCTATATGCTTATGAGGAACTTCCTTGACACGCATTTTCGCCTCAATTCCTGAGCAACTGAAGGATCGTCTGCGCGTGGAGATCGAGGAGGGGCGATTTCCTCCGGGCGTCAGGATCGAGCCCGAGCGGGAACTCGCGCGTCGGTGGGGCGTGGCGCGGCTTACGGCCGCGCGCGCCTTGCGGGAACTAGCGCGGGAGGGTTTTCTCGAACGCAAGCGCGGCCGGGGAACGTTCGTGAGAAGCCGTCGTCCTTCCGCGCGCGGCGGCACCAGGCGGGGCGGAAGGCGGGAGGGGGGACGGCGGGGCGGCGCCGCTTCGCCGAGAAGGATCGGGCTGTGTTTCCTCGATCTCTACAGCATGACGCACCCTTATTTCGCGAGGATCACGAGGTCCCTTGCTGACCACTGCGGCAGCGCCTCGATCGAAACGGGTCTTTTCACGTTTCAGCCCGGCGATCTTTACTACCGCCGGCGGAACCCCCTGGTGGAGGCCCTAGCGTCGAACATCCTCGACGGGCTGATCGTCGTGGGGCGCATGAGGCTGGAGGATCTTTTTGCCCTGGAGCGCGCCCGCGTTCCGTTCATTCACGTGGATCACGAGGTCCCCGGCACGGACGCGCCCGCGGTCCTCGTGGACTATGCGCGGGGCGCGTTCCTTGCGTGCCGGCACCTCATCGCGTTGGGCCATCGACGGATCGCGCTCATCCTCGGGACCTGTCGCAATCGCGCTTCCTCGCTCTCGCGGGTCGGCTATCTCCTCGCTTTCGAGGGGGCGGGTCTCCCGCCCTCAAGCGACCTGGTGGCGTTCGGTCGCTTCGACAGCGCCACCGGCTACTCCTGCGCTCTTTCGTTCCTTGACGCGGGCGATCCTCCGACGGCGGTCTTCGCAGCCGACGACATCATCGCGACGGGGGTGCTGCGCGCGGCGGGGGAACGGGGCCTCTCTGTTCCGCACGACCTTTCGGTGATCGGCTGCGGGAACTTCTTCGAGCCTCACGATACGGCCGTCGCGCTGACGACCGTCGAGACCCGTCTTGAGGACGTTGCGCGCTCAGCGGCCGATCTTCTGTGCCGACTTGTCCAGGATGCGGGGGGGGCGTTCGAGGACGTGATCATAGAGCCGAAGCTGCTGCTGCGCGAATCGACGGCTGCCCCGCGAGGAGTCTCCGCATGAACGAGATCGTCATCATCGGGACGCTGAACACCGAGGTCATCCTGGGTCCTTTGCGGAAGCTTCCGTCGTGGGGGCGTCAGGTCTTGACGCGGGAGCTTGACATCCGCTACGCGGGATCGGCGGTGTGCGTGGCGCTGCCGCTGAGGGCGATGGGTCTCGCCAGCCTCGTCGTGGGGACGGTCGGGGATGACGAGCCAGGGCGCGCGATCGTCCGCAGGCTGGCGGAGCACCGTTTGCCCATCGCGGGCGTTCGGGTTGTCAAGCGTCTGCCGACGGGCGCCTGCGTCTCCTTCTTCCGACCGGACGGCGAGCGGAAATACGTGAGCTCGCTTGGCGCGATCCGCGCGCTTTCGCCTTCGACGATTCGCAAGGCGCTCCCTTCGTCCGCGCGGATCGTGCTGGTGACGGGGCTTTTCCTGCTGCCGGGCCTGCCGCTCGACGAAGTCGCGCGGCTCTTCCGGCAGTGGCGGAGGCGGGGGATCACGACGTGTCTCGATACCGGTTGGGACCCGGAGGGGTGGAAGAGGGGGACGCTCAGCGCGCTTGGCCGCATTCTGTCCGTCACGGATGTCTTCCTTCCCAACCTTGCTGAGGCGGGCGCCATCACGGGGGAGAGGCGAGGCGAGCGCGCGGCGCGAGCGCTCGCGGCGTTGGGGCCTGCTACGGTCATTATCAAGCTGGGCCGACGGGGGGCTGTCGGTCTCTTCGACGGCCGCTTCCTTGCGCACCGGGGTTTCCCCCGCGACGTCCGCGACACCACCGCGGCGGGCGAAGCGTTCAACGCCGCGGTCCTCTTGGCCCTGCGGAAGGGGCTGTGCCCGGAGGAGACCTTGCGCTTCGCCAACCTCGTCGCCTCGACGTTCCTTGCACACGAAGGTCGGACAGCCCATTTAGCGGGGCTGCATCCCCGCGAGACGCTTTGAAAGGGGTGCGTAACGGATGCTTGCAAACCGCTCGCGCTACGAGGAGAGCGTCAGGAAAGGGATCGGCTGGATCGTCTCCCAGACGAACGGCGACGGGACGGTAAACCCCGCCGAGAAGGGGGCGTTCGCGTACTACAAGCTCCCGTGGGCGCTAGCGCTGGCCGGGCGTGCGCGGGAAGCCGCCAGCATCATCCGGTGGATCGTCGCGGAGACGATGACGGCGACGGGCGACTTCCACACGGACAAGCGTTCCAAGTTCCACCTCGACTACTATGCGTATGAGAACGCCTGGATCGTCGCCGCGGCCCACACCCTGGGGCTCTTCGACATCTCCCGCCGCGGCTGGGCCTACATCGAAACGCTCCGGGACCCGCACACGGGGGGGTTCTGCTCGAACAGACCCTTCGAGGAGGGGGCGAACCTTCAGGAAGACCCGCTCTCGACCGCCTGGGCCTCCAACGTGGCGCTTCACCTTGGGCACCTGGACGCGGCGGCGAGCGCGGCGGGGTTCCTGCGCATGATCTGGGACATTCAGCCGGACCCGCGCGACGCCTTCTATTTCCGCTGGCGTCCGGGGACGGGGCTCATTGTGGCGCGTCTTCCCGAGGAGCCTGCCGACCGCGACTTCCGCGTGAGCGCGACGGAGCCGCAGAATTGGTACTACATCCTGGGCGCACAGATCGCGTTCCTTGCCAAGCTGTATCTGGCCAGCGGCGACCGCGCGCACCTGGAGCTCGCCCTGCGCGTAAACGACTTCGCCATGCGCTGCCACGAGGACGTTTTCCACACCGACTCGTCGGGGAAGATCGGCTACGGGAATTCCTTTCTCTACTACGCTACAGGCGAGGAGAGGTTTCTGCGCGCCGCCGAGCGATGCGCGGACTACCTTGCGGACGACCAGAGACCCGAGGGTTTCTGGATGCGCGACGGGAAGCCCACGGCAAGCTCGACGGCGGAGTTCTGCCTGTGGCTGGGCACTCTGGTTTCGGTGGACGCCGCCCTTTCGCGTGGGAACGGAGCCGGTCATGTGCGCGCGTGAACGTCCTGGTTGCTCTCCCATCCGCGTTGCGGTTGTCGGCGCCGGCGGTTACATGGGGGCCGGCGTCACGAACGCCATCGAGCGGGCTCGAGGGATGACGGTCGCCGTCGTGTACGACGACGACACGGACCTTGCCCGTCGGACGGGGCTGGCGTATGCGCGCTCCGCCCGCCTAGCGCGCGATCTGGGCGATGCCTGCACCGCTCCCGATGTCGAGGTCGTGGTAGACGCGAACGCTGCGCCTTCCTTGGGGGCGCAGTGCGCGTCGGCGGCGTTGGCCGCTGGAAAGCACGTCGTGTCGCTCAACATCGAGTGCGACGCGACGATCGGGCCGGCGCTTGTCCGGATCGCCCGCGAGAACGGCGTGGTCTATACGGTCACGAGCGGGGACGAGCCGGGGGAACTCAAGGCGCTCCATGACCACTACGACCTTCTAGGCGTTCGCATCATCGCCCTGGGCAAAGGGAAGAACAACCCTCTGGATACCACGGCGAATCCCGACACCGTGCGGGCCTCCCTTCCCGACATCGGGATCAGCGCCGAACAGGTCGCCTCCTTCGTCGACGGTTCCAAGACGATGTTCGAGATGGGGTCTCTTGCCAACGCCGTCGGCTTCGTCCCGGACGTTCCCGGAATGCACGGTCCGTGTTGCCCGGTCTCGCGCTTAGCGGAGACGTTCCGTCTCAAGGGCGACGGGGGGATCCTCTCCCGCGAGGGGGTGGTGGATTTCGTCACCGGGAGCGAACTAGCGGGCGGGGTGTGGATCGTGGTCGCGAGCGACGACGCGCGCATGCGGAGCGACCTCAAGTATCTCAAGATCGGCGCTGGGCCCGCCTACGCTTATTATCAGCGGCACCACAACTGGTTTCTCGATACTCCCCTTGCGGTCGTGCAAGCGGCGCGCAAACGCGAGCCCGTCATCACGCCCTTGGACACGCCGTCCACGCAGGTCGTCGCCGTGGCGAAGCGCGATCTTACGAAGGGTCATACGCTCGACGGGATCGGGGGTTTCGACACGTTCGGCCTGCTCCTCGACGCTTCCTGCGCGGCTGCGGAGGAAGCGCTGCCCCTTGGCCTAGCCGCAGGGGGGCGCACCGTTGCACCCATCCCGAAGGGCCGGCGGATCCGCTTCTGCGATGTTTCCATTTCCCCGTCCCTTCTTTTCGACCTCTACCGCCAGATCCCACGTCTCTGAGCGCGCGTTGAGGCCTCCGCTTTCCCGCACGTGAGGGGTGCGAAAGAAGGGGAATTTCCGCTTGACGCGGGACCGAATGTATGTATAATGTATGTAGAAGGAGGAAGCTCCGATGAGAGGCGTGACGCCCAGGCAGCTTAGGATTCTCAATTACGTCAGGGAGTTCACGGAGAGGCGGGGGTATTCACCCACGCTGGATGAGATCGCCGATTCGCTCGGGGTGACGAAGCCGACGGTGCAGCAGTATCTGCGCGCCCTCGAGAGGAAGGGGGCGATCGTGCGGGAGAGGTACGCGCATCGTTCGATCGAGATCGTGGAGGAGGAGCGTCGGGATCGGAAGGGGGCGGAGCTGCCCTTTGTCGGGCGTATCGCGGCGGGCGAGCCGATCGAGGCCGTGGAGACGATCGAGGCGATGGACGTGAGGGGGCTCTTGGGGCTCAAGGGAGGCGGAGGGAATCACTTCGTGTTGCAGGTGAAGGGGGACTCGATGATCGGGGAGGGAATCTTCGACGGGGACTACGTGGTCGTCGAGAGGAGGGAGACCGCCGAGAGCGGGGAGGCGGTGGTTGCGCTCCTTCCCGACAACACGGCGACGCTCAAGAGGCTCTACAAGGAGAAGGGGCGGCTGCGCCTTCAACCCGCCAATCCGGCGATGGAGCCGATCTACGCGGACGAGGTGACGATCCAGGGAGTCGTGAAAGGGGTGTTGAGGGCGTTCAAGTAGGTGAGGGATGTGACGGACCTCGGAAAAGGCATTGCCACGAGGACACGAAGACACGAAGCAGACACAAAGAAGATGGAGGGCAGAGGACACGACGAAGCCTCCAAAGAAAGAGAGGAGGAACAGAGAGTTGACAGGATAACAGGATCGACGGGATGAAGGATGAAGAGTGAAGAGGACACGACGAACCTCCGAAGAGTCGAGCAAGCGAGAGATGCAGATCGCGGAGATCAACGAGCCTGTGAAGGTGCGGGCGGATTTCAGCCCCGGGGGGAAGGTCGCGCCGCTGCTTATCAAGAGGAGGGACCGGCGGGTGTTCCGGGTCACGCGGGTCAACTCCACGTGGGAGG
>JAZDKG010000244.1:0-4000 GCA_043803205.1 Planctomycetota bacterium
ACCGCGCCCGCGCCGACGAGGAGACGACCCGCGGCCAGAACGTGCAGGAGAGTGCCGACGAGGCACCCAGCGGCATATTGGGTTGGCTCTCGGAGCGCGGCCTGGACGTCTCCTTCGGCCTCACCCAGATCTTCCAACAGAACGTGCGCGGAGGCGTCACCTCAAACCGCAAGGCCGCCCGATACAGCGGGAGCTACGACCTCGAACTCAACCTCGACATGGAAAAGATCGCGGGCATCGCGGGCGGACGGATCTATCTGCTCACGGAGGGGAGCTGGTCCGAGGGAATCGATCCCATCGCCGTCGGCAGCCTCTTCGGGGTGAACGCCGATGCCGGGGGCAATCGCTCCGCCGACGTCACTCAGCTCTTCTACGAACAGGCTTTCCCGGGCGCGGGGATCACCGTCCGGCTCGGTAAGCTCGACCTCACAGGCGGGTTCGAGTGTCGAGGCTGCCCGGTATCGTTTGACGGCAACTCCTTCGCCAACGACCAGACCGCCCAGTTCCTGAACGGCGCCCTCGTGAACAACCCCACGATCCCCTTCCCGGACTGCGGCCTGGGGGTGGTTGTGCACTTCGAGCCCGTCGAGTGGCTGTACTTCTCGGTGGGAACGGCGGACGCCGAGGCCGACGCCCGGGAGACGGGCTTCCGCACCGCCTTCCACGGCAAAGGCGATTTCTTCACCATCTGCGAGCTCGGAGTGACGCCGCGCATCCCATCGCCCAACGGAGCCCTCCAAGGGGCGTACCGAGTGGGCATGTGGTATGATCCGCGCGATAAGGATCGACTCGACGGCCTCGGAAGCGAGTCCGACAACACGGGATTCTATGCGAGCTTCGACCAGAAGATCCTGCGCGAAAGCGCGGAGGAAGACGACAACCAGGGGCTGGGCGCCTTCGCGCGCCTCGGCTTCGCGGACGAGGATGTCAACGAAATCAAGTTCTTCTGGAGCGCTGGTGTCCAGTATGAAGGCCTTATCCCCGGGCGTGACACCGACGCTCTGGGAGTCGGCTTCGCCCAGGGCCGACTGAGCGACAAAGGCGACTTCACCGCCCGCCACGAGAGCGCGCTGGAGGTCTACTACAATGCGCGCCTCACGGATTGGCTTGAAGTCACCCCCAGCCTCCAGCTCGTCTTCAACCCCGGCGGCAACGAGGCCGCGAAACGCGCCGTGGTAGTCGGTTGCCGCGTCCAGACAAACTTCTAAGATGCACAAATAGGGACCAGAGATTTGAGGAGAAACCAAGATGCACATGCCCAATGAGGTCCTGAGTCTTCCGGTTGCGGGTGCGACGATCGCCGCCTCGGCTGTCTGCGTCGCGCTGTCGAGCCGTCGCGTCAGCCGCAAAATGGACGAAGCCCGACTCCCGATGCTCGGCGTGCTCGGCGCCTTCGTCTTCGCCGCCCAGATGGTCAACTTCCAGATCCTGGGAGCCTCCAGCGGCCACCTCGGCGGTGGACCCCTCCTTGCGATCCTCCTGGGGCCGGCGGCGGCGACCCTCGCCATGACGGCGATCCTCGCCGTCCAGGCCTTCGTCTTTAACGACGGAGGCGTCCTGGCGCTGGGCGCCAACATCCTCAACATGGGCGTCGTCCCATGCTGGGTCGCCTGGGCGGTCTATCGCGCCATTTTGGGACGTCCCGGGACGGCCAAGATCGGCAGGCTCTACATCGCCATCTTCCTGGGAGCGTTCGTGGGCATGGTGTCCGGGGCCGCCTGCGTCCCCATCGAGATCGCCTTGAGTGGCGTAAGCAGAGTGCCCTTCGCGACGTTCCTCGCTGTGATGATGGGCGTACATGTCCTGATTGGCGCGGTCGAGGGGGTTGTCACCTTCGCCGTGGTGCTGGCCGTCTTCCGGCTCAAGCCCGAAATGATGCCCGAGGGGATGCGGCTTGCAGCCGGGAAGCTTTCCGCTCGCGCTGTCGCCGTGACCGTGCTCGTCGTGGCTTTTGCGACGGCGGGGCTCCTCTCGTTCCTCGCTTCCGACCTCCCTGACGGCCTGGAATACGTTTTAGGGGAAGAAAGCCACGCCCCCCTTGGTCAGCCCGTAGTCGCCCAGCAGGCCGTCTCCCACGCGGCTCAGTCGGCCTCCCATTGGCAAGAGGGGCTGGCGCCCTTGCCCGACTACAGCCTCCGCCCACGTGACGGCCGCAAGCTCTCGCCCTTCTGGACTTCCTTCTCCGGGATCGTCGGGACCGTCGTCGTACTCGTCATCCTCTACCTGGTTTCGGCGGGTCTGAGCCGCAGGCACGCGAAGGAAGTGGGAGCAGACAGTGCATCACCGTGAGATCGAGCGTTCCGCGTCGGCCGACACACCGGTCCACCGGCTCGACCCGAGGGCGAAGCTCGTCGTCGTCATCGCCTTCACGGGGCTGCTGATGGCGACATCCCGGTACGCCGTCGTGCGCCTCGTCCCCTTTGCGATCCTGCCGGGCTTCCTCCTGATGATGGGTGAAGTGCCCCTTCGATTCGTCGTGCGGGCGCTGCTCCTGGCACTTCCGTTCGTCCTGTGCTTGGCGATCGCCAACGCCGCCTACGACACCCAACCCGTGCCCGTCACGATCGGAGAGCAGACTTTCGCGTTACGAGGGGGATGGCTCTCGTCCGGGAACATCCTCTTGCGTCTGGCTCTCACGATCTCGACGCTGGTCGCCCTAGCGGCGACGACCCCGTTTCACAAGCTCCTGAATGGCATGAGACGACTGGGCGTCCCCCGTGGGCTCTGCGCCGTCACCGCCTTCCTCCATCGCTATCTCTTCCTCCTCGCCGACATCATCTTTCGCATGAAGCTCGCACGGGACCTCCGCAGCTCCGGCGCGCCCGCTCGACGCCGCCTCAAGAGTTCCGCCGGGATCGTCGCCTCCCTCCTCCTGCGTTCGATCGCCCAGAGCGAGCGCGTCTACCAGGCGATGCTGGCGCGTGGGTTCAGCGGCGAGATTCGGGAGATCGACAAGCTCAGGATGCGACGGGCCGACTGGGCGTTCGCCTGTGGGAGCGCGGCGGCCGCCGTCGCCCTCTTCCTCTATGCAAGGGCTGGCATTTGAACCCGGTCGGAATCGATCTCGAAGAGGTCCAATACACATACCGGGACGGGACCCGCGCCCTCGCCGGCGTGACGGCGAGCATCCTCCCGGGGCGTCGCGTCGGCATCGTCGGCCCGAACGGCGCCGGGAAATCAACCCTGCTTCTCGCGATCGCGGGCGTCCTGGACCATCAGGGACGTATCCGTGTGGGGGATACCGAGGTCTCGCGCGCGAATCTCAAGACTGTCCGCTCCGCGGTGGGCCTCGTCTTCCAGGACGCCGACGATCAGCTCTTCATGCCCACCGTAATGGAGGACGTCGCCTTCGGCCCCCTGAACATGGGCGTCGGCCCCGAGGACGCGCTCGCACGCTCCCACGAGGCCCTCGACGAGGTGGGGCTCTCGCCGCTGGCGCAGAAAGCCCCCTACAACCTCTCCGGCGGACAGAAGAAGCTCGCTTCCATCGCGACCGTCCTCTCGATGCGTCCGGGAGTGCTCGCGCTCGATGAGCCCAGTGGCGCCCTCGATCATCGCTCCAGGCGCGCAGTGATCGAGGCTTTGCGGGGCTTCCAGGTGACCCAGCTCATAGCCACCCACGACCTTGAGCTCCTCGTCGAACTCGCCGACGAGGTGATCGTCCTCGACGCGGGCAAACTGGTCGTGCAGGGCGACGCCCGCCGCGTGCTCGCGGACCGCTCGACCCTCGCCCGCCACGGCCTCGAGGCCCCCCACAGCCTCCTCCACCTCGCGCCCAGCGACCTCCCCCACCGTTACGCCCGCGCGGATTTCCCTTGACCCTCCGCCCCCGGACCCCTAGGATTCTTCCGCACAATTAGACGCGGGGCCGTAGCTCAATTGGTTAGAGTATCGGACTGTCGATCCGAGGGTTGCGGGTTCGAGTCCCGTCGGCCTCGCCACACGAGCTTAGACTAACCGCTGACGCGGTAGTTGGACTTTTGGCGACCTTTCGATGCTT
>JAZDKG010000245.1:0-5533 GCA_043803205.1 Planctomycetota bacterium
TGGAAGAACGAGGAGAGCTGGGACGCGGGCGTGATGCGGTTCTACGGGGCGCTGCATCGAGCGATCCGGGGAAAGGGCGAGATCCCGGTGCGACCGGAAGGGGTGCGGGTGCAGATGAAGGTGATCGAGGAGTGCCACAGGAGGTGCGGGATATGAGGGTGGGATCTCACGCAGAGCTTACCCGCCAAGGGCGGGAGGCAAAGCCGCCATCAGCTTTCAGCCATCAGCCTTCGCCTTAAGGCTAGCTAAGAGCTCATCGCTGCCGACGCCGCGGCGGCGTCCCGCGACTGCGGGATCGCGCCGCGGGAGACGCAGAACGGGAGACAGGAGATGGCCTCCCGCAGAGACGCTGAGAACGCAGGGGGGGAGACAAGAGATGACCGCGCGCCCTTCGAGCAGGCTCACGGGTTCACCGTGAAGGGCCGGGCAACTGCGGAACGGAGACGCAGAGGACGGGCAGAGGAAACATCAGGCGGACACATCGATCCGGCGAATGGCGACGGTTACGGGCATGCCTTGGGCGGCACGGGCCTCGATGCAGGCAGCGATGGCTTCCTCCGACCAAGCGAGGGGCCTTGCGCCCGGAGGATACGGGCAAGAGTCCTGCTCCGTTATCTTTTTTTTCTTTGGCGCAAGGCTTCAGCGGGGAGAAGCGTCCGGATTCTCCCACGAAGGCGGCGGGCGACGCTGACGGCGGAACGCGCTTCGGCAAGAGTGATCGGCTCATAGGTTCCAGGGTACCGGGTGACGGTGGCGTAGGCTGTGAAGCGACGCTGATCGCTGACGGAGATTTCCAGCCCCACGCGACCTGACGCGAGCGTCAGGATCTCGCCGACGTCATGCGTCTTGGGAAAGTCAATGCCCTCCGAAGCCAGCAACGCTTTGAGGTACTTCTCCAGGCATTGCTGTGCGTGAAAGCAGACCGTATCCATTGGGCCTCTCGGCCCGAGCTTGAGGGTGTGGACGCCGTTCTTCAGATCGTTCTCGGCTTTCTCGATCCATTCGCGGACGACGGCGATGACCCGGTCACGTCTTGGCATAGAGGACCTTCCCCTCCGTGGCGGCGGGGCGTTCGATGGTTCCAACGATTTCCTTGCGCCATTCGAACTCCTCGGGTGTAGTGACGATGATGTCCTTAGGGACCCGGATGTGGTGGAGCGCCACCCCGATCTCGACGGCTTTTTCGCGCTTCGATCCCCGGACCGGCATGACGACGAGGAGGTCCACGTCGCTATCGGGGCGGCCTTCGCCACGAGCGTGGGATCCAAAGAGGATGATCTTCTCGGGGCGGAACTTGCGGACGATCCGATCTGTCATGCGCCGGATCTCCCGTCGAAGGGATCTCGAAGATCTTCTCATGGGGTCACTTCCTTCGACGACAGTGTACCGCGCAGAGGTGGCGAGAGGAAGCGGGAAGGGGGCAATCATTCCATCAACAGGGTCAGGGGCGGAGGCGGCGGAGGTCGGTGAGACAGGCCTTCATGGTGTCGTAGCGGTCCTCGGGTTTTTTGGCGCACATGCAGGCGAGGACGTTGTATTCGCCTTTGGGGAGGACCTCGGCGGCCTCGAGGACGAGGGGGCAGATCTCGAGGGCCTTCTGGCGGCGGACTACATCGCTGGGCTCGCCGACATAGGGTTTTTTCCCGACGAGCGTGGTGACCCAGACGAGGCCGAGGGAGTAGATGTCGCTGCGGGCGTCGACGGCGGTGCGCGCAGCCTGTTCGGGGCTCATGAAGGCCGGGGTGCCCCAGCGGCGGGCGCGTGAGGTAGGGTCGTCGAGCTCCTTTTCGGTGATGCCGGAGAAGTCGGTGAGACGGATGGAGCCGTCGGCGGCGAAGAGGATGTTGGCGGGCTTCATGTCGAGGTGGAGGACCTTGTGGCGGTGGGCGAAGTCGAGCGCCCCTGCGGCGGATATGACGATGTCGAGGGCGTCGTGGGGATCGAGTTTTCTCTCGCGGCGGAGGCGGTCCAGGAGGCTACCGGCCTCGAGGTACTCCATGACGACGAGGTGGGCGCCCATGTGCTCCTCGACGGCGTGGACGTGGATGATATTGGGATGGCGCAGGCGGGTGATGCGGGAGGCCTGGTTGAGGAATGTGAGGATGTAGCGTTCCTCGGCGCCGAAGAGGAGGGCGGGGGAGAGGATTTTGACGGCCCAGGTTCTTGATGAGTCCACCTCGCTAGCGCGATAGACGTTTCCCATGCCGCCCTTGCCGATGCGCTCTTCGATGCGGTAGGGGCCGAGGGAGGAGCCGACGAGGGGATCCTTTTCGATCGAGTCGGGGTCGAGGACAGGGAAGGACCAGGTCGCACGAGTGCAGGGGACGAGGGCGACCTTGCAGTTGGGGCAATCGGTCTGGGAGAGGCTGAGGAAGCGTCCGCGCTTGAGGCGCAGGCCGCAACGGGAGCAGAGGAGGAAGTATTCGCCGAGGCGGGCGAGGATGGAGGCGGCGTCATCGGGGGAGATGAGGTGGGCGAGAATGGCGAGCTGCCAGGAGGGCTGGCCGGGGTATCGCCGGATGAGATCCTGGAGGCGGGAGCGAGCGTGGGGGTCGATGAAGCCGCCGCCCTGGGCGCGCTCGAGGAAGGCGTCATGGGGGGACGAGGGCATGGGGGAGCGCTTGTCTTGCGGGTCGGAGGAACGCCGTGAGGGTTCGGGAGAGGAGATCATGCGCCGGGGCGCTCGAGTTCGCGGACGTCGGGGAGATCCTTGAGGCTTTTGAGGCCGAAATGCTGGAGGAAGAAGCGGGTGGTGCCGTAGAGCATGGGGCGGCCGAGCTCGGAGCTGCGCCCGACGATGCGGATGAGGCTCATGTCGAGGAGATTGCGGAGGATGGGGGCGACGGCGACGCCCCGGAGGTCTTCGATCGCGGCGCGGGTGATGGGCTGCTTGTAGGCGATGATGGCGAGGGTGTCGAGGGCGGCGCTGGAGAGGCGGACGTCGACGCGCTTCTTGAGGAGTCTCGCAACCCAGGGGTAGAAGTCGGGACGGGTGAATAGCTGGAAGCCGCCCGCGATCTCCTCGACGGCGAAGGCGCGATGCTCGTCGTCGCAGCGGCGATTGAGCTCTTCCATGGCGCGGCGGATGGCGCGGGCGTCGAAGCGCTTGTCGAGGACGTCGCCGATGCGGTCGATCGAAAGCGGGGACGTAGCGGCGAAGAGGAGGGCCTCAACGACGAGGGGGAGGTCTGCTTCGTCAAGGGCGACGGATTCGCGGGGCCCCTCAAGAGGCTCAGGGGTCGACGGCTCAAGACCCTGGGCGGAGTCGACGGACTCATCGGCGGGCGCGGCGTCGGGGGAAGCAGGGGCAAGGGATTGCGGAATGGGGGAGGCGGGGACGTCGGAAGGGTCAGCGGGCACGTGAGCAGGAAGGGACTCTTCTGTCCCGTTCGGGTCGAGGGTCATCCGGAGGCACTCCAGCAGTGAAGATGCAGGGAAGGATTATGCCGGGCGGGCAGGGAGGAGTCAACGTTAAGTCGGGGTAGGAGGAAGAGGGAGAGGAGAGTTGACAGGATAACAGGATCAACAGGATGGATCCCGCGTCTGCGGGACTGTGATCCTGTCAAGGATTTTTTGGTGCAGAGGGAGGCGAGGACTATGGGGAAGACGCGACGAGGCGGAAGATGCCTTTGCCCTGCTGCTGCCACATGTAGATCGGCGCGATCGTCATCGTGATTCTACCGTCCTGGGGCTGCGGGACGCGGGAGCGGGCAATGAAGGCTCCCTGTTCAGCGGTCTTGGAGTCGTAGGTGTCTAGGACGAGGAGCTTACCTTCGAAGTCGGCCAGCACCTTGAGGACGATTGTGAGCTGGGCTTCGGTGCCGGAAGCGTCGGTGCTCACGTCGGCCTTGTCGAGCGCGACGTATTTCGTTACCTCGGAGAGATCGAGCTCCGGGACGGTAGTGTTCGCCGCCGGGACGGCGCTCGGGGGGAGTTCTTTCGAGCAACCAAGCGCGGCGAGGAGGACAGTCAGCAGACATAGGGCAACCAGGCGGGGGCTCATTGAGCGACCTCCAAGGAGACGGCGGGAAGGGAAAAAGGGGGCGACCGCCGCGCGGTCGCCCCCGGACACCGTCACACTTTAGTCCTGCACGTAGAGGGAGTCGAAGTAGATTTTCCAGACGCGCGTTTCAAGCGCACAACCGTAAAGGACATTGGGGGAACCCACGTGAATGGCGGCGGTGTTGTAACCATCCGCCGCGCCCACCGAAGCGCCGCGCTCGTAAAAGCCGTTCAAGCCGCAGGTCGAGCCGTAACTGCACCAAGCCATGCATTCCATACCGGCCCTGCCTATGTTGTTGGCCGAGTCGGCACAGGTCTTGACGGAGCCGTCCTCAAAGAGGACGTTGTAAGAGCGGTCGTGATTGCTGATGGCCTGGACTGTGAACTCGCGGGGGTAGTAGACGACGTGGCGGTTGCTGGAGTTGGGGGCCCAGGGCCAGACGGTCTGGCCCGCGCCGTAGGTGGTGTCTTCCGCCCAGGTGTTCTGGTAGTGGATGTACATGAAGTTGAGGCCATCGCTGACGACGGCTTTGCCCTGGTATTTGGTCTGCTTCATGGCGTCGCCCCAGACGCCGCCTCCATGGACGAAGTCGGTGGGCTGGCGGATGGAGTAGTTTCCGACCATGAAGCACTGGATGCCGTTCTGAGCGGAGGAACCGGTCCGAAGGTTACAGAAGGCCTTGAAGTCGCGGAGGTTATCGGAGTGGACGGCGATCATTTCGCCGTAGACCATGGGGGCGGTGTATTCCCAGTTGTAGGCGCTGTCCACGCCAAGGCCGGCCGGGTTGCTGCCGAGGGCGAGCTTACCAGCGGAGGTGAAGAAAGGGGCGTTGGGATCGTAGCTGAGTATTCTGGGGGGGGGATGTCCGTACCGACTATAGCGATCGTCATAGTGGGCGCTGGGGCAGTCGAGGACGTTGCCGCCCTTCTGGGTGAGGTAGCCTCCCGCGTAGAGGAGCCCCACGCCATTTCCCATTCCAGGGCTCTTGAGGGTCAGCTCGGGCATGCCGTAGATGTTCTCATTGGGCATGATGTACATCTGCGGGGAAGCGGCGTTCCAGTGGGTGGCATACGTGATGAACCACTCGGTGAGCTGGCCGCCTCCGGGGAGTCCGGCCGCATTGAACGTGTGAGTTGTGTTCGTGCCGGCGGAGCTACCGCGGGTGCCAACCCCGTAGACGCAGGGGAAGTAGCCCTTGTTATCGTTGGAGTACATCTGCATGGCGAGGCCGATCTGACGGAGGTTGGAGCGGCACTGGGTTTTTCTAGCTTCTTCGCGGGCCCGGCCGAGAGCAGGCAAGAGCAGGCCGACCAAGAGGGCGATAATCACCATCACCACGAGAAGCTCGATCAGGGTAAAGGCTTTCGCCACGGCGAATTCACCACGGCGAATCTTCGATCTTCGATTTCTCATTTGCGGGTTCCTCCTTGGTTCTCATCTTGGCAGGACAACAGAAATCAGGTATCGGGAAGAAAGAGATCGGCGAGCCGGGACACCTCCTTTCCAGAAGACTGTCAAGGTAAACCCTTC
>JAZDKG010000246.1:0-5135 GCA_043803205.1 Planctomycetota bacterium
CGATCTGGCGGGGTCCGAGAATCACGCCATCCTCGCTTCCAGCATTGTCGTCAAGCCCGTCGGCTTCGTGCATGTCCGTCAGCAGGCCGGCGACGACCGCTACGGCCCCGAGTTCAACTACCTCGGCTGGTGGCCCGATCCCCTCCTGGACAACTTCGGCTTCGACGTGGCCAAATCGACCTCTCAGCCCGTCTGGATCGAGGTCCGTGTCCCACGCGACCTCCCCGCCGGATCGTATGTCGGGACCGTCACCGTCCGCCCGAAAAACTCGGCCGAGCGCAGCGTCGGGCTCACCGTCGAGGTGGCCGATGTCACGCTTCCGAAGGACTGGCGCTTCGAGAACCTCCTCTCCTTTCACGAGGGTTGGGGAACGAAGTTGTACAAAGACCGCTGGACCCCCGAGCTCCGCGAGAAGTTCATCGAATTCCTGCTCGATCGGCGCTTCAACGTGATATCCATGTACGGCAACGAGCCCTACGAGACCGCCGAGAACCTAATCCGCTTCGCCGAGCGCGGCCAGAACCTGTTGATGGTCGCATGGCTCCATCCGGAAGCGCACATCAAGGCCTCCAATGGCGCCGGCCTTCGTCAGCGTCTCGATGCCTTTCTCCCCCCGATCACCCAGGCGGGATATCGCTCGCGCTGCATCGTCTACGGCTGGGACGAGCGCGGCCCCGAATGGTTCGACGAAATCCGCTACTGCGCCGAGCTCCTCCGGGACGATTTTCCCGACATCCCCCTCGCTTCCGCCGGCACCGATCCTACCTACGGGACCGGCTCAACGCTCGCCGGACTCCCAAACATCATCTACTGCCCGACGATGGCCCAGTTCGATCCCGTCGCCTCCGCCAAAGCTGTCGCAAATGGAAACCGCACGTGGTGGTATGAAGTCTGGTGGGTGATCGATCATCCGCTCATCCGCAGCCGCCTAATCCCTTGGCAAACCTATAAGGCGGGTGTGGACGGCTTCCTCTTCTGGTGCATCAATCGCTGGACGGGTAACGACAAGCCCGCGACGAGCGCTGCGCATCCGGCGATCCGTCTCGATTGGGACCCCGCATTGGACGGACAGTACCCCAACTCGACCGCCATGTACCTTTATCCCGGCGACGACGGCCCCGTGTCGTCCCTGAGGCTCGAAAACTTCCGCGACGGCATGGAGGATTTCGATCTCCTTGCTATCGCCCGCGAGCTGCTGGCCCGCATCGAGAAGGGGGGGGAAGCCCCGGAAGCCGCCGCCGCCCTGCGCGACGCGATCACGCTCGACGACCCCTTCCTGACGGACGCCTCCCGCTACTCCAAGGATCCCGCCCTCCTCCAGGAACGCCGCCGAAGGCTCATCAGGGCCGTCGAGACCGCCGGCTGCACCGCGCCCGCGCCCGTGCGGTAGGAGGGTGCCTCGCGTCAGCGCTCCTCGGGGTCTGCTGGTGCCAGCAATCGACCCGGCTCCATGCCCAAGTAGGGGGGTACCCCCGATAGCGACGCCTCCGCGTCCTCCGTCGCCGCTAGTTCCAGCGACCACACCCCCTCCTCACCGGCCTCTGCTGAGATGACGAACACCTCGTCACCGTAAAACCCCTTCTTCTCCAGGACCGTGCGGACGTTCCCGCTGCGCACCCGAAAATCCGCTAGCTCGCTCGCGCCGGGCGCGCTCACGGAAAGCCTGAACTCGGCTGTTCCCTCCGGCACAACGAAAAAACGCGGACACAGCGCCGTGGTGAATGGGTGCGCTCGCGTTGCTTCCAGCACGACGTGCTTGTTCCGAAAGGTTGCGCTGAACGCGTGATTGCCGGGGTCGATGGCGACCCCGTAGAGTCCGGGGGCGAGCCCCGTCACCGATACGGACTTCGAAGTCCCGATGGGAAACGCGTCCGCCGCAGCGACCTTGCCCGAGGCCCCGACCACCGCATACCGGCACTCTCCCCCCTTTGAGCCTACCGAGACGGTATCGACCTCGAACGCGATCTTGCGCGCCTCGCCTGCCCAAACGAAGAACACATGGCGCTTCCTGTATTTCGTGGTGTCAGGGACAAGCTGGATTCGCTTGTCCGTGTGAACGGGCGCGAGCCCCGCAGCCTGGTGGCTGCTTCCCAGGTTCGTGAAGACGGTCCTCTTGAGAAGTTTCGCCCCGAATGCTGAAGACTCCCCGTTTGCGTCCAGCGCCTCCTTGAGCTTGGCTCCCGATCCGAGGCCGAAGCGATCCCGCAAAAGCCCCACGAGCGGGTCTTTTTCGGCTTCCCGATTGTACGCGACCAGCGCCCGAACATAAGTGAAGTATCCGCCCAGCCAATCGAGCCTTGCCCGCACGTTCTGATCCGGTTCTGTCTGTCTTGCCCTTTCAAGTTTTGCGTCGCAGAAGTCCAAATCCGCTTCGCAGAGGGGCCTGTTCCGCATCCGCTCCTGCTGGATGCGATCCATCGCGGCCGTCACCTCGTGGCCGGTCTCCCCGAAAAGACCATGGTAGAGCGCCTGCCTCTCTGCGGGGAGGTCGCACGTCACGTCCCATAGCTTCGTCAGCGCGAAGTAGGCGGTGAACCCGGACGCCGCCCAGTTGCAGATCATCTCCGCGTTTACGCCGATGAAGTGCGCGCGGTAAAGCTCCGGCATGTCGGTGTTGAATATCTCCGCGTAGTCGTACGGCATGTCCTTCCACATCGACAGCGCATAGTAGTCGCGCAGAGCCAAGTGCGCCGCCTTTGCGGCCCAGCCGTCGAATACCTCCTTCTTCCACTTCGCGTTTGCCGGCGAGCACATCGCCGCAAACCAGTCGATCGAGATATGCAACGCCTCCGAGTCGTTTCGGGCAAGGAACACGAGAACGTTCCGGTGCGGCCTCACGCTCGGGGGCGGCAGCGCCTCCATGTACGCGTAGAACGCCGCGTACCTGTCCGGATGCTCTTCTTCCAGGGCCTCCGCGACCCGGTTGGCGAGGATCGTCACCCGGTCGCTGATGCTCCCCTGTGCCCGGCATTTATCGCACTGGCAGAACCCCCCGCTGTCGTTCGGGCTGACGCTCACGATCTCATTGCCCTTGGCAAAGTGCGCCCGGGCGTAGTCCACCGCTAACTGCACCACCTCCTCGTTGCTCGTGCAGATCTGCCATCCGTGCTTGGAATCGCTCTTGGGGATGAACCGCTCTCCGTTGATGAGTGGGAAGTATTCCTTGTGCGTTTCCTCGTACGTCGCGACCGGCACGATCCGGTAGTAGCTGTGCCCGCCGAACCCGAGATTGCCGCTCCAGCGGTTGCGCCGCGCCCAGTCCCTGAATTCCTCTCCCGCGCCCTTCGGAAAATACTCCTCATTGTCGCCGCCCCAGGCATACCATGGCCTGCGCAGACGAAAGGAGGGGGCGACGTACTCGTGTCCCGTCTCCATGGAGAGATCAGGGCTCGCGCGCACGAGCTCCCCTAACTGCCCCGGATAGTACCAGCGACAGCCCCAGTGCCTCAGGATCTCGTAGATGCCGTTGGCGGTGCCCTCGGGCGTTAGTCCGGCGATCCGCACCTCGTGCGACGAAACGCTTAGCAGAAACCCGTCCTGCCAGTTGGGAAGCGCCCGAAGCGCGTCCTGCTCTTCTGGACTGAGTCCCCCCGTCTCGACCCTCAGCGTGACCGGCCTCCGCCCCGTCGTCTCCCCGGCGAGCGTAAGCTCCGCTCCGGTGATCCTCCGGAAGTACTCCCGAAGATCCGCTAATGCCTCTGCGTCAGCGTCCGTTGCAACGCATTCACACAGGGCCTCCCTGTTCTCAGCAAGTCTCACGGTCCCCGTCCATGCGGGGTGCGCGCAGAGCACGACAGCCGCGACAAGGAGCCCGCCGGTTCGTGGACTAGCAATGCGGCGCATGGCGGTCAGTCTACCGCCCCCCGTTTTCCCGACAAAGGATTATCCTTGTCGCTCGCCTGCACCGGGCTAATGTTCCTATTCGGAAAGTTCGCATTTCCGGCTCGTGGGAGGAACATGTCCTCAACACCGCGCATCGTTCGAGGCATCGTCCGGGCGAAGCGACCCATCGCCGGCGTCGCCGTGTCCAACGGCGAGACCATCGTCCAGACCGACGCCGCCGGCTGCTTCGAACTCCCCGTCGTGCCTGACAAGCATTCGACGATCTTCATCTGCGTCCTGGACGGCTATGAAGCCGAGGACGCATTCTTTCGGCGGATCACCGACATCTCGGAAGGGGGGTCTACCATCTTTCATCTGCGCAAGACGCGCAAGCGAATACGCGGCGTCTTCCTTCACCTGACCGACCTCCACTTGACGCATGCCCCCGCCCGCGCCTCTTCCGCGCGCGGCGCCGAGACCATCCGGGCCCGTTTGCGGACGCTGAGCGACGCCGAGCGTGATGCCGGACTCGTCATCGCTACAGGTGACCTGACAAACGCGGGTGACGAGCCTTCCCTCAGGGCATGGCGCCGCCTTGCCGATTCGACCCGCTTCCGCCTCGTCTCGATGTTCGGGGGACATGACGGAAACTGGGAATGCCGTCACGGCGGCCCTGATGTCAGACCCCCCTGGACGCGCAATTTCGAGGGACTCGTCGCTCCCCTCTACTACTCTTTCGAATGGCGCGGCTGTCACTTCACCCAATACCCTTCGGAGGACTTCCACCTCGGCCCAGCGCGGTGCGCCCTGCGCGATCGGTGGTTCGAGCGTGACCTCGCTCTTGCCCGAAAACGACGGCTGCCCCTCATCCTCCTCATGCACGCGCCGCCAAAGGCGGCCTTCGTCCGCCGCATGAAAGCGAAGGGCGTGATCGCTGTCTTCTGTGGACACTGGCATTCGGCAAAAGCGTACTTCGTGGGCGGCGTCCCTGTCTACGCGACTCCTCCTCCCTTCTTCGGCGGGATTGATTCTCGAGCGGCCGGCTATCGTCGCGTGACCGTCACTCCGGGACGCATCACCGTTCGTCTGAAAACCTTGCAGTGCCCGCCGCTTCTCGCGTCCCCGCCGAAGGGCGCCAGCGTCTTATGGACGCGGCGCATTCCCGGCGGCCTCCACCGCGCTGGGCTCGTCCTCGCCGATGGTCGCCTGCTTGTGTCCCTGTCCGATGAGGATCTCTCCAGGGCTGCGGGCGTTCTCGCGCTCGATCCCGTCACCGGGCGCACGCTCTGGCGGGTTCGCACCGATTCCTCCGT
>JAZDKG010000247.1:0-11633 GCA_043803205.1 Planctomycetota bacterium
CCAGGCGTCGCTCCCCAGGATGTTGCCCAGGATGTCGTCGTCGCCGTCGTTGTCCACGTCCAACACCCGCAGATCATCCCACGTCACTGCGGTCGACCATGTGCCCACATAATCATTGACGAACGCGCTCCCGCTCGAGACCCCCGCCCACCAGTCGCCGGTGTTCGTCCGTCCGATTAGGTCGAATTTCCCGTCTCCGTTGAAGTCCCCAGCCATCACGTCGGACCATGTCACGCCCGTGGACCACACGCCCCACAACTGGTTCGTGAAGGCGCTGCCCGTCGAGACGCCTAGCCACCACTCCCCGGCGATCGGCCTGCCCGCGATGTCCGCCTTCCCGTCGCCCGTGAAGTCCGCCGCGATCACGTCCGACCACGTCACCCCCGTGGACCACACGCCCCACAACTGGTTCGTGAAGGCGCTGCCCGTCGAGACGCCTAGCCACCACTCCCCGGCGTTTGTCCGGCCCACGATGTCCGTCTTCCCGTCGCCGGAGAAGTCGGCCGCTTGCACGTCCGACCACGTCACGCCCGTGGACCACACGCCCCAGAGCTGATTGGTGAACGCGCTCCCGGTCGAGACGGCTATCCACCACTCCCCGGCGTTCGTCCGACCCACGATGTCCGCCTTCCGTCCCCCGTGTAGTCCCCGACCATCACGTCCGACCACGTCACGCCCGTGGACCACGCGCCCCAGAGCTGATTGGTGAACCCGCTCCCCGTCGAGACGGCCAGCCACCACTCCCCGGCATCCGTGCCGCCCGCGATATCCACCTTCCCGTCCCCGGTGAAGTCCGCGGGGAGGATGACCTCCCACGTAACCGCCGTTGACCATGTGCCCCAGACCTCCGTATGGCCCTGCGACGTCGTGATCAGCCACTGGCCGGAATCGTCCATCCGCCCAAGGTCCTCGGCGCCGTCCCCATCGCCATCCACCTTGTCCCAAGCGATGCTCTTGCTCGCTTCACCCGTGTTCCCGTAGGCTCCCATGTTCACACGGTCGCCGTTGGGCTCGGGTTCATTCGAGTAGCTGGACCCCCGCTGTCCGGCATCGATGCATGGGCTGTGAGCCCCGTCTGTGACCCAAGCCCCCGCTCCTCCGCCCGCTGACGGGTCCCAGCGCCCGATCCGAGATTGCAGGTGATAGTCCCCCTCCGTCCAGACGCCGCCGCTCCACAGGCCCGCGTCCGCGAAGACCGGATTCGCGTCGATATTCCCAGAGCCCCACGTCAGCGTGCTCCCGGCAGCGACGTAGACGCCGCCCTCTCCGCCCTCTACATCGCAGTACGTCACCGTCATCCCCGACACGACGGTCGAGGACGCCAAGGCGATCTCGTTCCCGCTGTCCGCGGAATCGTCCCACAGGATGTTGTCGAAAATCACCCCGGTTGAGCCCCGGAAGGAGATGGCGCCTCCCTTGGCGCCTGTCACCTGGTTTCCGGAGAACGTGTTGCTCGTGATGACCGGGGACGAATCCATCGCAAGAATCCCGCCCCCTCCGTATATGCCGCCCTTATTCCCCGTGATAGTGTTATGGGAGATCGTGGGGCTTGAGGAAGCGCCGATATAGATGCCTCCCCCGCCGTTCGCCTCATTCCCGTAGATCTGGTTCCCCTGGATCGTCGGGGAGGAGCCCACAATGTAGATCGCCCCCCCGTAGGTCGCGCTGTTGTCCGTAAACACGTTGTCCTCGATCGTCGCCGTCGACCCGCCGGCAACGTAGATCCCGCCGCCGTAAGGCCCGTAGTTTCCGACGAAACTGTTCTGCGTGATCGTGGGGGCCCCGCCGATGCTCGCGATGCCTCCCCCTGCCTGGCCGATCGCGTTGTCCTGGATGATGTTTTTCGAGATCGTCGGGGAACTCCCCGAGCAATAGATCGCTCCCCCGTAGTTGTTTCCGAGCAATCCTCCGTCCTGCATCGTGAGGCCGGTGATGACCGTGCTCGACGTCTCGGAGCTATCGAGCACGAAGATGGACCCCTGCAGGTTCCCGTCCAGGATGGTGGCCGCTACCACCGCGGGGTCGTCCGGGTTCGCGCCCGTTACTGTGATCGCCTTTCCGCCCAGGTCGATCCCCCACTCGTGGTACGTCCCGGCAAGGATCAGCACCGTATCTCCGTTCGCGGCGGCGTTTACCCCTTCGAGTACCCTGTCAAAAGGATGATCCGCGGACCCGTCCTCGCTCGGGTCCGACACGTTGGGATCGTTGGGTCCGGGATCGCCGCTGGCATTGTCATCCACGTAGATCGTCCGCACCGATGTCTGGATCTCGACCCCGAAGCCTGGGTCGCCGGGTGCCCCGACGCTGAGAAGCACCCTTCCCTCGAGGGCTTCCACTCGGAGCGAAGACCTGTCGGACTGGGAAAACGCGTTCATGTAGATTCCTCCCGCAATATCCTTTCCCCCGTCATGATGCTGCCGCGAATTCCTGTCGCTCCAAATGCCTCGGACCAAGAGGCCCCGGAGCGTCTTGCGAACGCCCTGTGCCTTGCTCGCCGCGGGGCGCCCTCCCCGTACTGCGCTCCATTTTACCCCACTTCTGGCCTCTCGTCACGCACATTGCGCGAGATTCCTTTTCCCAGACTCTTGCCGAAAAGAACCTCCGCACCTCGTGGCCTATCCTAACATGCGTCATACCAAGATATTACGTCACTTCAAGCGGTCGCGGCCTCAAAACCCTGGACTATCACTCCTCCCAAGGATAATGTGCCCAATCTGTCCCCTCACCGTGGAGCCTTAACGTGATCAAGATCTCGGCGTTCCCCAAGTGCTACATCGAAGCCCTCAGCGTCGAGCCCCGCAGCATGTCCCTTATCGGATGGATCGAGATGGCGGCACAACTCCAGCCGGACGGACTGGAGTTGTACGACCACTTCTTCCCCAGCTTCGCCCCCTCCTACCTCGACGAGGTGCGTCGCGCAGCCCAAGCACGAGGTTTCGATCTCCCCATGATGTGCTACTCCCCCGATTTCACCTACCCCTCAGCGCGCAAGCGTGCCCAGGAGGTCGCGGGACAGCGGAAGATCCTCGACGCCTGCGAGAGGCTGGGCGTGACCTTCTGCCGAACGCTCTCTGGACAGCGCCGCTCGGGCGTCGCTCGCCGCGACGCCCTGCGCTGGGTCCGCGAATGCATCGAAAAAGCCTGCGCCTACGCCGCGAAGAAGGGCATCACCATCGTCATCGAGAATCACTACAAGGACGGGTATTGGCGTTACCCCGAGTTCGCGCAGAAAATGGATGTTTTCTTGGAGCTCGTCGAATCCGTCCAGGCCGAGAACTTCGGCGTGCAATACGACCCGTCCAACGCCATCATGGCGGGCGATGGCCCCCTCGTCCTCTTGGACGCCGTCATCGGCCGCGTCCGCACGATCCACGCGAGCGACAGACACCTGACCAAGGGCACAACGCTCGAAGACGTCGCACGCTCTGAGGGGACGCCGGGGTATTCGTCGCTTCTGGTCCACGGCGTCGTCGGGGAGGGCCTCAACGACTACGACGCCATCTTCCGCAGGCTCCGGAATGCGCGCTGGAGCGGATGGGTCTCTATCGAGGACGGCATGAACGGCATGGAGGAAATGGCCAAGTCCATCGCCTTCCTGCGCGCCAAGTGCACCCGGTATTTTCCCTGACCCCCCCTACAGCATCGCGTCGACGGCCGCGCTTTCGTCCTTGTAGATGGTGAACAGCTTCTCGACGCGCGAGAGCTGCAGGACCTTCCTCACCTCGGGCGAAAGCGCACAGAGCCCCAGCTTCCCCCCGTTCTCCTTGTGGGCCTTCTGGAAACGCACAAGGTGGGCGATCACGCTGCTCGACAACCGCCGGACCGCCGAGAAATCGAGGACGATGGCGTAGCATTGCCGAGCGAGGAGCTCCTCGAGCTCGTGCTCCAGACGACTGATATCGTCATCCCACAGCAAGGCATGATCGGAAAAGTACGCCAGTACCACGCCGTGCTCCTCCCGGGTCCACAGCGATTTCTTCTTCTGAGACGCTTCCACGGCGAACTTGCTTCCTCCCCGACGCTTTAACCACTTGCCGCGGAAGGGCTTATTCCTATGCCGGTCTCTCGTATGGACGCCCCTCCGCACTTGCCGTCCTGCACCTACCTATTATATACCACCCCTTTACCGCTCCGTCAAATCAAGCGACCCCCTCAGCGCAGCACCTCCATGGCATCGGCGCCCTCACCGGTGCCCAACCTCCGGGCGACCAGCGCCTCGACCTCCTCCCGCGTCGCCAGGAGAAACTGCTCATTGGGGATCGTCGCCTTGATCGCGGCGGCGGCGCAACCGTAGTCCAGAGCGGCATCAAGGTTCCCCCCGCCGAGAAACCGATACATAAACCCCGCGATGAATGCGTCTCCCACGCCGAAACGGTTCACCACCTGTGTGTCGAATGACCGGGCCATGTGCCGCGACGCCCGGTACGCGACCGCCCCCGCCGCCCCCAGGCTCACCACAACAAGTTCTATCCCGAACCTCGCTTTGAGCTCCTCCGCAAGTTCATCCGGATCCCCCGATGTCCGGAGAACCTCCCGGGAATCGGCCGGCTTGATAAACAGCACGTCCACAAGAGGCAGGATCGTCTCCACGTACGACCTCGCCTCCTCGGCTCCCCAGAGCTGCCGCCGGAAATTAAGATCAAAAAAGACGCGCTTCTTCTTATCGTGCGCCCGTTCGATCGCGTGCCGCACGACCCGGCGGCAGTTTTCCCCAAGCGCCGGCGTGATTCCGCTCACAAAGAAGTTCTCCGCGCGGTCGAAGTACTCCCAGTCCACCTCGTCCACGGTGAGCGTGCTGATGGCCGACCCCTCCCGGTCGTAGACGACCCGCGACGGCCGGGGCGGCGTCCCCCGTTCCACGAACATGATCCCCATTCGCCCGCCCCGGGTCCACCGCACGCGCGACGTGTCGGTCCCGACGCTGCGCACCATGTCCACGAGCCACCGCCCGATGAAATTGTCGCACGCCTTCGAGATGAGCCCCGTCGACATGCCCAAACGCGCAAGGCCCGAGAGCACATTGATCTCGGCGCTGCCCACGATGCACTCCAGGCTTCTCGTCCTCTCAAGCGTAGAGAGGTCGGGCGCACGCAGCACAAAGAGAAGATCGCCGATCGCTAAGCACTCGATCCGGTCCATTCCTTGACCCCTTCTCTAAGCGCCCGAACATGCCCCGTCCTTCAGCCGCCGAGCGCCTCGCCGTTCACGACGTTCGCCGGCCGCGCCCCCGATAGCACCCTCTTCACTTCCTGCGCGAGATCCGCGAGCGACACCGACTCTTCCGAAGTCGAAGCTAAGTGCGGGGTGAGCACCACATTATCGAGAGCCGTGACCGGCGAATCCTTTGGCAGAGGCTCCTTCGCGAAGACGTCAAGGGCCGCCCCGCGGATCACCCCTTCCCGCAGCGCCGAGACGAGCGCCGTTTCATCGATCACGTCTCCCCTCGCGGTGTTGACGAGCACCGCGGATCGCTTCATCATTCGTAGCTCCCGCTCGCCGATCATGTGCCGCGTCTTCGCGCTCAACGGCACGTGGAGCGTCACGACATCCGAGCTCCTCAGCAGCTCCTCCAGACCCGCCGCTGCCGCCGGGATCTCCTCGATCGCCTTCCTCTTCGCCTCCGCGTGATGATCGTGGACGAGAACCTCCATCCCCAGACCCACGAGAAGCCGCGACACCCGCCTCCCTGTGCGTCCGAAGCCCACTACCCCGGCGGTCTTTCCGAAGACGCGATACATCGGCGCAAACTCCGTCCACTCGGCGTGGCCGCGCTCCTTGACGCTGGCGTGCGCGAAAGGGATCTTCCGGAAGAGCGAGAGGATCAGCCCCAGCGTGTGCTCCGCGACCTCATACGTGCAGAAATCCGGATTGTTCGCTAGGACGATCCCCTTGCGCGTGCACGCCGACGGATCAATCGGGTCCCACCCCACCCCCGTCAAGTAAAGGACCTTCACCCCGTCAAGCCTCGCGATCGTATCGGCGTCGAACAGCCCCCGTTGTCCGAGCGACGTGACAAGGATCACCTCGGCCCCCCGGGCCGCGCGGACGACCTCCTCCGACGACTTCGCCTTGAGCGTCACGACCTCCGCTATGTCGCGCAGCACGTCATCCACCCGATGTCCCCAGCCCGGATCGTGCGTGAAACGAACCACCTTCTTGCGCACCTCAAGACTCCTATTCAAACAGGCGGGTCCCCTTGCGCAGGCGTCCCGCCATCGCTTCCTCGTCGATCTCAAACCCCAGCCCAGGCGCATCAGGAACCTCGATCGCGCCGTCCCGGATGAGAGGCTTGGCGACCCCCGTGATGAGCTCGTCCCACCACGGCGTGCCCACCGCGTGAAACTCCAGCGCGATCAGGTTTGGCATCGTGCACGCCGCCTGCACGCTCGCTAGCATCCCGATCGGCGACCCCGCAAAATGAGGCGCGATCTTCATCCCGTGCATCTCCGCGAGCTCCGCCACCAGCTTCATCTGACGGATCCCCCCCACCGTCGTCAGGTCCGGCGCCGGTATCCGAATCGCCCGCCTCTCGATGAGATCGCGGAATCCGCCCGCCAAATAGATATTCTCTCCGATAAGCGTGGGCGTCGTGACCCGGCTCGTCACTTCGGCCAAGTGCTCCGCGTCCGTGTCGACCAAAAGGTCCTCCAGCCACGCGAGATTGAGGTCCTCGATCCTCCCCGCGAAGCGGATGGCCTCCTCCGCCGTGCGGAAGACGGCGCAGTCGAAGGCGAGCTCCGTCTCCCGTCGCAGCGCCCCGCGAACCGTCCGCACGATCTCCGCCTCGTAGTCCAGCCCCCTCTCGGTGATGTGTCCGGAGTAGAACCCGCCCGGCACAACGCTCCCGACCGGCTTCGAGCCCGTAAGGACATCGCCGAAAAGGTCGAACTTGAGGAGCGTGAACCCCATCGCCTCGACGGCGCGCGCGTTCGTCGCATAGGCCTCAGGCGTATAGTTCTTCGCGTCGAGGGAATAATCCTTCTCGCAGTCCGCGATCGGCCTCCCGGCGTGGCAGTCGCAGTATATCCGGACCTTCTCGTGGACCTTCCCGCCCAAGAGCCTGTGAACCGGGACGCCCAGCGCCTTGCCGGTGATGTCCCACAGCGCGGTCTCCACCGCGCTCACCCCTCCGCCGAGCTTCCCCCTCCCCCCGAACCGTTGGATGCGGCGGAAGAGCGCCTCGCCGTCCATCGGGTTCTGTCCCACAAGCCACGGCGCAAGCCTCCAGGCGAGCTCGCGCGGGTCGGCGTAGCTCTCCGTCTGCCGGGCGAAATGATTGCGCATTTCCCCGTAGCCGCTGACGCCCGCGTCCGTGTCCACGCGAACGATGATCCAGTTGAAGTTTCCTTCAATGACCGCGGCCTTGACGCCCGTGATCTTCATCTCGCCGGCCCTCGACAAAGGGGACATCACTGAATATGGCCCTCTCCAAGGAAACGGCCACTGGCACACGCTGCAAGATTCGCCCGCCGCTGTCTTCCGTTCTATTCAGTAATGTCCCCTTTGTGTGCCTACAGCACGCCCGCCTTCTCCATGCCCGCGCGCATGAGCTCGCACTCCTCGGCGTTCGGCTCCCGCCAAGGCTTACGGACCGTGCCCGGATCAACGCCGCGCCACCTCAGCAGCGGATAGCACCCCGCCGGTCGAAATCCCGAGATCTGCTGGTACTTCCGCACGGCGATGACTTTCCCCTGAAGCTCGCCCGCCTTCTTCACGTCTCCGCGCTCGAGCGCCGCGTACAGCTCCAGCACCAGCTCCGGGAACGCGTTCGCCGTCCCCGCCACGCATCCGCGAGCGCCCAGATAGTACGTGGGCTGAAGGAGTCCAACCGTCCCCGCCATGAACGTGAACTCAGGCTTCACCGCCAGCACTTCGTTCATCCAGTCGGCGAAACTCATAAAATCCCCGGAGCTGTCCTTGATCCCCTGGACCCCGGCCTCCGCGAGCTTCACGAGCAGGCTCGCCCACACGCAGAAACCCGTCGTCTTCGGATTGTTGTAGATCCACACGGGGACCTTCACGGCCTTCACCAGGGTCTCGAAATGTCCCAGGACTTCGGGTTCCTTGTACGCGATCCCCGAGTAGTAGAAAGGCACCACCGCCGCTAGGGCGTCCGCGCCCGCGGCCTCCGCGTCCTTCGCCAGTTCCACGGTCTCCCGCGTTCCCGGCGCGCCGACCTGAAAGATTACCGGGATTCGGCCTCGCACGATCTTGAGAATCAGGCGCGCTAGCTTCTTGCGCTCCTCCGTCTTCATCAACGCGAAGCTGCCGTACGACCCGATCGCGAACAGCCCATGCACCCCCTTCTCCACCAGGAAATCAATCACCTCCGCCTGCCCCTTCTCGTAGAACTCCCCTTCGGGCGTGAAACTCGTGATAAGCGGCGGAACGACCCCTCGGATTTCTTTGCTGCCCATCTCTTCTCGATCCTTTCTTTCCATCTGGGTATGCTTTAGGCGGGTCAAACGGATCCCGCACCTTCGTTCATCACGACCTGCCCCACGCTGCGAAGGATCTTCTCCCGCCGCGCCCGTACGTGCTCTCGCATCGTCCTCTCAGCCTTCGCCGGGCTGTTCGAGGCGATCGCGTCCACAAGCGCACTGTGCGAGGACGCAAGTTGCGTCCGCCCCACCGGGAACGTCGCGTAGACGAGCTGCAGCCGCTCCAGCTCCCGTGTCAGCTCCTCGCACCCCGCAATCCTCGCGATCGCTAAATGCAGCTCCTCTTCAAGCTCGACCGACTCCCCCAAGAGCCCGGCCTCTACCATCCTGTCCAGTCTGCTCGCTAGCTCCCTCAGCTCTTCAAGCTGCTTCGGCTCGATGACCTCCGCGCACATCCGTGCCGCCTGCGTCTCCAGCGCCTCCCTCAGGATCGACAGCTCCATGACCCGCTCCCGGGATAACGACAGCACCCGGAAGCTGTTTCTCCCCGACCTCTCCACAAGTCGGTCGAATGCAAGCTGCTTCAGCGCATCCCGCACGGGGATGACGCTCATGTTCACCTTCCCGGCAATCCCCGCTAAGGTGACCTTCTCCCCGGCCTTGAGCTCCCCGGTCGTAATCATCCGCCTGATTCCTTGGTATGCCCTGGCGGCTTGAGAGACAAATACCTCGCTGGCTCTCATAATGGTCTTCCTTGCACAGATATTATAACGTTATACTGTGGCCGCCCCCTTGTCAAGCCCCTTTTCGCCGATCCCTGCAATTTGACAACCCCCCGACCAGCATACTGTTACAGCAGCTTTGCAGCCTCTTCGTCCACAAACCACCGCGCGTCCCTCACCAGCCTCCCCGGCGTCTCGTGATAGTCCCCCTCCGCCGCAAAGACCCGCTTCAGCGCCTCGGCCTTCCGGACCCCGCTCACAAGAATAAGGATAAAGCACGCCTCCCGGAGCACGATCGGCGTCAACGTGATCCGGACATTCGGATTCACCGGTGCCCGGACACAGACCACCCGCCTCTCCCTCTCCTCGAGCGCCGACGAACGCGGAAACAAGGAAGCTATGTGTCCATCCTCCCCCACCCCCAGAAGGACGAGATCAAGACGAGCGGGGAGAATTCGAGCGTACATTGCCGCGCTCTCGGCCGCCGCGCTGCCGTCCGCGCAGATCGGAAAGATCGAGTCGCCCGGAACATCCACGAAGTCAAGGAGC
The DNA here is from genome assembly GCA_043803205.1 of Planctomycetota bacterium. Lineage (GTDB taxonomy): Bacteria > Planctomycetota > DG-23 > JAZDKG01 > JAZDKG01 > JAZDKG01. The sequence continues at coordinate 9,653 of JAZDKG010000247.1, forward strand.
GTCTCTTTCGCCGGCGTATAGTTCCTGAGACCGCTCTCGACGGGAACGCAGCGCTCATCCCCCCAGTAGACCTGCGTCTTCCGCCAGAAGGACATATCACGATAGGGTGGCGCGGCAAGGCGCCTGTAGGTTTCCTCCGGCGTCCGTCCCCCGGACAGCACAAGTCGAAAGACACCCGTCCTCCGCACGGCCCCCTCGCCCTGAGCCGCGACGACAGCAGCGGCCGCCTCGCGTAGCTCCTGATGATCTTTGAAGACCTTCAGCATCTTAGCCGATCGAAAGCCAAGCCCTCCCGTCCCGCCCAGGAAGCTCATCCGCGCTGGTCGGTCCCCAGCTCCCCGGCTCATAGTTGGGGAACGTCTCGACGGCAGTTCTTGCGCCCCCCTCCAGAAGGGGCGTAACCGCCCTCCACGCCGCCTCCACGTCGTCCGCCCGCCAGAAGAGGCTCGGCTTCCCCGCGATGCACTCAAGGAGCACCCTCTCGTACGCGTCGGCAAGCTCCTTCCCGAAAGCCGAGTAGCGAAAATCCAGGTCGGCGCTCCCGACCTGGTCCTCGCTCCCCGGGATCTTCGCGGAGAAGGAAAGCCGTATTCCCTCATCGGGCTGGATCCGGATGCGCAGCGTGTTTGGCACGACGCCGCAGGCTTCCCCGCCTCCGAGGATGCACAGCGGAACGTCCTTGAACTGGATGGCGACCTCCGTCAGCTTCCTCTTGAGGCTCTTGCCGCAGCGAACGTAGAACGGCACCCCCTGCCAGCGCCAGTTGTGGATCCCGAGCCGAAACGCAACGAACGTCGGCGTCACCGACAGAGGATCCACCTTCTCCTCCTCGCGGTATCCCCGGTACTGCCCGAACACGACGTCCCCCGGAGCGATGGGCGCTAGCGCCTTGAACACCTCCACCTTCCTGTCGCGCACGGACTCCGCGTCGTTGGCAAGCGGCGCCTCCATGGCGACCAGCGCCAGGACCTGGAGCACGTGATTCTGCACCATGTCCCGCACGACCCCGGCCTCCTCGTAGTACCCGCCCCGGCGTCCCACAACGGAGTCTTCCGCGGCCGTGATCTGAATGTTGTCAACGTGCTCGCGATTCCACAACGGCTCCCAGATCGCGTTGGCGAACCGAAACACGAGAAGGTTCCGCACCGTGTCCTTCGCCACGTAGTGATCGATCCGATAGACCTGACACTCCTTGAAAGCGTCGGAGAGGAGACGATTGAGGCGTCTTGCGCTTTCGAGGTCCAGCCCGAAAGGCTTCTCGACCATGACCCTCGAATCCACGCTGGCCCGGTCCGCCATCCCGGACTTCCTCAAGCTCGACAGAACGTTCTCTGCCACGGACGGAGGAAGCGCTAGATAGAAAAGCCGGAGCGTCTCGCGCCCGCCTCCGACGCCCTTCACCGCCTCCTCGAGCCTGCCATACGCACCGATGTCCCCATAGTCGCCCGACACGTACTCGATGCGCCCCGCGAACCGCTCCCAATCCCCCCCGCTCGAGCGACGACGCCTCGCATGAGCCTCAACGGCCCGCCGCATCTCCTCCCGAAACGTCGGCGTGTCCATCTCCCGCCGGCTGAACCCCACCACGCGCACGCCCGCCGGAAGCAGCCCCTGCGCCTCCAAGTCAAAGAGCGCCGGGATGAGCTTCGTCCGGGTAAGGTCCCCCGACGCCCCGAAGATCACCATGACGCACTGACAGGGGTCCTGATCCGCCATCTTCTCCCTGCCTCCTGCGGTTCGCGCCTCGAGCTCCCGCGTCCCGCGAAAATCCGCCGGTTCCTCTATGCATTGCCCGCATCCTCAGATAAGATATACTGAGAATCGGACTGCGCCGCATGGGAAAAGTACCTTGAGTTCGGGGAGAACAGATGATCTATCGCAAGGAAGAGTACATCGAGGAGTCGGAGGCGGAGGGCCGCTTCCCCGTCAAGCAGATTGAGGTCCTGGACCCGGTTGGAGGCGGCGCAAAGAAGTTCGTGGG
>JAZDKG010000248.1:0-2807 GCA_043803205.1 Planctomycetota bacterium
CGAGGATCGCCTGCACGCGGATATCCATCCCGGCGGTCACGCGTTCGCGGGGAACAAGGCGTACCAGTTCTTCGCGACGTATCTCTGAGGGGCCGCGGGAATCGCCCGCGGCGCCGGACGGGGCCTTCGCGCCGGGTCGTAGGACAGCCGGAAGAGGACGGACCGATGGCTAACGGGGCAAGGGTCAGGATCCTCTGCGAATGCGGGCGGGAGCACTTCTTCGAGCAAGGGCTCGAGAAGCGGGTGGAGATCTGCACGGGCTGCGGGGCGGTACTGCGGGTGCCGGCCTTCGAGGACCCGGAAGTGGGGGTGGCGAAGATCGTGGCGAAGCCTGGGAAGGCGGCGCCCGCGGTGGAGTCGACGCCGGGCGCGAGGGCTGCGCCCAAGACGGCGCAAACCCGCGCGGCAGAGGCGAAGCAGCCGCCGGGTCCCAAGGCCGCGCCCAAGCCGAAGCCCAAGCCGCAAGTCCCGAAGCGCAAACCCGAGACGCTGCCGACGCCGGAGACGGAGGCGGCGCCGGCGCCGAAACGGGAGGTCCAAGGGCGGGTCTGCCCGGACTGCGGCGCCGATGTCCCGGCCGACATCGCCATCTGCGACTCCTGCGGTCTGGATCTGGAGACAGGCCGGAAGTACGGCAAGAAAGGGAAGGCCCGCGGGGAGAAGATCCCTGTCCCTGCGATGATGACAGGGCATCTCCTGGGGGCGTACGCGATCCTCTACGTGCTGGTCGCACTCGTGGGGGGTCGCGTGGGCCTCAAGGTGAACTGGGTCGGGGCGTTCTTTTACGCGGCGACGCCGTTCGTAGTCGTGGGGGCCCTCCTGTGGGGGAGGTATTTAGCGGTCGGCCTGGGCGCGGCGGTGGGCATCCTGGCGGTGCTGGTACTATCGAGCTTTACAGCGAAGGTGGCGACGACCGGCGGGTGGTTCAGCGGACTCGACGTGGCGCTCCCGACGGCGCTGAAGGCGCTGGCGGCAGGCGTCGGGGGGTTCTACGCCGCCCAGGTCGCGGGGGAAAGGTATCTCATCAACGGTCTCGCCGCGGGCCTAGCGTGGGGGCTCTTGGTCAACTGGATCGCGCGGCTCGTCTTCCGCGCGGGGCAAATCCACGGGATGGACATTGCACGGCTGGCGCCGACGGGGGCCGTGGCCCTCTTCTATGGGCTCGTCTTCGGGGCGGCGGGCGCTTTCATCTGGTCGCGTTTTTCGGAGACGTGAGGGATTCAGCGTGCGCCGGATGAGGCCGGACGCGCTGAGAGCGTGGCCTTTAAGTTGACGCCCTCGCCCTGACCCGGGTGGAAGGAGTACCCGGACCTCTCGCTCAGGTTCCGGATATCGCCGAAGCCTTCTTCGACGAGCCAGAGGCGCACTTCTTCGTCGGTGTGGTGCGACTGGTATTCGGGAGAGTACCAGTCGAATGTGTCGCAGACGCGCTGCGCCCTGACGGGGTGCATGGAGACGCCGATCGTGAGGACGTTCGCGAGGACCCCGAGCCTGCGCACGAGCGGCGACCGGCTCTGCGAGAGGGCGACCTTGGCGCGTCCGACCGGCTCAAGGATCTCGGCAAGGCGCAGCATGACGGGGAGGGGGAGCCTTTTCGTGAATGCGCGCTGGGCGGAGTTGACCGCCTCCAGCGCCGGCCGCCAGCGCTTGTAGAGCCAGAGGGAGAAGGTCCCGCCGAGGGCGAGATGCCTTGTGAGGGCGCGCATGTGCTCGCGCGTGTCGGGGGTGTGGTGCAGCACCCCGATGGAAAAGATCACGTCGAAGAAGCGTTGGGGGAAGGGGAGGCGGCGGAGATCCGCCTGGAGGACGTGGACGGGAAGTCCGCGGCAGAGATCGCGCGCGCTCTCGACGGCTTCGGACAGATCAACGGCGAAGACCTGTGCGCCCCATCGAGCGGCGATGCGGGCATAGCGGCCGCCGCCGCAGCCCGCGTCGAGGACGCGCTTCCCGCGAAGCTCTTCGGGCGCCAGCCCCGTCTTCGCGCGGAAGACGGCTTCGTCCTCTTGGTCACGCGCGATGAGAAAGGTGCGCCACTCCATCCCGAAGCTCCGGGCGGTCCGGCCCGCGGGCGCGGTGATGAAGCGCGGGATGGTGTTCCGGATGGGGTACGCCCGACCGCAGGAGCAGACGAGGGTCCCCGAAACGGCTTCGTCGCCGGGGGGCTCGGCGCGCAGCACAAGAGGCCCCCCGCAATGGGGACATGTGATGAGACCTGCCAGTTCCCGACGCAAGAACGCAACTCCCTTGAGCTAGACGGTAGGGGGGAGGGGTCGGCGAGTCAAGCTTGGGAGCGCAGAGGACCCGCGCAGCGCCGGTCAATCCTGTGCGTAAAGGGAATCGAAATAGACGGACCACACGGTCTTTTCGATGGCGGGTCCCTCGGGGATGGAGGTCTGGGAGAGGTAGATGATGTTCCCCCAGGGGGGGAGGGCCCAGACCTCGGTGGGAGTGGCGTCGAGCAGGGCGTAAGTGACGGCGAGGGAGGAGTCGCTGTAGGTCTTGACGCTTCCGTCGGAGAAGAGGACGTTCCAGGAGCGGTCATGGTTCTCCATGAAGGCGCGACGGTATTCCTCGCGATTGATGGGGAAGGTCATGTTGCGGCCCAGCGCGGGATTGAACCAGGTCGCGGACCAGCCGAGGGTGTTGTCGGCGTTCTCGCCGGGGTTGCCGAGGATGCCGACGAGGGAGTCGGAGGCGATGCCTTTCCCGTGCACTCTTTCCAGGCGCATCGCCTCGGGAGGGAAAGCCTGATTCATGACGAGCTGCCGGCGCTGGCGCATCGAGTAGGAGCCGAAGAGCCAGCACTG
>JAZDKG010000249.1:0-9862 GCA_043803205.1 Planctomycetota bacterium
GCGGCACCAGCGCGAGAAGCTACGATGACGAGAGGTGGGCGAAGCTCAACCGGGACAACCTGAAGCTCTGTCGGTCGCTCGGACACGAGGTCGTGCTCGCGTGCGCGATCTGTCTAAGGAATCTGGAGGAAGCCAAGCGCCAGCTCGCCCCAAGAGACATGCGGGAGGCCCAAGACGCGCTCCCCGCCCTCGTGAGCGTCGCGGAGGCCCTCGGTCGCCCGGAGATGATCGAGGCCATTCGGACCCGTGCTCAGGACGATCTTGAGGGGTTGCGGCTGGCCGCCTACTACGGCTGCCAGCTCTGGCGGGACGAGACCAAGCGCATCCTGGACGATCGACCGATCGAACGGATCGTGGAGGCGCTGGGAGGCGAGAGCGCCGAGTGGTTCGGCTCGACAACCTGTTGCGGAGGGCCCGTGGGGTACGCGGCCAGCGAGGCGCTCACCTGCATCGAAAGGGTCCTGGGCGCGGCGCAGGACGCCCGAGCACAGGCGATCGTGACCATCTGTCCCCTGTGCCATCTCCAGCTTGACGCGCGACAGGATGAGCTCACGGCGACGCGGGGGCGGCTCTTCCGCATCCCCGTGTTCCATCTGACGGAGCTTGTCGGCATCGTTCTCGGAGTCGAAGAGGCCGAGACGTGGATCCGCAGGCACCTCACGAGCGTGATGGAGCTCATCTTCGCACTTGACCGCGAGAGGCAAAAAGCCAAGAATGAGGGGGACGACGGGGAACACGGGGAACCACGGTAAGGGGCAAAGCCATGAGACGGGCGATATTGGTCGGCTGCTTGATCGGAATGGTCCTAGCGCTCGCGGGATGCGATGAAGCCCCGAAGCCCTTCGAGCTTTTTTTGCTCGAGATCGACCTAGCGGTGGTGTCGTTCTTTCTTGCGCTGGGGATCGGCTGGCTTGCGCGACTTACATCCCGCCATCTTGTGGTCAAGGGACAGAAGGTAGCGGTGGGGGAGACGACAACCGAGGGGAAACCCGCGGCGGGAGGACGGGATGCGAAAACGAGTCTCGTCATCGCGCTGTTCGTGTCGGTCCTGGTGCTGGCGGCACTCGTGGCGACCGGCGCGATCATCAAGAAGACGGAATTCGAGATCCCCCACCAGAAGACGTACTTCCTCCCGCGGTTTCACCTCTGGAGCTTCCACACGATCTTCAGCGAGGACATCTATTTCGCGCTGATGATCAACGGGTGGCTCCCTTACAACGGGTTCGAGCGGCTGGTGACGGCGATCGAGCAGAAGCGCTTTGCGGAACTTCGGGAGGAGTCCCGACGCAGGCAGGAGGCGGAGAAACCGGGAATCGACGAGGATGAGCTCTACGAGAGGGGCACGCTTTCCGCCACAGCGTTCAAGAACCTGAAAGTGGGGATGAGCCTCGGATTGACGCTCATCCTCTTTTTCATCCCGGCGTACGTCGGGGCGCGGGCGCGCAGGGGGATATGGCTTGTCGCCGCCCTCTTCCTTGCGGTCAACATCCTTTTCAACATCAGTTTCTACACGAGCAACCAGTACCGCGACGTGCTCACACCTGACGTGATCGAATTCCCGGTGGGTGGCCCGTAGGAGACGCAGGCGCTATCGGTGACGCCCTTCGGGAAGGGCCGCCTGCAGCGCTTCCACGACCGTCTGAAGGGTCTTGATCCGCGCGTAGTGCTTCGAGTTCGCCTCGACGATCGTCCAGGGGGCGGCGTCCGTGCTTGTGCGTCCGAGCATGTCTTCGGCGGCGCTCTTATACAGGTCCCACTTCCCGCGGTTCCGCCAGTCCTCGTCCGTCAGTTTCCATTGCTTGTATGCGACCACCTCCCGCTCGCTAAAGCGTCGGAGCTGCTCCTCCGGGCTCATGTGCAGCCAGAGCTTGAGGATGACGCAGCCGAAGGCGGCCAACTGTCCCTCGAATTCGTTGATTTCCCGGTATGCCCGCGTCCACTCGAAGCGGGAGCAGAAGCCCTCGACTCTCTCCACGAGGACGCGCCCGTACCAGCTTCGGTCGAAGATGGTGATATGCCCGGCACGCGGGATGCGACGCCAGAACCGCCAGAGGTAGTGATGGCCCTTCTCCTCGTCGCTGGGCGGACCGATGGGGATCACCTCGTAACCGCGCGGGTCGAGGCCCCCCGTGAGACGTTTGATGATGCCTCCCTTGCCGGCCGCGTCCCACCCCTCGAACACGACGCACACGGGGATGCGCGCCAGGAATACCTCGTGTTCCAGGACCAGGAGACGTTTCTGGAGGCGCTTGACCTCCTTGTCGTACGTTTCACGCGGCAGAGCAAGGCTGAGATCGACATTATCGAGACGGGAAGGACCTGACGGGGGAGCGTCCTCTGAAGCCGAAGGTTCGGCGACAGCCGTTTCGGAGCCCCGTCCGGAAAGGGCGCGTTCCAGGGACTCGGCGATGGTTTCGGCGATCTTCACCCACGCGTAGCGGCGGTCCCCAGCCTCTACGATCGTCCACGGAGCGAAGCCGCAGCTCGTCTCCTCGAGCATCTCCTCGACGGCCTCCCGGTATGCCTCGTAGCGTTCGTTCTGACGCCACTCCGCTTTCCCGACCTTCCACGCAAGCGAAGGGCTCTTGAGCAGCTTCCGGAAGCGGCGCTTTTGTTCTTTCTGATCGATATGAAGCCAGAACTTGACGATGACCATGCCGTCGTCGGCAAGCGTGCGTTCGAACTGCCGGATCTCGTCGTAGGCCGCACGCCAGAGACGTTTCCTAATGAGCTTCTCTACGCGCGCAACGAGCACGCGCCCATACCAGCTTCGGTCAAAGATGGCGATCGCGCCTTTCCCGGGGATGCACGTCCAGAAGCGCCACAGCCACGGATAGAGATCCTCCCGCTCCGTGGGAGCGCTGATCGGATAGACCCTGTACCCGCGGGGATCGAGGCCTGCCACGGTGCGATTGATGCAGGTGCCCTTGCCGGCGGCGTCCCATCCTTCGAACACGACGATGACCGGGATGCCCTTCGCTCGGGCGCGGCGCTGGAGCTCACTCAAGCGACGCTCGAGGGGAACCCAGATTTCCTTGAAACGTCCCTTATCGAGGGACTGCGAGAGATCGACGTTTTCGAGCATCTCCGTCCTCTCCCCCTCTGCGGAAGGGCGATACCGCGGCGCAGATGATATCACCCCGGGCGCCGGAAGTCAAAGCGGCGGAGCCCGGACCGGCATTGACGGCAAGGAGCCGAACGATAGACTTCCCAAGACCACTTCTTCCCCTGGAGGAGAGTGCGGATGACGCGTCGAGAAAAACTCCTCTCCTGGATGGCCGAGGGCGATCCCGACAGGATGCCCCTCCTCTTCTGGGTCGGAGGGGACCTCCCGAACGTCTGGTACGGGCGTGAGGGGAACTACGGGTACGAGGAGCAGATCCGCGCCGCCCGGGAGCTCGGGGCCGAGGTGTGGTTCTGCGTCCACGGCCCCTCGATCTTCCACGGAGTGAACGACTATGCCAAGGACATCCGAATGTCCTCCGAGGAAGAGAAGCTGCCCAGCGGGGGGACGCGGACCGTCCGGCGCTTCGAGACACCCGAGGGGACGCTCACGGACATCCGCGAGAAGACGTTCGACGAGCCACTGCGGATCGTGCGGAACTTCGTCATGGGGGCCCACGACGTTCCCGCATACCAGGCGCTCGTTCGCGGAAGCGCGCGCGGGATCCTGGAGAACCGGGAGAGGGTGCTGGCGGACCTCGTGAGGGAGACTGGGTCCAACATTGCAGCGACGCACGACGAAGGCCCCGCCATGATGTGGCTTTTCATCCCCATGGTGGAACTGACCTGCTCGCAGTTCTTCAAGCAGGAGGAAGGCCTCTACTTCATCCACGACCACCGCGAGACGCTCGAGGAGCTTATGGACCTCCACATGCAGGCGACGATGCTGTGGATCGAGGCCGGCGCGCAAGCGGGCGTCGACATCTTCGGATACTCGATCAACGGGTACGAGATCTATTCACCGACCCTCTACCGGAACATCGTCGTCCCCCAGGCGAAAGCCATCAACCAGCGCATCCGAGACGCCGCAAAGCTCTCCTGGTGGCACTGCTGCGGCCGGTATCAGCGGATGGTACAGGAAGGGATATGGGCGGACATCTCGCCTGACGTCATGGAGAGCTATTCGCCGCCCCCGGCGGGGGACATCACGGACCTAAGGCGGATACGCAACGCCACCAAGGTACGCGCGAGCCGCGGGGCGATGTACGTCGGATATCTCTGGGAGGATGGGCCCCAGGAGATCCGTCGCCGGACTAAGGAGATCATCGAGGCCATGCGGGGCCACCGCCACATGCTGGGCGGGACGGACGACATGCTCCCGGGGACCCCCAGGGAGAACCTTGTCGCGATGCGCGACGCGGTGGAGGAGCAGGGGATGGCCTTCGAGTGACCCCGCGAGGCGGGGCACGGAAAGCCCTTCCGTCCCCACTTGAGAAAAGGGCAGCCATGCGAAGGGAAAGGGCGTTAGCCGCGATCCGACTGGAACCGACGGACAGGATCCCCCACTGGGAGAGCCTGTCCAATCCGTCTTTCGAGCAGGCGCATACGGGGATCGATCCCTGGGAGCACCCGAGGCTGGCGCGCAAGCGGCTTCTGGAGATGCTGCCGATCGACGTCGGAGGCGTCCCGGAGAGCGACGAACGGATCCAGAAACTCCCCGACGGAGAACTCACATTCGAGGACTCGGAGGGGCGCAAACAGGCGAGATGGGGAACCGGGAAGACGTGGCACTGGGACTGGGGACACCGGTTCCGCAGCATCGAGGACGCGCTCGCCTACGATCCGCTCGAAGACATGGACCTGCGCGGAAAGGGGCTCGTCGCAGACTACGACTATCGGCTTAGCGTGGAGGAGCTTGCCGCACAGTTCCAGAGCGAGCTGGACGCGGATCGACAGGCGACGGGCGAGCTCGCCCTCGTGATCCCCAGCTTTTACAACACCCTTTTCATGTGGCCGCTCCTCACGTTCGGGTGGGAGCTCATGCTCGAGCTGGGGGCACTTCACCAGGAGGCCATGAAGAGGCTTCTCGCGCAGTTCGCGGAGCTCAGCCGGAAGGCCTTCCAGGCGTGGGCAAAGACAGACACGGAGGCGTTCGTGAGCCACGACGACATCTGTTTTGCGCGTGGCCCCGTCTTCAGGCCGGAGTGGCTTCGGGAGATGATCTATCCCTACTACGAGGAGTTCTGGGGGTACCTCCGGGCGAACGGGACGAAGGTCATTTTCATCTCGGACGGCAACGTCGATCTCGTGGCCGACGACATCTTCGCGTGCGGGGCGGACGGCATCCGGTCGGAGCCCTACACGGACTGGCGTGCGATGGGCCGCAAGCACCCCGACAAGGCGATGATCGGCGACGGAGACAACCGGGCGCTCATGACCAACGACCGCGGCGCGATCCGGAAGATGGTCAAGAACATGGCCGACTTCGGGAAGGATCTCCCCGGCTACTTTTTCGGGATCGGGAATCACATCCCCTGGAACGTGCCCGTGGAAGCAGTGCAGGCTTATTTCGAGGCGTCGCAGGAGTTCGGGACGAGATAGTGCGGCCGGGCCCCGCGAACTAATGTGGATGATAACAGGCGACGCAACGACCCGGGGAAAGCTCCTCGAAGGGCGGCTCCACTTCTCGACATTCCCGCGTCGCCCGCTGACACCGGGGGTGGAAGCGACAGGCTGGGGGCCAGCGGGTGGCCGAGGGGACCGTGCCGGGGATCGTCTCGAGACGCGCCCGACCCTCCCCAAGTTTCGGGACGGAGTTGAGGAGCCCCACGGAGTACGGGTGATGGGGACGCGCGAGAAGCTCGCCCGCGCCCGCACGCTCCACGATCTTTCCCGCGTACATGATGTTTACCACGTCGGCGTTCTCCGAGACGATCCCGAGGTCGTGCGTGATGAGGAGCACCGCCATTTCGAACTCGTGACGCAGGGAAGCCAGGAGCTCCAGGATCTGCGCTTGGATGGTGACGTCCAGCGCCGTCGTCGGCTCGTCCGCGATGAGGAGCGCGGGGTTGCACGCGAGCGCCATCGCGATCACCACGCGCTGTTTCATGCCGCCGGACAGCTCATGCGGGTAGTTGTCGACGCGCTCGTGCGGCGCCGGGATGCCAACGATCTTGAGAAGCTCGACGGCGCGACGGCGCGCTTCGATTCGGGACGCTCCCAGGTGGACCCGGAGGCTCTCGGCGACCTGACGTCCGACGCTGAAGACCGGGTTGAGGCTCGTCATCGGCTCCTGGAAGACCATAGAGACCCGCGCCCCGCGGACGCTTCGCATCTCAGCTTCGGAAAGGGCAAGGAGGTCCCGGCCGTCGAAAAAGACCTCCCCCTCGGAGATCCGTCCCGGGGGATCATCGATGAGGCGCAGGATGGAGAGGGCCGTCGCCGACTTCCCGCAGCCGCTCTCTCCGACGAGGGCGACCGTGGACCCCGACTCGATTGAGAAGCTGACGCCGTCGACCGCGCGCGCCAAGCCAGCCTCGGTGCGGAACACGGTGCGCAGGTTGCGGACATCAAGGAGCGGCATGGGCGTCCTCTTCGTCGCCTGCGCCGGGCTGCGCTAGGGATCGAGGATCGAAGGCGTCGCGGAGTCCGTCGCCCAGGAAGTTGAAACACATCACGGCGACAAGGATGAAAAGGCCGGTCACAAGGATCCACGGATGGAATTGCATTTCGGGGATGCTCATGGCGGCCGAAAGGAGGTTGCCCCAGCTCGCATAGGGCTCCTGGATGCCCAGTCCGATGAGGCTCAAGCCCGTTTCGCCGAGGATATAGCCAGGGATGGAGACGGTCACCGCAATGATCGCGTAGGAGAGGGTGTTGGGGAGGATGTGCCGCAGGATGATCGTCGCATGCCCCGCGCCGACGGCTCGTGCCGCCAGGACGTATTCCTGCCTGGAGAGCGACAGGACCATGCCGCGGATCACGCGCGCTAGGCCCGCCCACCCGATGAAGGAGAGGATGGCGACGATGAGGAGGTAGACCTGCCACGAAGGGATCTTCGCGGGCAGGGCCGCCCTCAAGGCGAGCATGAGATAGAAGGCCGGGGCAAGCATCACCATTTCGCAGAGCCGCATAATGAGGTTGTCGGTCTTCCCGCCGGCGTAGCCGCTCGCGCCTCCGATGAGCATCCCCAGGACGAACGAGATCCCCGCGCCCACGAAACCGACGGAAAGGGAAATGCGGGATCCGAAGAGGATGCGGCTCCATAGGTCCCGCCCCTGCTCGTCGGCGCCCATGAGGTACACGCGCGCGGGGGGATCGACGCCCACGAGGTGGCGGTTCGTGGGAAAGAGGAACAGGAAGTTGTACGCGTTCTGCCGATCATCGCTTCGGTAGAAGAAGCGCACGGGGTAGCGCCGGGAGCGGTCCTCGACGTAGCGGCGCTGGTAGCTAGCATCCCACTCATAGGACATCGCGTAGACGAAGGGACGCAGGTGGAAGCGGCCGTGCTCGTCGAAAAAGTGCAGATTGGGAGGAGCGTACGAATGGGCGCGCAGGACGTTGTCATAGTAGTAGGGCGCTAGAAATGGGGCAAAGATCGCGCCCAGGTACAGCAAGACAAGGACGACGAGAGAGATCATCGCGGCGCGCTGGCGCGCGAGTTTTCGAAGCGCCCGACGGGTTGGGGATACGCCTTGCCTCGTCATGTGTAGGAAACCCTCGGGTCGTTGAGCGCCAGCAGGATATCGGCAAGAAGATTGCCGAGGATCACAAGCACCCCCGAGATGAGGAGGTCGCCCATGACGAGGTAGGTGTCCTGCGCGCGGACAGCCGCCAGCATCACGCTTCCGAGTCCGGGCCAGGAGCAGATGATCTCGATCAGGGCGGCGCCCCCGATGATACCAGAGAGGCTCATGCCGAAGATGGTGATGAAGGGATTGATGGCGTTGCGGAATGCGTGCCGCCAGATCACCGCGCCTCGGGTAAGGCCCTTGGCGCGGGCGGTGGTGATATATTGGGCGCGCAGCGTCTCCACCATGTTGGCGCGCATGATCCGCTGCAGGGAGCCGATGGAGCCGAAGACCAGAACGAACGCCGGAATGACCATGTGTCGCGCGACGTCCAGAACACGGGCAATCGGACCAAGCTCTGCATATCCGGCTGAGCGCATCCCGCCCGTGGGAAGGACGCCGGTCACGGAGGCTAGATACAGAAGAAGCATCGCGAGGAAAAACCCGGGCATGGAAAGCCCGACGAAAGAGACGAACGAGATGGCACGGTCCGAAGGACGGTTCTGCCGGGTGGCCGCGAGCACCCCCAGGGGGATGGAGAGGAGCCACGTGAAGAACATGACGGTCACGGAGAGGAGGACCGTGTTGGCCAGTCGGCTCTTGAGGACCTCCGTCACGGGGAGCTTCTGGGAAAAGGATTCGCCCAGGTCGCCCCGGGCGACGTTGCCGACCCAGATCACGTAGCGGGCAAGGAACGCTTTGTCGAGGTGGAACCGCCTCTCGAACGCGCGGATCGTTTCCTTGCTGACGAGGGGGTCGTTGCGGACCTCGGCGAGCATGTCGCCGGGGGAGATCTCCATCGCGAGCATGGTGATGAAGCAGATGCCGAGGAGTTGCGGAATCGAGATGAGCAGGCGTCGAAGGATGTAGGCACGCATCTATGGGAACATCTCTATCGTTGGAGGATGTACAGCTCGTCGAGGTTGTGGAGCATGCCGCCGATCGGCCTCGGGTCCAAGTTGCCGAACTTATTCCGGACCGCGGTGAGGGAAGCGGGGGAGACGGTATAGATCATCCACTGCTGCTCGGCGGCGATAACCTGCCATCGGTCATAGAGGGCTTTGCGCTTGGCGGGATCGAGCTCCTGCACGGCCGCCGCGAAGATACGGTCGATCTCAGCCTCCTCGGGGGTGTCGGGGGATTCCTGCTGCGGGTACCACTCGTGGAGCTGACCCGAGGAGTGCCAGACGTTTTGTCCGAAGTGGGGCTCCGGGCCGCCCGTCAGGCCGAGAAGGATCGCTTCCCAGTCGTAAGGAGGACTGCCGAGCTTCGTGACGAGCGCATTGAACTCGAGGGGGAGGAAGTTCACGCGGATTCCGACGTTTTCGAGGTCCTTGCGGATGCTGTTCGTGATGCGAATGCGGACGTCGTTCTCGGCGTTCGTGAACAGGTTGAACTCGACGTTCTTCCCCCGGGGATCCTCGAGGATGCCGTCTCCGTTGTAGTCGACAAGACCCAGGGATTGCAGGAGCTCCTTCGCCTTGGCGGGATCGTATTCGTACTTCGGGGTGTCGACGTTGTAGAAGAAGCCTTCGCTTACGGTCATGGGACCATACTGGGGATAGCCCCAGCCGTTCATCAGGGTCTCGATGATGGCGTTGCGGTCGATCGCGTGGCTGCACGCGCGGCGGAAGAGGACGTTGCGGAACCACTTGAGCTTGCGCGGCTCGACGAAGGGCCTGCCCTTTTCGTCCTTTCCGGGGTTCTCGTTGAAGACCAGGAAGGAGGAACCCAGCGAGGGGCCGGCGTCGTAGATCGTGAAATTCTCCTGCACGCGCGTTGGAGCGAGAACCTGAACGTCCACTCCCCGCATCCCGTAGAGGTCCACCTCGCCCGAGCGGAACTTGAGGAGCGCGACGTTCGTGTCCTGGACGATCACGTGAATGACGCGATCGAGATAGGGAAGCACCTTCCCGACGGCGTCTTTTCGCCAGTACCGCGGATTGCGCTCGAGGACCACCCGCTCAGCCGGTCGGTATTCGACGAGGATGAACGGGCCGCTCCCCACCATCTTGCCGGGTGGGGTGTTCACCCCCCAGGTGGAGTTGAAGGCACCGTCCTTCCACGATTTCTCAAGAACGTGCCGCGGGACGATCTCTTGCGACATGCCTCGCAAGAACGGCGCAAAC
>JAZDKG010000250.1:0-5838 GCA_043803205.1 Planctomycetota bacterium
CGCACTCTTGGATCTTCCCCTGAGGACGCCCGAGGGAGCCAGAAACGATGATTACGCCCAGTTGCTTGTGACAGGGAAGGGGATCCTGGCGTTCATCCGACGCGAGCCCGGACAAGCCCTGCGTGAGCTATGCTACTACGACTTCGACCGTGCCACATGGGAGGTGATCGGCTTGGCGATTACCGACCCGGAAGCGTGGATAGACGTGGGGGCCGTCTCCCTCGACGAGGAGAATTTCCTCTTCAAGACGAGCTTCCACGGGCTTCAAGCGCGATCGGATGTGGCGGGCGCACCGCAGGTTTCGCGAGCGGCGGTCGAAGAGCAGCCTCTCTTGGTGGTCCCGAATCTCGGAAGGACAACGAGGTTACCTCTCAGAATGAACCCTTATGTGCCCTGTCACTTGCAATATATCCTGATGGCCGACGGCACGGTCTTGGGTGTGGACGGAGAGGATCTTGTGCGCTACGACCTGCGAAGCGAGTCCACAGAGACAGTCGTCAAGGACATCTTTGGCACGTGGAAATCGCTGGGTCTTGAGGCCGGGCGAGAATCAGGCGACTAGGGCTTTCGCGGGGGGACATCCACGGTCGCGCCTTCGACGGCGAGGGAGGTCTCGGGGAAGATCCGGCGGGCCTGGGCGAGGAACTTGTCGCCGTCCGCCTTGCGATAGTGGATGAGGATGAGGCGCGCGCTAGCGGCGTCGCGGGCGATTGTGGCGGCTTCCTCGGGAGAGGTGTGGGAGGAGTCATGGATGAGGAGGGGGAGACTGCGGGCGAGGTCCGCGATCGGGGGATGGTAGGAAGTATCGCCGGAGTAGGCGAACGCTGCGCCTGTGGAGAGGTCGGTGAGGCGCAGGGCGAGCGCCTCCTCGAGCATATTTGCGCCTGAGACGTGTTTAGCGGGGCAGGTGTCGAGGCGGAAGGCGTCCGTTTCGAACCCAGCGCCCGGGGGTAAGGGTACGAGGTTGTAGTCAAACTCGAGCTCGCTAAAGCGGCGGGCCTGGAGGAAGTCGAGCGCGGCGTCGGCGATCCGCCGTACGGCGGACGGGCCGATGATTGTGAGCGGGCCGGCGGGCTTCTTCTGCGTCGTCAGTGCCCGGTAGAAAAGGAAGGGGACCAGGCCCATGTAGTGGTCCTGGTGCAGGTGGGTGAGGATGACGGTGTCGATGAGGAGCGGATCGTAGCCCATGTCGCGGGCGCGCATCGCGGCGTTCCAGCCGAGGTCGATGAGGCAGGATTCGTTGACGAGGAGGGAGGAGGCTTCCGCGCCCAGGTCGGGGATGCAGGTGGAGGCGCCGATGAAGGTTACTGTTGTTGTCTTTCGAGGGGGCATCCGTGTTCTCGCTTGTGCTACAATCGCACTTCCATTCCGTCGAAGGCGATAGAAGCGCGATCCTGGAGGAAGCGCCGGGCGGTCGCCGCGAGTTCGTCGAGACGCGTTTCGAGATCCGGGTGGAGGTGGAAACAGACGACTCGGGCGACGGATTTCGCGCCCAAGTAGCGGAAGAGATCCTCGGGGGGAAAGTGGGCCAGCTCCACGATAAGGAGGTCGGCGCCGTCGATCACGGGGTCGAGGTCGGCGGGGGAGCCCAGGTCGCCCGAGTAGACGATTCGTTTTCGGCCGGCCGTCACGACATAAAGGTAGCTCTCAAGGCACAGGGCGGCGCCGTCGAGGCCGCCCTTGCGGACGGCGCGGGCGTAGGGGGCGAGGTGTGTCGTGGGGTGGGCCTCGACGGAGATCGAGCCGTCGCTCAGGACGATGCCGGGGGTCACGGGGGAGAGTTCGAGGGGGAACGGGAGGAAAGGGGCGCCGAGGAAGATCGAGTCAAGGTGGCGCCTCGCGGGGTCCAGCGCGGGGGCGGGGAGATAAACGCGCAGAGGACGCTTCCTCCCGGCGAGCTGCATCCACTGGACGAGCATGGGGAGGCCGGCGCAGTGGTCGGCGTGCATGTGGGAGATGAAGCTAGCGGCGAGGTCGTCGGGGCCGACACCCCGGGCGACGAGGCTTGAGGCGGCCGGCTCGCCGGCGTCAAGGAGGTAGAGGTCAGCTCCCGCCCGGAGCGCGACGGAGGCGTGAAAGCGGCCCGGGACGGGGATTCCCGAACAACTTCCGAGGATCGTGGCGGTGATTGGGCAGTCGTCCATGCGCGTGCAACCGTCCTCTTGTCGCATTATACGCGGCGGTGCCGACGGGCGGAAGCCGCGCCTGGCGGGTTGCGCAAGGCGAGGAGATGCGTTTTTCTTTGACAATGCGCGCGGCGGGGTCCTACAATCGGGTGCGCGCCAAGAAGGGGGGTCAGACACCTGTTTTCCAGGAGGAAAAGGGTGTCAGACCCCGGCGCGGGGAAGGTTCGCCCGAAGCAGATCAAGGGGACAGAAAGATGAGACGGATTCTAATCGCGGTACCGGTCGTTCTAGCGCTTCTCGTGGGTTGCGGGAAGAAGGCTCAGCCGCCTGTGGAGGTAGAGGGGCAGGCGGTGAGCGAACAGCCTCTTGAGCAGGAGGTATTAGTTGGTGCAATCCTGCCGGAGACGGGGGCGATCGCGACGTACGGGCAGGACACTCGAAGGGGTCTTGAGCTTGCGGTGCGGGAGGCGAATGCCGCGAATCGCGTGAAGATCAAGGTGGTCTATCAGGACGATCACAGCGAGACGGACAAGTCGCGGGACCTGATGCGGGACATGGTGACGCTTCAGGGGGTGAAGGCGGTGATCGGGGAGGTGCAGTCGAGCGCGACGCTCAAGATGGCGGACATCGCTGGGGCGAAGCAGGTGCCGATCATCACGCCGGCGAGCACCCACGACGAGGTCACCGTCGGGAAGCCCTACGTCTTCCGTGTCTGCTACACGGACACGTATCAGGGTCAGACGATGGCGCGCTTCGCGAGGGAGGAGCTGAAGGCGAGCCGGGCGGCGGTGCTGGAGGAGTACAAGTCGGCGTACTCGAAGGGGCTGTCGAAGAGCTTCCAGGCGCACTTCAAGTCGCTGGGGGGGGAGATTGTGTCGGTGCGGCAGTTCGGGCCCGACGACCAGGATTTCAGCGCGCACATCGATTCGATCCGGACGCTGCGGGGCGGCCCGCCCGACGTGGTGGTGATTCCGGCGTACTACGAGCCGGTGGGGAAGATCCTGCGACAGGCGAAGGAGAAAGGGCTGAAGACCAAGTTCCTGGGAGGCGACGGATGGGATTCGCCGGAGCTCTACACGCTTGCCGGGGCGAACGCGAAGGGGCATTACTTTGCGGACCATTTCTCGCAGGACGATCCCGAAGCCCGGGTGCAGGAGTTCGTGAAGGCGTACCGGGAGGCGTATCCGAGCGTGGGGCCGCCGACGGCCTTAGCGGCGCTGGGGTATGACGCGGGACTGGCATTAGTGGACGCGGTGAACCGCGCGCAGGAGCCTACGGGGCCGGGGATCCGGGACGCGATCGCGGGGATCCGGGACCTCCGGGGGGTGACGGGGACGATCACGATGGACGCTGAGGGGAACGCTCTCAAGGACATCGTGATTCTCGAGACGGGGACGAACGGGGCGCGGTTCCTCAAGCGGTACGAAGCGTCCCGCGCAGGCGGGATTGCGGCGGGTCCCCAGTCGCGTCCAAGCGGGTCCCGATAGAGCGGGACGGACCGAGATCATGACTTCAGGCTTGATGGATGCGCTCGCCCTGGGAGGGGTGTACGCGCTCGTCGCCGTCGGGTATACGCTCGTCTACGGGATCATCAAGCTCATCAACTTCGCGCACGGCGAGTTCTTCATGGCGGCGGCGTTCGCGGGGTACTTTGTGCTCGCGCGCGTGGAGACGGGCAGTCCGGCGGCTGACTTCCTGATCGCGATTGGCGCTGGGGCCGTAGCGGCGTCGGCCTTGGCGCTGGCGACGGAGCGGGTCGGGTACCGGCCGCTGCGGCGGGAGGCGCTTGCCGCGGTGCGGATCGCGGAGATCGTGTTGCCGCTGCCTTGGGCGCTCCTAGTGCTGGGGCTTGTCCCGGAGCGGCACGCGTGGGCGGGGGCGGCGGCGGCCATCGCGGGGATGATCGCGCTCTCGAAGACGTGCGGGGCCGTTGCGCGGAGGCTGGCGAGGCGATCATCAAGAGCGGCGGCGCGGTCGTTAGCGGCGATGATGTTCTTCGCGGTGTTCGCGTGCATCGCGGGGCTTGCGCTTCGCGGAGCGATCTGGGGGGCGCTGGGGTGGGAGGGGGGATCGGTTCTCACGGCGGGGCGCCTAGCGGCGGGGGCTGCCGCGGGGCTGGGGGGAGGGACGCTGGCGGGGGTCCTGGCGCTGGCGCTGGGGGAAACGCACTTGGGGCGCGCAAGCCGGATCGCGGGTCTCCTCACGGCGCTGGGCATCTCGCTTTTTCTTCAGACGTTTGCGATGCGGCTGTGGACGGCGGCGGAGCGGGGCTGTCGCAACCCGTTCGAGAGGCGCTACTACAGCTTCGAAGAAGCGGAGAAAGGCGAGGCGGGGGACGTCGACCTCTATTACTCGGTTCGGGAGGGGTGGAGGACGCGCAGCGCGCTGCTTGCGGCGGCGGGGGAGACGCCGAGCGACGAGTCGCTAGCGGCGGCGCGCGGGGCGGGGGCCAAGCGCGTCTTCGAGGAGCTAACGGTGCCCGCGGGACGTAAGCAGCTCCTGGTCCTTCTCGTCGCGGCGATCTCGACGGCGGGGCTGTGGGCGGTCGTCAAGTTCACACGGTACGGGAAGGCGATGCGGGCGCTGTCGGAGGATGCGGACGCGGCGCGCCTTGTGGGAGTGAACCCGGACCGTGTGATCGCGTTCACGTTCTTTCTCGGGGCGGCCTTAGCGGGGGTGGCGGGCGTGCTCATCGCGACGTACTACGGGAGCGTGAAGCCGATGATGGGGTACGCGTACGGGATCAAGGCGTTCATCGCGGCGGTGGCCGGGGGGATCGGGAGCGTGCCGGGCGCGTGCGTGGGGGGACTGGTGCTGGGGGTGAGCGAGAGGCTTTTCGGGGAGCTTTTCCCGCAAGGGGCCGCGCGGGACGTGGCGGCGTTCGGCTTGCTCATCCTGATCCTGTTGGTGCGACCGGCGGGCATCCTGGGGAGGAAGGAGCTGAGGAGAACGTAGGTTGGAGTTCCTAGCGTACCTCCAGTTCGACTACCTTGCGCCTCACCTCGTGAACCTGGGGATTTTCATGATCTTGGCGGCGAGCCTGGATCTCATCAACGGGCAGGCGGGACTCTTCTCGCTGGGGCACGCGGGGTTCATGGGGGTGGGGGCGTACGCGACGGCGGGGCTTGTCGTGCTGGGGCTTTCCGGGACGCCGGTGTGGATGCAGGTGCCGGCGGGGCTCGCCTGCGGGGTCTTGGCGGGGGCGGCGTTCGGGGCGCTCGTGGGGGTGCCCTGCCTGCGCCTAGCGGGGGATTACCTAGCGATCGCGACGCTGGGGTTCGCGGCGATGTTCGAGAGCGTGATCAACGTGATCGGTCCCCTCGGGCAGGCGGACGGGTTCCCGGTGGGGGAGCCGACGTGGCCGCACTCGTTCGTGTATGAGTACGGGCGGCCCCAGTTCGTTTTTTTCCTGGTCCTCACATGGGTGTCGGTGGCGGGGGCGTTCGCGCTGATCGCCAACCTCATGCGGTCGAGCCACGGGAGAGCGATCCTCTCGATCCGGGAGGACGAGCTCGCGGGCCAGCTCGTCGGGGTGAACCTGACGAAATACAAGGTGCTCGTCTTCGTGCTCGGGGCGGCGCTGGCGGGCTACGCCGGGGGGCTCTTCGCGATGTTCAACCGGATCATCGCGCCCAAGGAGTTCGGCCTCGACCGCACGCTGCTTCTCTTGGTCATGGTAGTCCTGGGGGGACTGGGGAGTCTCAGGGGAGTC
>JAZDKG010000251.1:0-35697 GCA_043803205.1 Planctomycetota bacterium
CTGTGGGTGTCGCTCGCGGGGTATGCGTGCGTCTTCGCATCGTCGTTCCTTGCAGGCTGTCGGCGCGACTGCCCGGAAACGGGCCTGCTCCCCGCCACGGATTTCGCTTTCGCGATCCTCCTCGTGCTCCCCTCCGGCGGACTGGACAGTCCGCTCATCCTCGCCAGCGCCTTCGTCCTCGGGGTCAACGGGCTTCGCATGAGAGCGCTCCAGGCGGCGATCTACGCAGGCGCAGCGGCGTCGGTGCTTCTCGCGTTTCAGGCGGCAAGCGGCGGGTGGACTCGTCCCCATGATTTGTTCGCCGCGGGCCTGATCCCCGTGATCGCCCTTCTCATGAGCTACCTTTCGCGCTACCGGAAGCGTATGGACGGGGACCGCGCGCGACTGCGACTGGAGGTCGAGAACGAGGCGCAGGAGATCGAAGAGCTGAAGCGCAGGATCGAGGAACTCCGCGAGCGCGTCACGTGCGTCGAGACGCTGGCGTCGGTGGGCCGCGCCTCGGCCGAGATTGTCCACCAGATCCGCGATCCCCTGAGCGCCATCTCGCTCAACCTCGAGCTGCTCGAGGAGGACCTGGGACTGGAGGGGACGGCGTCAGAGGAGGTCCGGGGAACGCTCGTCCGGATCGAGAAGGAGGTCGAGACCCTGGGCGATCTTGCCGAGAATTACCTCCAGTACGCGCGGCTGGCGCCCCCCGTGTGCCGGTTGGAGAACCTGAACGACATCGTCGAGCAAGCCCTTGAACAGGAGGAAGCGCTTCTCCTGCGCGGCCGGGTCGTGGTGCGTCGACAACTCTCCGAGGGGCTGCCGCCCGTACGCTTGGACGGCAGGCAGGTCAAGTTCGCGCTGCACAATCTCCTTGAGAACGCGCGGGAAGCGATGCAGGACGGCGGAAGGCTCAAGGTCGCCACCGCCGCCATGAACGGCACGGTGACGATCCGGGTCAGCGACACCGGACCAGGGATCCCGAGCGACGCCCTTCCGAAAATCTTCGACGCCTTCTTCACCACGAAGCACCACGGGACGGGGCTGGGGCTCTCCATGGCGCGCAAGATTGTCGAGCAGCACGGAGGCGAGCTCGCCTGCGTGACACTCCCCGACGTCGGCACGACGTTCGAGCTGCGCTTCCCTGTCGGTTCGGCGGAGGAAAACCCGTGACCTCCTCGGACGTCAAGCCCGTCGTCCTGATCGTGGACGACAGCGACGACCTTCGTCAGACGCTTGTGCGCGCATTCGAGCGCAACCGTTGGGAGGTCCATGAAGCGGCCGACGGACGCGCGGCCCTGGAGCTGCTTCGGCGGGTCGACGTGCAGGTGATGCTCGTGGACCTGCGGATGCCCGGGATGGACGGACTGGAGCTCTTCCAAGCGGCCAAGGCGCTCGTGCCGGATCTCGAGACGGTGGTCGTCACGGGCTACGGCACGATCGAGAAGGCGGTCGAGGCCATGAAGGAGGGGGCCAGCGACTTTCTCGTGAAGCCCGTGAAGCGGCAGACGGTGCTGCGCGCTGCCGAGCGCGCCCTCGGAAGACACGCCGCCCAAGCGAACGTTCACAGCCGGCCCCTCGAACTCCCCCGGCCGATCCTGGGAAACAGCTCTCCGATGCGGCATCTCATGGACCAAGTGCGCCGGGTGGCCCCGGCAAGCGCGACGGTGCTCGTCGAAGGGGAAAGCGGAAGCGGCAAGGAACTGGTGGCGGAGGCGCTCCACTACTGGAGCGGACGCGGGGAGAAGCCTCTCGTCAAGGTCAACTGTGCGGCGGTCCCGGAGGGGCTCCTGGAAGCGGAGCTCTTTGGGAGCGAGCGGGGCGCATACACGGGCGCGTATCGGGAGCACAAGGGGCGGTTTGAGCTCGCCCACGGAGGGACGATTTTTCTGGACGAGATCGGTCAGTTTTCGCCGGCCATGCAGGCAAAAATCCTGCGCGTCCTCCAAGACGGACAGTTCGAGCCATTAGGGGGAACGGAGACCTTAGCGACCGACGTCCGCGTGATAGCGGCTACAAACCAGGACTTGGAAGCCGCCGTTGCAGACGGGACGTTCCGCAGGGACCTCTTCTTCCGATTGGACGTGGTGCGGCTGCGCGTTCCGGCACTGCGGGAACGCCCGGAGGACATCCCTCTCCTCGTGGACCACTTCTTAGCCGCCTACGCGCGCAAGAACGCGAAGAAGCCTCTCAACATCACGCGGGAGGCCCTTGCCGCGCTCTGCGCGTACGACTGGCCCGGGAACGTGCGGGAGCTCGAGCACGCGATCGAGCGCGCCGTGATTCTGAGCCGAACGGATCGAGTCGACGTGGGAGACCTTCCGGAAGCGGTGCGGAGACGGGAGCCGCGCCCCGGGGGCGTCTCCATGTGGATCGGCACCACCCTTGATGAGGTCGAAAGGCGCCTGATCGAGGAAACCGTGCGTTTCACGGGCGGGGACAAGACACGCGCAGCCCGAATCCTCGGTATCGCTCCCCGGACAATCTACCGGAAGCTGCGTGATACCGACGCCAGCGACAAGGGGTCCGAGCATTAGGGTCTGCGGCGCCCGCCTCTCCTTTCGCGGTGCAACCATTCCTCTGACAAAATGTCACTCGTGGCGCGGGGCAGGCATCTCGCTTTGACAGAATGTCTTTCGCTCTCAGCCCGCTGGGCGGCGCTGCAGGAACTTCTGGCAAGAAACGCAGAGGGCGGTCTATCTCTCGTCTCAGGTTGCGCGTTCATCGTATTCTCGCAACTTCTTGCCTCACAGCCAGTTGTGACAAGTCCGGAGCGATTTTGTCATTTTGGAATAGTGTTTGCTAGGAGAGCTTTTCGGAGAAATCGGCCATGGGCGCGAGGCGCGTAGTTCTCATCATTGACGACGACGAGATGGATCTTGCCGCCATGCAGATCTCACTGGAGTCGCAAGGCTACGAGGTCCTGACCACCCGGAGCGGAGAGGAGGGACTTCGCCGAGCACAGGAGTCTCCGCCGGACCTCGTGATTGTGGATCTCCTCATGCCGCCGCCCGACGGCTTCGAGGTTTGCCGACGCCTCGCGCTGGACCCCTGTTTGCGCAAGGTCCCGCGGATCGTCGTTACGGCGCTCCACGAGAAGATGCACAAGGCCGCAACCAGCGCCGACGTGCGGACACGCGTGGACGCGGATCTGTACTTAGACAAGCCGGTGGATCCGGACGGCCTCGCGTCGTGCGTACGCGAGCTTGTGGAACGGCACAAGACCCGGGAGTAAGGAATCGAGGAGGGGCACCTTGGCGGACTACTTTCTCAGCGAGGGAGCTTTGGGGGTCTTCGCGAAAGCCTTTACGCGCGGGCCGCTGTACGGGACGATCGCGCGGGAAGGAAGAAGCACGTACGAGCGACTGACGCCGGAGGACGCTTCCAAGCTCGCCGTCCGCGTGAAGCCGCCGATCGAGAGTCTCAAGAGCCTCCTCTTTCCAGTGAAGGAACGGGTTGCGGTGTATCCGGCCGAGGAGCCCACGCAGCCGAAGGAGGAAGGGGACTCATCGCAAGGCGCGGCCGTTGTCGGAACGCGGGCGTGCGAGCTGTGCGCTCTCGAGATCCTCGACGCGGTTTTCCTGGAAGGAGACTATCCCGATCCCTTCTACGCGGCCAAGCGCCAAGCCACGATGATCATCTCCACGGACTGCGTCGAGCCCGACGAGTTCTGCTTCTGCAACCTTGTAGGAGGGAAGCCGTACCCCGAGAAGTCGTTCGATCTCAACCTTTCGCCGATCGACGGCGGGTATGTCGTGCGGATCGGAAGCGACGCGGGCAAGGAACTGGTGCTGGAACGGGCCAACCTCTTCGCGGAAGCGACGCCGGAACAGTGCCGCCAGCGCGATGCCCAACGAGATCGGGTGAGCGCGAGGCTGCAAGAGATCAACGCCCGCTATGCGCCCGGCAAGCCCCTCCAGGAGGCGCTTGCCGGAAAGGACAAGACGGAAGCGTGGCGGGAGCTGGCGAGCACGTGCGTCGAGTGCGCCGCATGCAGCTTCATCTGCCCCACGTGCCATTGTTTCCTGCTTTACGATTCGCCGGGCGACGGGGCCGAGGATCAGAACGAGCGAATCAAGGTGTGGGATAGTTGCGTGCTGGCGTCCTTTGCCAAGATGGCGGGGGTGGGCGGGGTGAAGGCTACGCCCAGGCCAAGGCTTGTGAGCCGATTTGAAAACCGCGTGCGACACAAGTTCGAGTGGATGTACGAGAACCTCGGGCGGATCGGGTGCGTCGGGTGCGGGCGATGCATCGACGCGTGCGCGGGCGGCTCGGATATCCGGGAGGTCATCAGTAGGTTGGGAAGGGAATGATAGCGAACCCATATTTCCCGATGCCGGCTCGACTCGAGGAGGTCGTCCGGGAGACCCCCACCATCAAGACGTTCGTGCTGTCGGTGGAGGAGCCGATGCCGTTCCGCGCCGGGCAGTTCATGCAGTTCACCTGTCCCGGCGTGGGGGAGGCGCCTTTCACGCCATCGAGCCCCCCGGAGCGGGGAGAGCGTATCGAGATGACGGTGCTCCGGACCGGACGCGTGACCGAGGCGCTCCATGACGCCGCCCCCGGCACTATGCTCGGACTGCGCGGGCCCTACGGGAAGGGGTATCCGCTCGACAAGTTCGAGGGGAAAGAGGTCTTGATCGTGGGAGGGGGAGTGGGGCTTGCGCCGCTGCGGTCGCTCGTGTACGCGCTTCTCAAGGAGCTGGACCGCGTCCGGCGCGTGTCCATCAAGTACGGCGCGCGGACACCCGAGGAACTGCTCTATCGAAAAAGCTACGAGGAGTGGAGAAGCCACCCGAAGGTGGACTTCACGGAAACGATCGACATCCCCGCGCCCGGCTGGACGGGGCGCGTCGGTCTGGTGACGAAGCTCCTCGATGATCTGGACATCGACGTCCCCAACGCCTACGTGGTCTCCTGCGGGCCGCCCGTGATGCTGCGTTTCGTGACGCTGACGTGCCTGGAGCGAGGGTTCAAGCCGTCGCAGATCTACCTGTCGCTCAACCGCAAGATGAGCTGCGGCGTGGGGCGATGCGGGCGATGCAACATCGGGCCGTACTACGTGTGCAAGGACGGGCCGGACATGTGCTACGAGAAGATCATGACCTATGAGAACGCTTTCTAGAGGGAACTAGCGTGGGGAACGCAATTCGGGGAGGTCGGTGCATGCATTGTTCGCTCGCCTGCGACCTAGCGGTCGCGGCGGGGGCGAAGGACGCGCTTGTTCCCGACTACCCGCCCGCAGAAGGCTCTCGAACGCGAGGACGGCTGTGCTTTCGGGGACATTACGTCTCAGCACTCGCCGGTCATGGGGCACGCCTGAGCAGCGCATGGGTCCATAACGGCAGCATCCGCGAGACAAGCCCCGCAGAGGCGGTCAAGCTCGCAGCGGTCAAGCTGCGCGACGCAGCCCGGGCGAACTCCCTCGCCGTCCTCGTGGACGGAAACTTCCCCTGTGAAGAGACGGCAAAGGCGGTGTCCTTCGCACGCGAACGCCTCCAATGCTCCGCAGTGGCGGTGTATGTCCCGCCGGCGGACGAAGAACTGCTCAAAGGGCTTGGAGACGCACCGACCGTCGGCCTGGAGAAGGTCTCCGAGGCGGCGACGGTCCTTGCCGTCGGGGATGTGTTCTCAACCCATCCCGTCTTAGCGGGGTTCATTCTGGATGCCATCGGGCGGACGAAACAGGGAAAGCTGCTTGCCATCGATTCGACCATTGGGCGCACCATGCGCTTTGCAGCGAAGGGGTATCTTGTGCGTCCGGGGACAGAGGGAGCGCTGCTCGCGGCGATCGCCCGCGCGGCGGGCGCACGCCCCGATGGTCACGGGCACCCGGAGGAAACCCTTGCGGCACTTTCTCGCCGCACCGGCGTCGACGAGGGAGCCGCAGCGGAGATCGTCTCGGATCTCCGCGCGACGCCCGGAAGCGTCGTGGCGATCTCGCTTCCAGCGGGGCGCGTCGACTCGCCCGCGGCGTGCGCGGCCGCGCTTGCGGCGATCGGGCAGAAAGGCGTCGCCCAGATCCTGCCGCTGTGCGCGTCCGGGAACGCTCGAGGGGCGCTGGCCGTCGCAACAGCCTTGGGCGCGATGCCCTTCGGCAACTGGCTTTCGCAACTGCTGACGCGCCCGGCGGCGGTCATCCTGTGCATCGGGACGGACCTTCTCGGCAGCGCGCCGGGCGGCATCATGCAGGCGATTTTCGGCGGCGCGGACACGGTGATCGCAGCGGCATCCATGCCGAGCGCGACGACCGCGCGCGCGGACATCATCCTGCCGCTGGCGGGCTGGTACGAGACCGCAGGGACGCTCATCAGTCCCGCTGGGGAGCGCATCAGCTTCGGCGCGCTTTCCCCGCCGCCTGGCGGTGCGCCGAGCCCTGGAGAACTCGCAGACGAACTCGCGGGGCACATCGAAGGCCCAACGCGAAGCGCAGCGGGGTTTGACGTTGCCCGTCTGGATACCGCCCTTCCAACGCCCACAGGACTTGAGGCCGACGCGGCGCCGGTCCCCGACGGGGGTTTCGTAATGGTCTCGCGCACCGAGCATTATGAGCTGCCGGAACCGGGGGTGAGCCGTCAGCTTGCCTGGGTGCGTCTGATGGAGTGCGAGCCGGTTGCGGTTCTCGGATCGGCGGACGCGGAAGGACTCGGCTTGCGACGCGGGGACAGCGTCAGGGTATCGGGCGCCGACGGCAGCGCCGAGCTTCGCCTTGACGTAAGCGATGCGGTTCCCCCCGGCGTAATGGCGACGCCTCTGGGCCTGGGTTCGACCAAAGATCTTTTTCCCTGGAAGGTGCGCGCGAACGGGCTAGTCGGGATTGGTCCGGCGAGCGCCCGGATTGTCGCGGCGCAGTCTTCGGAGTGAGCGGGACATGATCCAAGCGAAAGGCATCGAAGAACGAGTCGTGCTGAACATGGACCGGTGCATCGGGTGTCGAAGCTGCTCGGCCGCGTGCTTCTACGGCCACGGCGGCATGCCAAGCGTCTCCTACGGCGTGATCGCGGAGGGGACGCTGCCGGTAGTCTGCCGGCAGTGCACGGAGCCGCCCTGCGTTGAGGCGTGCCCGACGGACGCGCTTGAGAAGGACGCGGAGGGGGTGGTGCAACGCAGTCGAATGCTGTGCATCGGGTGTCGGTCCTGCGTGCTGGCATGTCCCTTCGGGGTGATCTCCGAGAAGCTGTCAGCGCACCTCGCGCCCAAGTGCGACCTTTGCGAAGACCGCTTGCGGGCGGGGGAGATTCCCCGCTGCGTGGCCGCATGCACCACGGGGGCACTGCGCTTCGAGAAGGTGGATAAGGTCGAGGACTCGGGGCTTCTGCTTCTGAGCGGACGCACCGTCGGGACCAACCCCTACAAACGGAGGTAAGACAGTGGCAACCGCGGCGCTGTTCATCCTTGCCCTCGTTGGGACGGCGGCCTTGGGTCTGGCGTCCAAGTGGATCGACCGGAAGGTGACCGCGCGCATTCAATGGCGGGTCGGGCCGCCTTGGTACCAGCCCTTGGCGGACTTCGTCAAGTTGTTGGGCAAGGAGACGATCCTGCCCGAGTCCGCGCGCGGCACGGGCTTTCTCCTTGCGCCGATCATCGCACTTGCTGCGACCGCCGTGGCGGCCGCGATCCTCTGGGCCGCCAACTTCCGCCCGGGCGTGGGGTTCGTAGGAGACGTGATCGTCGTCCTCTACCTCCTCACGATCCCGAGTCTAGCGCTCATCCTCGGAGGAAGCGCAAGCGGAAACCCGAACGCGAGCGCGGGGGCAAGCCGCGAAATGAAGCTGCTTCTGAGCTACGAGCTTCCCTTCATCGTGGCGATCTTAGCGGCGGCGTTGGGTTCGGGACGGTCGCTGAGCCTTTCCTCGCTTGTGGGCGCCCACGCGACGAACGGCCTCGCCGCGGCGGGGTCCGTGCTGGGTTTCATCGTGGCCGTCTTCGTGGTCCAAGCCAAACTCGGGCTCGTCCCGTTCGACATCGCGGAGGCGGAGTGCGAGATCATGTCCGGACCCTACGTCGAATACTCCGGCGGGGCGCTGGCGCTCTGGTATCTCACGCGGGCGATGCTCACAGCGATCCTCCCGGTTTTCGTAATCACCGTCTTCTGGGGAGGCATGCTTTTCACGAGCCTCGGCGCGGCGGCGGCGTCCATCGGCAAGTACGTGCTCGTGCTGGTGCTCACCGTGCTCATCCGCAATACGAACCCGCGCGTGCGGATCGACCACGCGATGCGTTTCTTCTGGTTCTTCATGACGCCGGTGGCGGCTCTAGCGCTGATCCTGACGCTTTCTTCTCAAGGAGTGTAGGGCGATGGGGCTCAAGATGTGGGGACTCAAGAAAGCGCCGTGGGTCTTTCACGTGAACACGGGCGCGTGCAACAACTGCGACATCGAGATCCTGGACTGCCTGACACCCCGGTTCGACATCGAGCGCTTCGGGATGGTGCTGGTGGGCAGCGTCAGGCACGCGGACGCGCTCCTCGTGACAGGGGGAGTGACACGGCAGGCGAAGCCGCGTTTGCAGGAGGTGTACCGTCAGGCGGCGAAGCCGTGTTTGGTGCTGTGCATCGGGGCGTGCGCGTGCTCGATGGGGATCTTCAAGGACGGGTATCACATGGCGGGGCCGGTGGACAAGGTGATCCGGGAGGTGGATCCGAACGCGATCATCGTGTACGTGCCCGGATGTCCGCCGAAGCCGGAGGCGATCATCTCGGGGGCCGTGAAGGCGTTATCGACCCTGTGACGGTGGAGATGAGATCATGAGCATGGGAAAGAACGTCGAGGCGAACGTGAAGGCGAAGCTGGGGGAGTTATCGGAGGCGATCTTCGTCCGGAACGAGAAGCGGATTTACGTGGACGTGCCTCCTGAGAACACGCTGCCTGCCAACCGGATCGTTTTCGAGGAGATGGGGGGGAGGCTGGCCACGGCGTCGGGGGTGGACACGCGCAGCCGGGTGGAGGTGCTGTATCATTACTGCTTTGACGAGGCTGGGGTGGTGGTGACGCTTCGGACGTGGGCAGAGAAGCCCGACCTGGATCTGGATTCTGTTGCGACGATTTTCCCGGGGGCGGCGTTCATCGAGAGGGAGATCCAAGATCTCCTGGGGGTGCGCTTCCGGGGTCACCCGGATCCCAGGCGGTTGATCCTCGCCGACGATTGGCCTGAGGGACTCCATCCCCTGCGCAAGTCGTTCCCGAAACGGCAGGGAAGCCGGCCCGTGGGGCAACTCCTCGAAGAGCTTGTCGGTGGAGGGGCGCACCCATGAGCACGAGCAAGATCATCGTCGGGCCCTTCCATCCCATCATGGAGGAGCCCGAGTTCTTCACGCTGACGGTGGACGGGGAGACCGTGGTGGACGCGGACGTAAGGATCTCCTACAACCACCGGGGGATCGAGAAGCTGTGCGAGGATCTGACGTACGACCAGATCCCGTTCCTCTTGGCGAGGATCTGCGGGATCTGTTCGGCGTCGCACCCGATGGCGTTCTGCCAGGCGGTGGAAGACTTGTGCGGGGTGGAGGTGCCTGAGCGGGGGCGGTATCTGCGCACGATCATCTGCGAGCTGGAGCGGATCCACAGCCATCTCCTGTGGGTGGGGCTAGCGGGGCATTTCATCGGGTACAACACGGTGTTCATGTGGGCGTGGAAGTACCGGGAGCCGGTTCTGGATCTGTGCGAGAAGTTCACTGGGAACCGGAACCACTACGACAACTTCTGCGTGGGAGGGGTGAGACGCGACATGCCGGAGGAGGCGCTGCCGGAGATCCGAACGCTCATGGATGAGGTGGCCGGGAAGGTGGAGATGCTGACGAAGGCGGTGCTGGACGATCCGGTGCTTCGGACGAGGCTCGGCGGGGTGGGCGTGTTGAAGAAGGAAGACGCGATCCGGTACTGCGTGACGGGTCCGACGGCGAGGGGATCGGGCCTAGCGATCGACGTCCGAGCGGACGAGCCTTACGCAGCGTATGACCTGGTGGACTGGGAAGTGAAGTTCCAGGAGGCCGGCGACGTCTTCGCGAAGACCGTAGTGCGTCTCTTGGAGACGTCGGAGGCGGTCGAGATCATCCGCCGATGTCTGGAGCAGATGGAGCCGGGAGAGATCCGCACGGAGGTGCGCGAGATTCCGGAGGGGGAAGGGATCGGTCACGCGGAGGCGCCTCGCGGCGAGACGTTCCACTACGTGCGGGGGAACGGGACTAACTACCCGGAGCGTTACAAGGTGCGCGCGCCGACATTCGTGAACCTGCCGAGCTTCAAGGCGAACGTGATCGGGGCGGAGCTGGCGGATGCCATACTGATCGTGGCGGCGATGGACCCGTGCTATAGCTGCACGGAGCGCATGGGCGTGGTCCGCAAACCTCCGAGCGGCCAGAAGGAAACTATCGACCAGAAGGCTCTCATCCGGATGTGCCGGGACAAGACCGAGCGCATCCGACGAAGCTCATAGAGGAGGGAGACGCGCCGTGGGAAATGTGGTCTTGCTGCGACTCCTCATCGTGCCTGCGGTCGCAGGGGGGATCGCATATCTCCTCGGACGACGCGCGCGCGTCGTGAGCCATGCGCTGGCGATCCTCACGACGGCCTGGCTTCTGGTCACCACGATGCGCCTCTTCGTGGCGGGGCCGCTCGAATACGAGTTTCCGTGGCTGGCGATCGGCGGCGTGGACATCACGATCGCGCTCGCGACAACCACCTTGGGTTCCCTAGCGAGCGTCTTAGCGAGCGCGTTCGCTTTTCTGGTGAGCCTGTATGGCGTGTCGTACGTTGGACGCGAGACGCCGCTCGGGCGGCACCACGCTTACATGCTCTGGGCGGTGGCGGGGACGCTCGGAGCGCTCTTGGCGAATCAGCTCCTGTTCTTGCTCATCTCGTGGGAGATCGTCACCCTCATGCTGTACCTCCTCGTCGGGCTCTCCGGCGAACGGGCGCGCAAGGGGGCGGCAAAGACCTTCACGATCCTGGGCCTTGCCGATTGCGCGCTGCTGCTCGGCATTCTCCTCCTCGTGGCGCAGGGGGGGCCGCAATCTTTGCGGATGGACGGACTCCGCCTGGGCACGGGGACGGCGATGCTCGCGACGGCGTACCTCCTGATGCTCGTTGCGGCGCTGGCGAAGGCCGGGGCGTTCCCCTTCCACACGTGGCTCCCCGCCGCCGCGGAAGGAGCTGAGTGCGACGTCCTCGCGTTTCTGCCCGCTTCCCTCGATAAGCTCCTCGGAATCTATCTCCTCGCGCGCCTCTCCCTCGAATTTTTCGCCGTGGGAGCGTCGCTTCGATTTCTGCTGATGGCGATCGGAGCGATCACCATTCTATCCGCCGTCATGATGGCGATGGTGCAGCACAACCTGAAGAAGCTCCTCTCCTTCCACGCCGTAAGCCAGGTCGGATACATGGTGCTCGGCATCGGGACGGGGACGGTGGCGGGGATCGTGGGGGGGCTGTTCCACATGATCAACAACGCCATCTACAAGAGCGGGCTCTTCCTCTCGGCCGGCGCCGTGGAGCGGGCCACCGGCACCACCGAGCTCGACCAGCATGGAGGACTGGCGCGCAAGATGCCAGTGACTTTCATCTGCGCGGCGATCGCGGCGCTGGCGATCTCAGGGGTGCCGCCGCTGAACGGGTTCGCCTCGAAGTGGCTCCTCTACCAGGGCGCGCTCGCGGCGCCGACGAAATGGGCGGCCGTTTTCGTGGCGGCGGCGGTCTTCGGGAGCGCGCTGACCCTCGCGTCCTTCGTCAAGGTGCTCCACAGCGTGTTCCTTGGACAGCCGGGCCGCGCCGTGGCCGGGAAGGCGATCGGCGAGAGACCGCTATCGGGATCCCTGCCCCTTGTCGTTCTCGCCTCAGCCTGCGTACTGCTGGGCGTGTTTGCAAATCGTGCCGTCTCGGACTTCGTGCTGCCGGGTCTCGCCTCGATCAGCCCGGTTTCACCCGGACTGGAAACCGCGGGAGCGCTGCGCGTTGGAGACGCATTGTGGAACCCGGGCCTGGCGACGGGGCTTCTTCTCCTCGGGATCGCCGTCGGTTTCGTCCTGTATCTCGTCGGCTCCGGCGTACGGGCCAGGACCGCCCGCAGCTGGATCGGAGGCGAGGTGCTCAAGCCCGAGACGCTGCACGCCCCCGGAACAAGCTTCTACAACACCGTGCGCGAGCTTCCCGTCGTCCAGTCCCTGTACGGCGACGCGGAACGCGAGGCGTTCGACATCTACCACATCGGCGGAAGATACGGGTCCGCCTTCGTGGAGACTCTGCGCGCGTTCCACACTGGGGCGCTTACGCTGTACGCGAGCTGGGTCCTCGCGGGACTCGTCATCCTCATCGTGTGCCTCCTCGCCGCTGGCTCCTGAGAGGGAAGGAGTAGGCTATGACGACGGCGCTTCTCATCCTGATCATCTTCATGATCCTCGCTTCGATCGCGGCGGTCGAGGCGAAGGGACTTCTGAGCACGGTGGTGTCCGTGAGCGCGGCGGGGCTCGGGCTTTCCGTGATCTTTCTTTTTGCGGCGGCGCCGGACCTCGCCATCACCCAGGTCGTGGTGGAGGTCGTGGCCCTCGTGATCCTCATCCGCGCCATCGTCATCCGCGAGGACACGACGTTTGAAGCGCGCACCGACCGGCTCGTCATGGCGGTGGGGCTCATCGCCATCTCGCTCTTGGTCGCCGCCATCTACAGCGTCGGACGATCCTTCGTGCCCTTTGGCAGTCCCCTCATGCCCCTCTCGCGTCAATACTTCGAGCACACGACGCAGGGAGTCGGCGCGGCCAACTACGTGACCGCCATCCTTCTCGACTTCAGGGGCTATGACACTCTCGGCGAAGCCACCGTCATCTTCGTCGGGATCGTCGGCGCCTACTGTATCCTCCGCAAGGTTGGGAGATTGCCTCATGAAGGGCATGTCGCTCATCGTTAAGCAGGTCACGAAGCTCGTCGTGGGCTTCATCTTCCTCTTCGCCGCGTACATCGTGCTTTACGGGCACCTGACGCCCGGGGGAGGGTTCGCGGGCGGGGTCATCGCCGCGTGCGCCTTCATCCTCTTGGTGCTCGCGTTCGGGAAGGAGTTCGTCAACGCCTTCATCAGCGACCCGGCGTTCTCCGTGTGGGACTGCATCGGCGCGCTGGGGTTTCTGCTGGTGGCGCTCGCCGGATACCTCGGCGGCACGTTCTTCTACAACCTCATCGCCAAGCCCGTGAGCTTCAAGCTTTGGAGCGCGGGAATCATCCCCCTTGCAAACGTGGCCATCGGGATCAAGGTCGCGGCGGGGCTGGGCGGAGTCTTCGTCGCCCTCGTAGCCTTCCGCGTGGCCGGCGATATCGCGACCAAGGAGAAAGCGCAGCCATGATCACAGACTTCCTCCCCTACGTGCTTGCGATCGTCCTCTTCTCGGTCGGGCTTTACGCCGTCGTGTGCAAGAAGAACCTGGTCAAGATCATCGTGGGAGTCTGCATCATGGATTACGGCGTGAACCTCTTCCTGATCCTCATCGGGTACAAGTCCGACGGGATCGCCCCCATTGTCAGCCGCGCCATGCTCTCTTCGGAGTCCGCGTACCAGGCCCGCATGGTCGACCCGCTTCCCCAAGCGCTCATCCTCACCTCGATCGTCATCGGCCTGGCCACCGTCGCCCTCATGGTGGCGATCGCCATCCGCATTTACGAGAAATACGGCACGTTCGACATCACCCAGATCCGACGTCTGCGAGGATAGTCCGGAGACCCAAGGAGCACTCATGGAACGCGCATTGCCCCTTTTCGTCATTGTGCCGCTGGCGGTCTCGTTTCTCTTGCCCCTCCTCGACAAAGTCTTCCGCAGAGGGGGCCTCACCCGGTTCGTGGCCGGCCTCACCGCTCTCGCGCTGCTTGTTCTGTCGCTACATTTCCTCGGCACCCCGGACACGGTCGCCTGGATCGGAAAGTGGTCTTTTTCCGCTCGGGGCGCCACCGGGATCAGCCTCGTGAGCGACGACCTGGCCCGGCTCATGCTTGTGGTGATCAACGGCATCGGATTCGCGGCGGTTCTTTTCTCTCTAAGCTACATGCGTCGGTATACGTCGCCCTCCCTCTACTTCACGCTTTTCTTTCTCATGATGACCGGCATGAACGGCGTGGTTATCACGGGGGATCTCTTCAATCTCTTCGTATTCCTGGAGATCGCCGCCATCGCAAGCTACGCCCTTGTCGGATTCGGCTGCGAGAGCGAGGAACTGGAGGCCGCGTTCAAGTACCTCGTCCTCGGGACCATCGGGTCCGCCTTCGTTCTGCTGGCGATCGGGATCCTGTACAACCAGACGGGGTTTCTCAACATGGCCCAGGTCGCGCAGATCCTCGCGGGCGCACCACTCAACCGACTGGCGGTGATCGCGGCCGCCTTCTTCCTCCTTGGCTTTGGGCTCAAGGCCGCGATGGTCCCCTGGCACGCCTGGCTTCCCGACGCGCACCCTTCCGCCCCCGCACCCATCAGCGCCATGCTCTCGGGCGTCCTCATCAAGGCCCTCGGGGTCTACGCGATGGCCCGCGTCTTCTTCCACGTCATCCCCATCCGTGCCGAGTTCGCCTGGGCGATCATGACGATGGGCGCGCTGAGCATGGTCATCGGCGTCTTCCTCGCGGTCGGGCAGTGGGACTTCAAGAGACTGCTCGCCTACCACAGCATCAGCCAGATGGGATACGTCGTGCTGGCATTGGGGGTGGCGGCGGAAATGGCGCTGCGGAAGAACTACTTCGCGGCCGCCGTAGCGGCCTCTGGCGGGCTCTTCCACATGTTCAACCACGCCGCCTTCAAGTCGCTGCTCTTTCTCTGTTCCGGCGCCACCGAGTACGCCACCGGGACCCGTCAGCTCAAGGAGCTCGGCGGCGTTAAGGACCGTCTCCCCCTCACCGGCGCGTGTCTGCGGATCGCGGCGCTTTCCATCTCGGGCGTGCCGCCCATGAACGGCTTCTGGAGCAAGCTGATGATCGTGATCGCGCTGGTCCTGGCGGGACACCTGTGGCTGGCCGCCATGACCGTCCTCGTGAGCTTCATGACGCTCCTCTCCTTCGTCAAAGTCCAGCGCTACGTCCTGGAGGGAGACCCCTCCGCCCGCGTGGCCGATGCCATTCGAGTCCCACTCACCATGAGGATCGCCATGGCGCTGCTCGCCGTCGTCTGCGTGGGCGCGGGTGTGCTGTTCCCGTTTTACGGCGACCGTCTGATCGAGGCCGCAGGGAACGGCCTCGTCCTTCCCGCGCAGAACTACATCGCCAAGGTACTGGGAGGAGGATAGCATGAAACGACTCGCCTTCTTCGTCGCGCTCCTCGTCATCTGGATGCTGCTCACCTGGTCGTATGACACGCAGGCCCTGGTCGCCGGCATCGTGCTCTCCGTGACCTTGGCGGCGTTCCTCGGAAGCATCTACCGGGAGGAACCGGTTCGTCTCTTTCAACCGAGCCGGTGGCTCTATTTCCTCCTCTACGTCCCGTACTTTATCTACTACTGTCTCAAGGCGAACCTGGACGTCGCCTATCGTGTCCTGCATCCGGACCTTCCGATCCGTCCGGGGATCGTGAAGGTCACCACAACCCTCGAGACCGACGTGGCCAAGACCTTCCTGGCGAACTCCATCACGCTGACGCCGGGGACCCTGTCGGTAGACATTTGCGGGCAGGACCTTTTCATCCATTGGATCAACATCACGACCGACGACTCGCGCCAGCGCAACGAGATCATCGTCCGGCGTTTTGAAAGACTGCTTGCGAGGATATTCGAATGAGCCCTTTCTTCGCCGTCGCGGTTGGCATCCTGGTTCTATCGTGCTACCTGTGTTTGCACCGCATTGCCCGCGGGCCCACGCCCGCCGACCGGGCCGTGGCGATCGACATCCTGGGCACCCTCATCGTCGGTTTCTGCGCGTTGTATGCGATCACCACGGGCCAGGACTACTACATTAACATCGCCATCGCGTGGGCGCTCCTCTCCTTCATCGGGACGATCGCTCTCGCCAAGTACCTGGAAGGTAGAAGCTTCGATGAGTGAAACGCTGGGACTCCTCCTCATGGGCGTCGGGATACTCTTTGATCTCATCGGCACCATCGGCCTCGTGCGTCTCCCCGACGTATACAACCGTCTGCAGGCCGCCACGAAATGTGTGACCCTCGGGACGACGGTGCTCCTCGTCGGGGCCGCTCTCTTCGTGGGGATGGGCGCGCTGGCAATGAAGGCGATCCTCTGCGCCGCTTTCATCCTCTTGACCTCACCGGTGGGAGCGCACGCGATCGCTCGAGGCGCACACCTCTCCGGAATACGTCTCTGGTCCGAGAGCGTCGAGGACGCCTATCTCGAAGAGCGGAAAGGATAGCCCGATGCGAAAACCGAAACTGCGCGAGCTCGGCGAAGCCATCCGTTCTTTCCTTTCGCCTCCCTATACCACGCGTTTTCCTTTCGAGCCTTCTCCCGCCCCACCCGGCTATCGGGGGAAGGGGAAATTCCACGAAGACGAGTGCATCGGCTGCGGCGCCTGCGCCGAGATCTGTCCCAGCAGCGCCATCACCGTCGAGGACCGTCCCGAGGACAGCCCTCCCGTCCGAGTGATCACCCGACGGGACGATCACTGCATTTTCTGCGGGCAGTGCCAGGCCCTGTGCACGACCGGCAAAGGAGTCGAGTGCACGAACGAATGGGACCTTGCCACTCTGGACCGCGGGACCTGCGCCGTAGACGTTACCAAGGAACTTGTCCTCTGCGAAGCGTGCGGGGCGGTGATCTCTGCGCGAGACCATCTGCGCTGGCTCGCCGAGAAGCTGGGCGCCAAACGCTTCGCCAACCCGACACTTGTGCTCATGGGCGAAGCACGCCTCCACGGCGCCCCGGCGGAAACGGGCCGCCCGGAGGCGCAGCTCACTCGCAGCGATGTTCTTCGGATTCTGTGTCCGCAGTGCCGTCGCACGGTGGTTCTGCGCGAGATCTGGGGCTGACGCCGGCACGCCCCTTGATGCCCCTCTCCCTATTGCTCAGCTCCATAGCGCCGCCGCGCGACAAGTGTCCCTTGCGGGGAGCGTTCGATGGCGATCGAATCCTGGGAGCGTTGTCTAGCGGAGAGGCTCAGGCCCGGCACGGTCATCATCGGCGTGGGAAACCCTCTTCGCGGCGACGACGCGGCGGGCACTCTTCTTGCGCGACGCCTGGAAGACCGCGTCCCGCTCCACGTCGAGAACGCGGGGGTGGCTCCCGAGAACTTCGTGGTAAAGATCAGCGCGCTGCATCCGCGACAGGTCGTCTTCGTAGACGCAGTCTGCTTCGACGCGGAGCCCGGCGCCGTTGCGTGGTTCGCACCCGGGGAACTTGAAGGGGCCGACGTGTCGTGCCACGCAGCTTCGCTCGCCCTCTGCGCGGCGCTGCTCGAAGAGGAAACGGGCGCGGTCACGTCGGTGCTTGCGATCCGTCCCGAGGCCTGCCGCCTCGGCGAGCCTCTGAGCGCGCCCGTCGCCGCGGCGGTCGAGAGAGTCGCCCAGGCCATCGAGACGGCCCTGCGCGCGCCATGTCCGGAGAATCAGCCGCCACAAAGGAGACAAGGAAAACCTTGATGTCCCGAAACCCCACGCAAGCGGGCCAGCCCATCCCGGACGGACGGCGCTCGGCCAGTGCCCAGGGGGCCCTCCGGTCCGAGGGGACGCCAAACGAAGGCGCGGCGCCCTCACCCAGCGGGCACGCCCAACTGCGCGACCCCATGGCGGTGAAACGTCTCGTGAGCGATACCGGATGGCTCATCCGCCTGCGCTGGCTTGCGGCACTGGGCATGGTGCTGGCAACCCTCCTGACCCAATACGCCTTCGGGATCGGTGTCGGAACGCGACAACTTCTTCTCCTCGCGTTACTCCTTGCAGCCTGTAACGCATTCTTCCGACAGTATTTCGCGCACCTCAAGCATCTTGTCCCCAACGAGCACACCCTTCGTCGGGCCCGCCGCTTCGTGCATGTCCAGATCGTCGTCGACCTCGTCATCCTGACCGCGGCGCTTCACTACTGCGGAGGCATCCGGAACCCGATCGTCATCTTCTACATCTTCCACGTCATCCTTGCCAGCATCCTCCTCCCCCCCGGCGCAAGCTACTTCCACGCAGCCCTTGGTGCGGCGCTCTTCCTCTCCCTAGGCATCATCGAACACGTCCGTCCCGAACTCCATTGGCCCCTCAAGGGATATGACTGGGTAAGCGCCCCCACCACATGGCGGCTTCTACTCGGGGAGGTCCTCATCCTGGCGCTCGCCCTTTATGTGGCGGCATATCTCGCCGGAACCCTTTCGCGCATGCTTCACAAGCGCGAGGGGGAGCTCGTCCGCACCCTCGCCTCCCTCCGCGAGCGCACCCACGAGCTCAAGGCCACCAATACGAAGCTCTCGGAAGTGCAGGCGCGCAAGGAGCACTTCCTCCACCACGCGGCGCATCAACTGAAGAGCCCCTTGTCCGCCATCGACGGGTGCATTGCCGCCGTCCTCGGGGACTACGCGGTTGAAGAGGAGAAACGCAAAGACCTGCTCCGACGGGCCCGGGTCCGCATCGCCTCCCTGTGCGAACTCGTCGGCGACCTCCTCCTCCTCTCTCGCGCGCGCGAGGGCGTACTCCCGGAAGGAGAACGCCGCCCCGTGGACCTGAGCGCGGTCGTGCAGAAGGTTGCCGATCTCCTCTCGGAACGCGCGCGACAGAAAGGAGTCTGTCTGTCCTTCCAGGCCGCCCCCGGCTGCTCGCAAGTGATCGGGCAGGAGAACGCCCTGCGCGACGTGGTTCTCAACCTCGTCTCCAATGCGGTCGAATACACGACGTCAAGCGGACGCGTGAAGATCAAGGCCTTTCCCGAGGGCCCCAATGTCATCCTCGAGGTGATCGACACGGGTATCGGCATCCCGCCCGAGGAGCGCGATCATCTCTTCACGGAATTCTTCCGCGCCTCAAACGCCCGCGCGTTGCGCCCGGACGGCACGGGACTGGGACTGGCCATCGTCAAGGAGATCGTGGAACAGCACGGCGGATCGATCTCAGTGGACAGCCTGCTCAACCTCGGCACGTGCATGCGGGTGTCCCTCCCGCACGTTTGATCCCCCCTCTTCCGAGCCCGCTCGGCTTTTTTCGCCCTCGGATCCGGTCCCATCCCGCCTTGACCCACCGCCAGAAATGCTGCTCGCAGGCCATGTGCCCGTGCTCTTCCGCGCTCAGCGAGCCCCCGGGTTCGCCCGGCGGCGTACCGTCCAGGAGCAAGTCTACTCCTGAGCTTGTCGACGGCGGCGCGCGAGCGCCCAAGAGGCCGCCCGCGCGGGGGACGAGCCTGACGGGGAAGATGCCGATAGCGCGGCGGCCGCTTGGATTCGACGCCGTTTGTGATATAACGTCGGCAGCGAAAGAAGCCGGGGAAGAAGGCGGGAGAACTCGTGGAGGACCGCAGGCGATG
The DNA here is from genome assembly GCA_043803205.1 of Planctomycetota bacterium. Taxonomy (GTDB): domain Bacteria; phylum Planctomycetota; class DG-23; order JAZDKG01; family JAZDKG01; genus JAZDKG01. The sequence continues at coordinate 19,385 of JAZDKG010000251.1, forward strand.
AGCGCGGATGCAGACAAGATCCGGATCCTCGTGGTGGACGACGAGCCGACGATCCGAAAAGGCTGCCGGAGGATCCTCGAAGGTGAGGGGTACGCCGTCGAGACGGCGGAGAGCGGCGAGGCGGCCCTCCAAGTGTTCACGCAGCCGGGACAATTCGCGGCGGCGCTGGTGGACCTCATGATGCCGGGAATGAACGGGCTCGAGCTCATTCAGCGGATCCGGGCCCTGGATGAGGACGCGGTGCAGCTCGTAATCACGGGGTACGCCACGATCGAGAGCGCGGTGGACGCGACGAAGCGTGGCGCGTACGGATACGTGCCGAAGCCCTTCGCGCCCGACGAGCTCCTCATGCACCTGCGGAGCGCGCTGGAGACGAGGAGGCTGGCGATCGAGGCGCGGGAGCTGCGAGAGGACCGGGAGAGAAGGCTCCTGGAGCTGGCGTTCGAGCGGTCGAAGAGCAACACGATCATCCAGTGCATGACCGACGGCGTGATCGTCGTCAACCGGGAGGGACAGGTCGTGTTCTGGAACGGGCCGGCGGAGCGGGCCGCGGGCGGAGAGGCGCCGGCGGAACTGCCGGCGGCGCTGGACCACGCGATCGACAGCGCCGAGCTGCGAGCATTATTGGCGGAGGCCCTCCAGACGGGCCGGGGGCCCATGATCGCATCGCGGGAAGTAGTCCTGGGGAAACGCCCCTACATGGCGAACGCAAGCGCCGTCTTCGAGTCCCGCCCGGGCGGGAGCGAGACGACGGGCGCGGTGGCGGTGCTGCGGGACATCACAGAGCTCAAGAAGCTGGAGGCAGCGAAGTCGACGTTCGTGTCGATGGTGGCGCACGAGATCAAGAGGCCCCTTGCGGCGGTCGAGTCGTACCTCAGCGTGATCCTGAGCGACATCGTGAAGGGCGACGCCGAGCGGGACCGGAAGATGCTTGAGAGGTCTCTCCTGCGCCTCCAGGCGCTGCGGCAGCTACTATCGGACCTCATGAACCTAACCGCGGTCGAGACGGGGAACTTCACGCTGCGCCGGGCGCCACTGGACCTGGGGCGGGTTCTCGACGATGCGGTGGCGGGGTGCGCGGAGAGGGCGAAGCAGAAACGGATCGAGATCTCCTGGAAGCGGCCCGACGCGGGAGCGCCTCAGGCGCTTGCGGACAGGGACGCGATGGCGAGCGTCTTTACGAACCTTATCGACAACGCGGTCAAGTATACGCCCGAGGGGGGCCACGTGTGGGTGGAGCTTCGCCCTAGCGCGCGACACGTGAGCGTGAGCGTGCGGGACGACGGGATCGGGATGAACGAGGAGGAGAAGAGCCGGGCGTTCGACGAGTTCTTCCGAGCGGTGAACGAACAGACGGCGCAGGTGACGGGGACGGGGCTGGGCCTCACGCTCGTCAAGCGCCTTGTCGAGATGCACCAGGGGAAGGTGAGCGTCACGAGCGCGCCCGGGAAGGGGAGCGAGTTCGTCTTGGAACTCCCCGCGATCGGTCGGGCGTGAACGCCACCAGCACGACCGCCGCGTACTCCCTGGGGATCGTGGGGCACGCGCTCGAGCTCTTCCCGACACCCTCAGAACCTACGAGGAGGGAGGCGGGAACGGCTCTGCGTCCTGAGCCCCGCGGGGGCTAGCATGTTCAGTCGGATCTTCTCGCGCTGCGGGACGTGAAACAGAAACCCCGGTGCAACCGCTCGCACTAGTCCCGCTATGGCAGCGGCGTATCACGGATCCCCTCCGCGAGACACGCCATATGTGCTCAAGCCCGGAGCCGGAAACCGGGAATGGCAACTTTGCTCGGACAAGAGGATGCACTATCGTGGGCTCAAATTCCGGCTGCGGAATTTCCGCCCGCGAGCTATGCCCAACTCGAATTCCTCCACACGATCTCACGACCACTCTAAGAGCCGTTTGACGTAGTGTCGGTGATTCTCCAGAGAGACGTCGGAGGGGATGCCGTGATCCAGGCCTGCCGCGTACCCCCCGCGACGCTTCATAGCTGGCAATACGCGCTTGAGTTCCTGATCGATGGCCTGCGGCCCCCGGGATAGGGCACGCTTGTCAATCCCACCCCAGATTTGAAGCCGCGGATATTCTCTGCCGATCTCGACCACATCCATGCCAGCCGCCACCTCAAAGGGGTGGATGGCCGTAACGCCCACGTCCAGCAGAAGGGGAATGAATTCCGCGATATTCCCGTCGCTGTCCACGCTGATGATTTCTATCCCATTCTTGTGCAAGAACTCGATGAGAATGCGGTAGTAGGGCGCCATGAACTCCTTGAAGACCTGGGGGGAATGGAGCATCCCGTGGTTGTAGCAGTTGTCCTCCCAGATGAGGACGTAGTCAAAGGCCATCTCCTTCAGGCCCTTTTGCAGACGTTTCATGGTGTAATGCACCCAGACCTCGTTCATCTCCGCGATGAGGGCCGGATCGTCGTAATACATGTAGGAGAGCTGCACCGGCCCGAGCAACTCGCGGGGGAAGCCATAGAAGCCCCAGACGGCCACTCCGCAAATCTCGCCGGCATCAGCGGCTTTGCGCGCCTGGACAACCGCATCCCAGTCCTGCGGATAGCGGCCGGGGCTGTACGGATCCAGGCGGCGCTTGTAGGATTCCCAGTCCTTCCGGGACTGCACGGGGTATCGCAGAAAGTAGGGTATGGAGGTGTGCCCGATGATGTTGCGACGGATCTGACCAATGTAGTTCTGCTTGTCCTGATACTCTTGCGTCTCGGCGACGACCTTTTCCTCAAAGGGCGGGATGGGCCCTTGGTGCCCTGCGTAGAGCCAACAGCTCTGCATGGGGCCGTCAAACGGCGCGAACTCGGCTTCCAAGCTCTCCATTCCCTCCTTCTTCCAGCGGGTCAACGTGTCGTCCCACGGCGCATGCGTGAGGATGGGCAGCCTATCAACCGCTTCGAACCGCATGGCGTGCAGGAATCGCTCGCGCGGGGAGACCTTCTCGGGCCCACGTCGCATACGGACTCCATCTTGAAATTCTGGGGACACGACACGCCTCCTTACTTCATGGGCGGGGGAAGACGAAGAAACCGCGGCTATTGTCTCTCCCGCGCCATAACCTTCCCGCTTTCCTTCCTCCGCCAGCGCCCTCGAAGCTGTAGGATGGCCTCAAGACCTCGCCGTTCGCCGCCATCCCTGTCCGACACTTATGGGCACTGCGCCGCCTCTTCGTGCCTAGGTCAAGCTGCTCGATTTTTCTTACCAGGACAGGGCCTTGGGACTCCGCGAAGCCGTCCAGGTCTGGGCGAGATCAATCAAGAGCTATCGCCAACCGAAGCCGTAGAGGCGGGCGGAGCGCAGGGAGAAGCGCAGCATCAGGCCGTTGCGGGGGGCGCGGGTGCCGCCTTTCCACTTGATGACGTGGGCCTTCTCGTTTCCCCGGAATGGAAGAGAGTCGGCGAAGGAGAAGCCCGGCTCGGGCTCGCCGGGGGCGCCTTCCCAATCGGGGCTAGCAAGCTCGGCGGTCAAACTTCCGCCTTCGAGGGCTAAGGCGTTCACGACGAGCTCCTTCCCCCGGATGTCCGGGAGGGTCCGCGTCGAGAGGAGCGCGATTGTGGGACCGGCGGCGGCGGGGACAGCGGCCCAGAGCCTTCCCCTCTCCCACGTCGCACGGCAGAGGCTCCCGTACTGGAGATACTCGTCGTCCACCTTCCCGTAGACGTCCCCGTGCAGGCCCTCGAGGGCGCTGAAGTAGAAGTGGAGCTTGTCGCCGTCCGGAACAAGGCGCGGGCCGGCGTAGAAGAGGCCGCCGCCACAGTCGCCGAGAGGGCGGTTCCGGAGACACGGTGTGCGCGGGAAAGGCCGGAACCAGTTCCTTCCGTCGGGAGAACCGGCGAATTCGAAATCCATCCTCTCGGAAAGCACGCGATAGACGGCGACAATGGCGACGACGCCCTGGGGCTCGCGGATTATACCTAAGTCCATGAACTGCGTGTCGTGGGCGTCGCGCCAATCGGGCTCGATGATGATCTCGTAGGGCGACCACTGGCGGCCGTCGGGGCTCGTTCGGCGGACGAGGATGCGCTGTCCGCCCGCGCCGACGTCGTAGGGGACGTAAGCGCCGGGGTGGGCTGTCCGGCCGATCTTGTGATAGGAAACGTAGGAGCCATCGGGCTCGCGGAAGATGTAGATGCTGTCCGCGGACGAAAGCGGCAGAGGGCCTTCAACGGGGTTCCAGTGGATGCCGTCGGGCGAGGAGAAGCGGTAGATGCCGCTCGGGTGACGATCCTCGTGGCCGGGGAGGATGGGGAAGCCTTTCGCGTGCCCGGAGGGGTTGTGAACGAAGGGGGCGGCATGGAGGAAGAGCTCGTAACGCTCATTGGGCGGGACGTCATCGCGCAAGATCACCGAGGCGTAGTAGAAGCGCCCCATGTGCTCGGGGGCGAAGAGGACGTTCGTCTTCGAGCGGCCCATGCACGGGAAGCCATCGAGCTGGGGCTTTTTCCAGCGGACGCCGTCCTCGCTCGTCGCGTAGACGAGGTGGGTGTAGAACTGCCCGCGGCGGAAATTTTCCACGTGCGGCCAGGTGATCCCCCACGCCTTCCAGAGGCCGTCGGAGGGGTCCTTGAGGACGGTGCCGGCGTTGAAGGAGCACGCGGACTCCCAGGGGTGTTCGCAAGGGATAAGGGGGTTGTGAGGATCCCAGAGGCCTTCCTCGATGCGCCAGGCGACGTTCCGGCGCTCGACAAAGTTGTCTTCGAGAATGAGAGGCGGATCGAGTTGCGGCACAGACATGTCTCCTTGCGCTAGGTGGTGCAATCGCGCCCGAGAAGGGGGTCAGGCACCCCGCAATCGCGGGGAGCCAGACCCCGGGCGCGATCAGGGGTTCAGGACGAAGGGGACCTCGGCGCGCGCGCCCGTGACGACGTCGCGCACAGAGAGGGTCCAAGTCCCCGCCTTATCATTCAAAGCCAGCCCGAGTGTCCCTTCGCAGCGGCCGCCCGGGGCGCGGAGGTTACGGGCGTAGTGTGGCGCGGGGCGGGCGTCCGGATCGGCCAGCTCGACGCGGAAGACATGCGTGACGCTATCGGGGGCGCCGCCTTCCACGGCGAGCGCGGCGGAGAACTCGAGCGAAGCGCCCGGAGCAACCTGGGACGACTTGACGGACGCCTCGAGGCCCGTGACGCGATAGGGAAGCGCCGCGAGGAGCTGGACGGGGCCGGGGCTGATCTCGCGCGGGACCTCGCTCAGGAAGCCGAGGTATTCGCCCTTGACGACGTCGTAGACGTGCGACTGCGCGCTCAGGGTGAGCGTTACGCGGCGCTTCTGGGCCGCGAGTCCCGCGAGGGTCTCGCGGGTGACCTTTGCGGTCCCCGGATGGTAGAGCTCCGAGTAGGCGACGCCCGGCAGGAAGGCGGGGGCGTCCCAGAGCACGCCGAGGAAGAGCGCGTTTCCGGAGTTGAAACGATAGACGTGACAGCCCGGCGCGTGGGGCGCGAGCTCGGCGGGCGGAGTGACGCCCGCGAGGGCGAGGACGGCCTGGAGAACGACGCGCGTGCTCCTCGCTTTGTCATCGTCGACAAAGCGCACGAAGGAGTCGTCCTTGCTCATGAGATACTCCGAGAAGGCGAAGTTGAGGAGGATGCCCCGGCCCTTCCCGAAGCTATTGACGATCAGGGCGGGGATGTTCGCCAGGTCGGGGGGGTTTCCCTGCCGCCAGAGGCTGGCGAGCTTTTTCCCGTCCGCAAGAGCAAGCGAACCGTCCAGAATAGTCTCGGGCATGGCGATCGCGAGCCGGGCGGGTTCCGTCATCTCAACGACGACCGTGGCCTTGATGGGAGAAGGCTTCGCCGTGTTCTGTCGGACGCCAAAGAGCTTGTCGAGAGGGCTTTCGGGATAGGGTTTCCCATGCTCGTCGGCGACGCCCGGGCGCAGGTCGGCGAGGACGGTGCCGCCGTTCTCGGCGAAGGCGAGGATTGAATCGACCTCGGCGGGGGCGAGCGCCTGGCAGTAGGGAAGGTAGAGAACACGGAAGGGGCGCTTCTCGAGGATGCCGTTGACGAGCTCGTCGGTCGCGATCAGGCGATACTGGACGTCGGCTTCGGCGAAGACGCTGGGGACGGAGGCGGGAGCATCCCAGTTGGGCGGAAGGCCTTCGGTGAAGGCGGTCGTAAGCATGCTGGAGGGAGAGTAGAGGACGGCGACGCCGTCGTCGGCGCGCTGGGAGGCGAGAAGGAGCTTGCCGACGCCCGACTTCAAGACGCGCATCTCTTCGATGTCGGCGTTTAGAAAATCGTAGAAGGTGAAGTCGGGGGCGATGGTTGCGCAGCTCAGGCTCTCGCCGCCGCCCTTGAAAACCCAGACGGCGTTGGCGCCACGGAGGACGGTGTTCCAGATCCACCAGCGGTGATGGAGGCCGTCGCGCGCGGCGCGCCACATTTGGCGGTAGCCGCCATACCATCCGCCTCCGATGTGGCTCTCGGGGGCCGAGAAGTCCCGGACCGCGTCGAGCTGGAAGGGATAGTAGTAGATGTTGTTCAGGTCCATCGATTGTGCCAGCTTGCGGTAATCGACGGCGCCGAAAGCGAGGGTCTTCGGGAGATGTCCGGGGTCGTTGGAGCCCTCGTATCCGACCTTGGCGCCGGGGAGGACGGCGCCGATTTCCTTTTTCGCGATGGCGAACTGCGATACCCACACCTCGGCCATGTGTCTGCTATGGTCCATCCAGAGGGGGATCTTGCCGGTCTTGGCCGCCTGGTCCAGCGGAACAGGCTCCACCTCGTTCCAGGTCGAGTAGTTCGACCCGTATTCCTGGTTGAGCTGTTGGATGCTTTTGTATTCTCTCTCAAGGAAGCACTGAAAGTCGGCGATGCACGTCGCCGAGAAGCACATGTCCATGTTCTCGCCGTGGGGGACGAAATGGCATTCGTCTCCAAGATTGAACTCAGGCGCGCACATGTCGCGCCAGAATTCGGCGCACTCCCTATGGAGCATGTGCTCGGCTTCCAGATAGGCCGGGTCAGTGAGGCAGGGCACGCGGACGTAACCCTTGGGCGTCTCTTCATACTGTTTACCGTAGGGCCGGGGAGTGACGTAGATGCCGGGCGCCTTCGCGGGACGGCCCGCGGCGCCGGCGATGGGATAGAGGTTTGCCAGCAAGCAGGCGCCCGCGGCAAGTCGAGTCGGGGACATCCCCCCCACCAGCGACGAGTCGAAGCCCGCGTCGGCGCAGACCTTGGCGAGCGGGAGCGTCAGGTACGAGTTCTCCCAGACGCCCGCCCAGATGACGAAGCGGATGTCGTCGCGCGGGGGATAGAGGTCGCGGTACGCGAAGGCGGTCCAGCGATCGTCGAGGAACTCCCCGGCGTCGATGAGCACAACGCGGAGATGCTGAAGGACCGAGAGGGGCTCCACGGGGGAAAGCTCAAAGGACAGGTCCTGCGTTTCCACGCCGCCCATGACGGGGAGGGTGAGCCGGGCGACGAGTCTCCCATAGTTGTCCCACTGCTCAAGATCAAGGATCTGTCCGCCCTTCGGGGCGCGCAGGGTCACAGTCCCCCGAACGGCCGACCCGCCGGCGACGCCCGCGGGCTCCAGCGCGATCTTCTCGATCGTCGACGGGGAGGACACCTTGAGGTAGAGGGAGCCGAAATCGACGGTCTTCCCCGCGCGGCGCAGCCAGAGGTCCGCGAAGTATTCGCCGGCGGGAAGCGGGTCGATCTCGAAGGCGACCTCATTGGCACCGGCGGAGAGGGAGAACGCCTTCGTCGCTCGTGCGACGACGCCGCCTCGATCGAAGCGCCTTACCGCGACCTCGGCATCGACGTCCAGCGCCGCCTTGGCCTGGACCGCAAAGGAGATCGAACGCAGAGCGGGACGCTCGGCCTCCAGGACGGGCGCCGACGGCTCCAGCACACGCGCGGCGGGCTCGCGACCCGCGGCCCAACGGATAAGCTTCCCCGGAAGCGCGAGGTAATAGTCGTAGTCAGCCCAGCGGACGTCTGGGAAGGAATCGGAGAGCTCGGGGGTCAGTATCTGCGGGGGACTGACCTTGAAGCGCCTGAGGAGCGCGAGGCGTCCCTTCCCGTGCCCGGCGACGATGAGCTTCGAGGAGACGAAGCCGGCGAGATCTTCGTGTCTCCGGAAGGCGGGGAGGCCGGCGAAGGGGAACGCCGATACGACCGAGGCGGGATCGACGTCGAGCTTCTGCTCGAGAACCTTGTTCAGCGCCTCGCCGCGGCCCTCGCTCACGTAGGCGACGAAGCCGGTTCCGGCGGCGACCTTCTTGAGGATCGCGTCCTGGGCCCAGTCGGGGAGCCGGGTCCAGGGGATGTCCCCGACGACGATGCAGTCGTAGGAGCGCGAGAGCTTCTCCTTGAGACGCCGCTCGAACGACTCCCGGTCGATTCCCGGGTAGACACCGAACTGATAGTCGAGGGGATCGTCCCAGACGAGGCTCTTTTGGTAGTGGGCGACGACCTCGCGCTTGACGTCGAAGCGCTGGCAGAGCTCGACGACCTCGCGCATCCCCCCGGCGTAAGTGATGAAAAGGACTCGGAGCGGCCCCTGGTCGTCCGGCTGCGCCCACGTGATGTGAGGGGTAACGAGCTCATCCGTCGGCTCCAGCCACTTGGGGCTAGGGCCGGCCGAATGAGCGGGAGCAGCCACCAGGGCAAGGAGAAGAACCAGCAGCGACGTTTGTTTCAAGGGCAGCATAGCACGTTTCCTCCTTCGCGGAGTGCGGCCTGTCCGCCCCGGGCGACGGACGGCTCAGGAAGTTTTTGCGACGACGGGTTCCCAGCCCAGGGCAGCGAGTACGTCTTTGGGAAGGGAGAACTTCATGGTCTTGAGGGGATCGACGACCTGACAGACGCCCAGATCGCCGACGAGGCTCATAATTCTTGCGGCCTCGTTGGGCGAGAGGCCGACGCATTCGACGAGAAGGCGGTGGGCCTTGGCGAGGACGAGGGGCTCGCACTCGTCGAGGGTCGCGGCCGAGGCCAGCAACAGGAAGCGCGTCGCGGTCTCGACGCAAGGGGTGGGAAGAGACGGGCAGAGCGGGTAGGCGCGCAGGACGACTTCGCCGGAGACCTCCGCGCCGCAGATGCAGACTTCGCCGTCTCCCATCAGCGCGTGGAGGTCGCCCAGGGAGAGGAGGCCCCCCTCGACGGCGACGGGGAGGTAAACGCAAGCGCCGGCGGTGATATCGTTACAGTCCATGTTGCCGCCGTGCTCGCCAGGCGTACCGTTGAGAAGGGGTTCCCCCTTCGGGGCGAGGCCGATGACGCCGATCATGGGGCGGATGGGGAGAGAGAGGCGTTCGCTCACGGAGAGCTTGCGGTCGCGAATGGGGAGGATTGCGGTCTCGACGCCCCGGATGTGGGGGGCGAGCGCGCCCGCGCCTTCCTCCACGCACATCACGGCGAAGTCCCTCGTGTCGATGCGCTCGATCTCGACGCGAAGGATGTCGCCCGACTGTGCGCCCTCGACGAAGATGGGACCGGTGGCGGGATTGACGGTGGGCCACATCTCTTTGGTAAAGACGTCGCGCGGGGTCCTGACGTTGCCGCTGTAGCAGTCCTCAACCTCGACGGCGAACGGCTCGCCGGGACCCACAATGAGGACGGGGGCAGCGGACGCCGACATGCGATAGGAGACGGCGTTCTTCTTCGCTCTCTTCACGGGGGCGTCCCCTTCCTGACGTCGCGCCCCCCACCGTGCGGGCCTCGCACCCTTACGGCGCGGGCGCGCCAAGGACGACGGAGTAGAACTCCATGGCGACCATGAGGTGGCCGCTGGCGTACGGGTGGACGGGCTCGGGGCAGAAGTAGTCGGGCGAACGGTAGCAAAGCTGGTCTTCGAACATGCGCTGGGTGCGGACGTGGACGGCCTTGAAGTCGCGGGCGAGATCCTCGACGACCTCGAGGTAAGCGGGCAGGCGGTTGAGGATGGCCGCGGGGACGGGGTCCCCCGCCGGAAGCGTATCGGACGTGGCGATGTAGAAGGGATCCAGAAGAACGAGGCGAGGGGCAAAGGGACGGACCTGTTCGAGGATATCGCGATAGTCCGAAAGATACGCGTCTATCGCGCGGTCCTCGTGGCTGGAGATATGGCGGTGGCAGTCGTTGATCCCGATCATGACGCTGAGCCAGTGCGGCTTGAGGTCAAGGACATCGGCCTTCCAGCGGGCGCGCAGGTCCTGGACGGTGTGCCCGCCGGCGCCCTTGTTCACCCAGCGGACGTCCAACTCCGGGTGGTTCTTGGCGACGATGTCCATGAAGAAGCGGACATAGCCGTTGCCATAGGGGCCGGCGTCGCCTGTGCGGCCGCAATCGGTGATCGAGTCGCCGATGAAGAGGAAGGTCTGATCGCTCCGCACGGGAAACGGGGGCATCTTAAGGCTCCTTTCTCACTTTTGCGCGGGGCGCCGGCGGACGGGCTCCCGCTGGGGTTCATCGCACGCAGACTACGGCCCGGCGTCCCAGGGGCATGCGAGATCCTTGGGCCAATCCGTTTCACTACCGAGGTAGTAGAGGACAGTAGATCGGTCAGCGAGCGTGGCTCTGAAGGCGGAGACGTCCCGTGCGACGACGCGGCCGGACAGGGCGTCGATCACGTCGGTCCTCCGGCGCAGGCGGATCGTCCGGGGCCCGCCCTGGCGCGTATGGATCGCGAGGAACCGGTCGTTGGCGTAGACGACGTCGCCCGGGGCGCTGTAGCAGTGGACGCCGGCGCGGGCGGCGACGTTCGCGAGGACCTCGTGGGGGAGACACAGGGAGGCCGCGTAGATGCTCGTCCATCCGTCAAGGGACTTGACGGCCATCCCCGCGAGGTCGTCCCACGTATATTTGGCCGCGCTCGTCGCCTCAGGGTCGGCGACGACGAAGACGGGGTCGCCCATGACGGCAGGAGGGGTGATGGACTCCCGCCCCCCCAACCCGATCCCGGAGCCCGTGGTGATCTCGTCGCGGAAGTCCCCGAAGGTGAAATGGGCAGGCAGGCGCTCGCAGAGCCACGAAGGTTCGCCGGTGAGGACGAGCTCGAGGTGTCGGCGGGCGCGAAGCCAGTCGAAGGAGATGCCCGTGATGGAGGCCATGTTCTCAGGGGAAAGGGATCGCGCATCGGGGTTGATGAGCCCCGGCGCATAGTGCCACAGGAGGAAGCGGCCGTCGCGACAGAGCCGCTCGCGGATCGTACGGCGCTCGGAGTCATCCAACGAGAAGGCGTTGGGGAAAACGATGAGGCGATAGTCGGGGAAGTCCTCGCGAGCGAGGTCATCGAGGAGCCACACGTCATAGGGCGAGCCGAAGCGCCCCATCTCCTGGATGCGCTGGCGGTGGAGGACCTGGATGGACACCTCCTGAGCGACGGGGAAGAAGCTGTCCTCGTCGATCACATACGCGACGTCGGCGGTGCGCCCGAGGGGATGCCTCCAGGCCACCTCTCCGATCCGCTGGAAGCGGGCGAAGAGCTTGAGGATGACGGGATCGTCGTAGTACTTGGCGGGCTGGTCGAACCAGTAGGCCTGGATCCCGGAGGTAAGATAGTGCGCGAACTCCCGCGTGAGTACGGCGATCGTCTCCTCTGCGGTCTTTGTCGCCCCGTAGTTGATACAGGCCCTCTTGTCCTGGACGAGGTGGGTGCGGATGTCGGCTTCGTACCAGAAGAGCTTGCCTGCGCGCTTCATGCTCTCGACGACCGTCGGAAGCGGATGCTCGCCGCCCACGATCCGTCCCTCGTACGGCACGCAGGATTCGATGAAGTCCACATCGGGACAGGCGAGCACCTTGCGCAGGGCCGAGTGCCCGGTGAGGGCGTAGTTGGTGGTCATGTAATAGCCGTAGGAGAAGCCTGCGAGCTTCGACCGCGAGGTCGCGTCCTTGATGCACTGCGCCGCCCGGAGGATCGTGTCCGCGACGGCTTCGTTATGGCACTGGAAGTAATCGACGGCCTTCTGTCGGCCGGCGGGGCTGCGGAAGAGCCCGACATCGCCGAGGCCGGCCTCGGCCTGCGACGGCTGCTCAAGCGTCTCGAAGGTGACGGCGGGGTCGTCCCACGCGGCGCGCAGGCGAGGCAGGTCGCCTTCGTATCGGGCGAGCGCCCAGCGGCGAAAGGCGGCGCGCATCGCGGGGCTGTAGTCGATCGAGGCGCAGGTGACGAAAGACTCCCATCTGCCGACGGCGTGGAAGTAGCCGATCACGTTCTCGGCGAAGGGGCTGTTCTGCACGCGGTCGATGAAGCTGCGGAGGCCCTCATCGAGCGCGTCACGCCAAGGGAGAGAGGCGAAGCTCGTCGCGCAGTTTCTCTCGTAGCCCTCGGCGCACTCCCAGTAAGAGTGATAGCCGCGGCGGAAGAAGGCCTCCCGCTCGGCCTCGTCGAACCATCCTTCCTCGGGGTGTTTGCTGGCCCAGTCCATGTAGTCCCCGGTGCGTACGTCGGAGGTGCCGTCGCTGAAGCGGAACATGTCGTGCGGATGGGCCGCGATCCACTCGGCGGGCATAAGATTGTGTTCGACGCGAAAGATGATGAAGGCCCGCGGGCACGCGTTCAGCAGCGTCTCGACGGTGGCGACGGTGGCGGGCCAGTGCCGCAGGTGCGCGGAAGCGCCCAGGAAGTAGATTCGGACGCCTGCCCGCCAGAGCTCTCCAAGGTATCCCGGACGCCCGAGGCAGGTTGGGTCAAAGACGCCCAGCCTGCACATCCACGACATGGGAGGGAAGGGCTTCCCGTCGATCACGACGGATGGACGATCGAGGTGGCTTCGGACTTCCGCAAACGGCCCCACCTTTCGAGTCACCTTTTTCGCTCTCCCCGAAACGTCGTGTTTGGGATTCTCCTGCGCGGCGCGGCGGCGTCAACAGGAAAAGCGCCTCGACCGCCGGACGGGACAGGCTCTTAGAGGAGCCTTGCCTCCTCGATGACCATGTCGACAACGCGGGGGTCGAACTCCTGGGTCAGGCCGGGCGTGGCGACGACGAACGGCTTGCCGTTTCCTGCCTCCTCGTATTGCGCGCGGAGGGTGCGCCGGATCGCATCGCGATCTCCTCTCATGAGGTCGCGCTCCCAGAACCAGCCGAAAAGGCAGATGTCTTTGGATTTGGCGAGGCGGCGTAGGTCGCCCGGCTCGCACTTGTAGGCGACGCGAGGCTGCTCGGTGACGATTCCGTCGATGCCCATTTCGATGAGGTCCCCAACGAGGGGCCGGCAGTCGTCGAGAAACCAGGCGACGTATTTCATGCCATGCCCATGCGCGCGCTTGACGAGCGGCGCGACGAAGGGCTTGACGAGCGTGCGCCACGTCGCGGGCGAAAGGATGTTGGCGCCCTCGTTCATGAAGCAGTTCCACATGCCGTGGCCGCCCGAAGCGGCCGCCGCGTCGATGTACTCGACATGCTGCTTCATGCAGCGTTCCATGACGGTTTCGACGAGGGCAGGATCGGTGGAAGTGGCGATCCAGCCTTCCTCCGGGCCGCCCAGCCGACCCAAAGCCGTCGAGAAAAGAGAACTGAAGTTGACCCAGAGAAACGTCTTCTCGCCGACCTCCCGGACCAAGCGGGCGAGGTTCGTGTGGCTTTCGTTTTGAGCAAGCTCCGCCGCGAGAACAATCGGGCCGAGCTTCTCATCGAGCTCGGCCGCCGTGCGGACTCGAATCGCCTCGTGGTTGCGCCGGACCTCATCGGGGGTGCGGTTCCAGGGGGTGTTGGCGGGGTTGTCGTCAAGGGCCTTTCGGCGCCCGTCGTCGAAGACCGCCCAAGGTCTGTCTTCGACCCTCTCAACGTGCATGTCGATGACGGGATGCCGATTCATGCCGGTCCAGGTCCAGAAGCCGTCGTTATCGGGGTGGCGACGGATGGCGGCGAGCTGCATGTCGAGCTGGTCCTGGGCGGTCCCGTAGTCGAACTCCCACTGCTCCCGTCCGGCGCAGTGGGCCATGTAGCCTTCGTAGAAGACGACATTGGTCGGGACGCGGTCGGTCGGCCGACCGGCCAGCGCGGCGGCGATGCGATCGGCGCCCGTCATGCGTTTCTCTCACGTTCGAGCGCGCAGGACACTCCCCGGGCTACTCCTGATAGAACCAGTCCAGCGGGATCACGCGGAGTTTGTGGCTGGAGACCATCCCCGTCCCGCGCCCCTTCAACTGGACGTAGCCGAGGAGGACATCCTCGCCGTGGAAGGCGATTGTTGCGTAGTCGGAGACGCCCCAGTCGGTGTGGAGCTCGCCGACGTCGGAGAGAGCGCGGGCAAGCTGGAGCTTCTCCTCCGGAGGGACGTAGGAGCGCTCCTCGAGGATGCCGTGGCGCTCGAGGGTCTTGCAGCAGAACCATCGTTCTCCGTCGGTGGAGATCGCCACGGAGAGGCGTCCGCGGCGGTAGCCGAGACGGATCTCGTCGGAGGAGACCTGGTTCCAGACGCACAGAAGATCGCTGGTGGAGGGGATTCGCTTGAGGGCACATGGGGAGTAGCTGGAGGCGAGCATCGTCGGCGCGGGGATGGTCCAATGGAGGCCCTGGTCGCTGCTCCATGCGGCAAGGAGTCGGCCGATGGTCGTGCGCATGAGCATAAGGAGCTTTCCGTCGCGGGTCTCCTCGAGGTTGGGCTCGTCGCAGGCGACGTAGTTTCCCCAGCCGTTGTAAGGCCAGCCCAGGAGCTCGCCCTCGCAGCGGGCCCAGGTCTTGCCCTCGTCGTCGGAGAAGTAGACGAAGGTGATATCCATCTCGGGGAAATGACCGTGACCTTCGATGAGGTCCTTCTTTCCCTTGTACCAGCCCGCTCCCTTGGCCGCGGTATCGTAGGCGGTCTGACCGGCGCTGAAGCAATGGCGGACGGGGAGAAGGAGACGGCCCTTCGAGGTGAGGCGCAGGGCGTCGAAGTACGGCTCGCCGGGCCAGCCGGTGGGGTTGATGGGGACGTCCTTGGACCAGGTTCTGCCCCCGTCGTCGGAGGTGCGCCACCAGAGGCGCACGAAGCTGTGACCGCCCGCCACGGTCCCGCGTTCCGACCAGGAGAGGCCGATTCGCCCGGAAGGCAGGCAAATCCAGCCGTTGGCATAGGCCGAGTTGGTCTGATGACCGCGTCGGCGAGCGCGGAACTCCTTCATGACAGCGTAGCCCTTCCAAGTCTTACCCCCGTCGGAGGACACAGCGCGTCCGAAGGAGTTGTCGATGGCTTCCAGTCTCCCGCGGCTGCCCTCGAAGATCGAGGTCTGAAACTGAAAGGGGGTGAGCGTCACATGACCGACCTTCGGGCCCCCGGGCAGAAGGTATTTCCTTTGCCGGGCGAGGAGCGCTTCCGGAGCTTTCGCGCGATGCTCAGTCACTTCCTGTGCGGTGGGCTTCTTACGACGACGAGTCGGGCGGGCCATAGGGATCACTCCTTTGCCAGGGCCGGCCGACATGGCACGCTCGGCCGGAACCAAGCACTTTATGGCGGGAGGGGACGCAGTCAAGGGGGTAGACGCGCGGACGATGCGCTCGAAACGCACTGCCGCTCTTCGGACAATTGTGGTATCCTCATGGTATCGGGGAACTTGGGGGATCGGAGGGTAGGATGGCGCACAACGTGAAGAACTGCCCCTTCTGCGGAGAGGAGATCCGGGCAAAGGCGTTCGTCTGCAAGCACTGCAAGAAGACCGTCGGGGAGGGAGAGGACGTCCCCCTGGGGACGTTTGAGAAGCGGGCCTCCTTCGCGTGCGAGCACTGCCAGAGAGTGCAGCTTGTTCCGGTGCGGTATGCGGGGGGGCGCGTCCGCTGCACCTTCTGCGCGGAGGAAACGATTGTGCCGCCCGGACTTGCGGAGACGACGGGGACGGCGGCGGCGCCCGGTTCGCCGCGAGAGGCCCAGTTCGGCATGGCGGAGGCCGAAGCCGTAAGCGAAGAGCGATGGGGCGAAGGGATAGACGAAAGACCAAAGACAAAGAAAAAGTCCAGGGCAAGAAGGATCCTCTGGACCCTCATCGTGGTCGTTCTTGTGGTTGCAGCGGCAATCGCGGCGCTGCCGTACGTGGAGCGGATCCTCTCGGGAGGGGATGGGGCGGGAGGAGAGGCTCGCCGCACGAATGCGCAAGCGGCGAAGGGCGCCAAGGCCACGACGCCCCCCGCGGCAAGAGCGCCCGAGGAAAACACCGGAGAGCAGGAAGCTGCGCCGTCGAGTGAAGGACAGGCGCCGGTGGAGGGAAAGCCGCCGACGGCCGAGGAGCTCCGCGACTGGGTGCGGCGGGAGTTTCTGGTCAAGCGGAGTTTCGAGGCGGATCGCTTGCATCTTGGAAGGCTTTCCCTCGAGGAGAGGCAGCGGTTGGCCGTCGAGTCGCGCCGAGAGATCGAAACGGCCCAGGGCGAGGGGCGCTATCGCGCGATTGAC
>JAZDKG010000252.1:0-2344 GCA_043803205.1 Planctomycetota bacterium
CATCTTTTGAGCTCAAGGGCGAGGAGAGCGTGGGGAAGGTTCCGGGCGAATGGGTACCGGGAATACTCTCCAAGGACGGCGTTTCCAGCTCCCCTACGTCCAAGTCTTCCGCCAACGTTGCGCGCGGGGGGAGAACGGGCGGGTACTGCGTGGTTCTTTCGGTCGCGGCAGGCGATGCTTGGATCCTGCTCGACCAGCGAGTCCAGAGGGAGCCAGCGGCGGGCGAGACGTTCGAGTTCTCGGCCTGGATCAAGGCCGATGAGCCGGTGGAGGTCAGCACGTACATGTCGGCCTACTTCCCGTCGCTCAAGAAAGTCTATGATCTATCGAACCAATACAAGGTGGGGGAGACGTGGCGGCGGTGCAGCACGCGCATTACGGTGGCGCCCGGGCCGGGTGATCCGACGCGCGTCAGCGTGGACACGGCGACTACCACCTCGTATCTGCGAGGCTTGGTGCAACTGCGGACGCCCGGGGTCAAGGTCTATGTCGACGATGCAGCGCTTGCTCTCGTTCCAGCAGGCACAGGGACAATCAGGGAGGGGCAGGGCGGAGCGAAGCAGGAAGCGGCTGAAGCCGGAACGCCGGCGCCCCCGGCGGCGCCCGAGGGGATTTCGGAGAAGAAGGCCCACGGGCAGGTGCTGCTCCAACTTCCCACGACATGGCTCTTCCGCAAGGACCCGGAAGGGGTCGGCGAGAAGGAGAGATGGTTTGCGCCCGGGCCGAGGGAAGAAGGATGGAAGCCCTTAGCGACGAACACGTTCTGGCCCGAGCTCATCGGGGAGGGGTGGTATAGAATCGACGCGGTGATCCCGCCGGGGGAAGGGGAGAAGGTATGGCTCGTGTTCGGTGCGGTGGACGAGAACTATACGCTCTGGATCAACGGGGAGAGGATTGGGGACAATCTCAGCGCGCCGGGGGAACTCGTCTGGGACAAAGCGGTCGCCGAGGAGATCACGGGGCGGTACAAGCCCAGGGAGAACAACACCATCGTGGTCCGCGTCACGAACAAGGCGGGGGGCGGGGGGATCTGGAAGCCCGTGTATGTCGTCAAGGGGCCGGCGTGGGAACTGCCCGAGGAGAAAGCCGCGATCCCCGCACGGGCCAAGTGGCTCGAACCGACGGACGAGTATGTGACGCCTCACATCGCGTGGGAGAAGCCGTCGGCCCAGGGGCCGATGAAGGTCCTTTTCATCACCTATCGTCTGGGGATGCGGGAGATCGTCGAGATCTGCGAGCGTTTCGACGTCGAGAGGGAGGTGTTCGCGATCGAGCTCCCGAACCGGTTTTCGGGGGGAGTGGAGTCGGGACAGTATGAGGCCTTTCCGGGCACGAGGTTAGAGGACCAGGAAGCGCGTCTGCGGGAGAAGCTCGCCGGGCGGTATGAGTGCATCGTCATAGGGAACATTCCGTGGACCGCGCTCCCCGACTGGGCGCGGGAGACGATCTTAGCGAAGGTCGAGGCGGGGTGCGGCTTAGTCGGCTACGTCAAGGACGGGCGCGATGCGCTCTTGGCGGGGGCGAAGGGGGAGGAGCTCGAGGGGGACATGCGCGCGCTCATGGGAGCGTTCCCGTTCAAGGGGCTGCCGGCCTTTGCCAAGTACGGGGCAAACGAGGAGTTCGGGCGAGAAACGGTCGCGCCAGCGCGGCGTGGGAGAGGGCGGATCGCGCTCTTGGGCGGCTACAAGTGTCCGACGTACCAGATGCTTGCGCCGGGGATCACGACGCCCTTCACGGAGTGGCACGCGATCCACTACGACTACTATCTCGCATTAGCCGGTCGCGCGATGCGCTGGGCGGCGGGGCGGGAGACGAAGGTCGCAGTCCGGGGGCCGAAGGAGCCCGCGGTGACGGCGGACCGGGCGAGAGGAGGGAGCGTCGCGTTTACGCTCGACGCGAAGGCGGGGGGCAAGGTGGAAGTGGAGTTCGCTCTGCGGAACGCGGAAACCGGAGAGGTCGCAGCGCAGAAGCATCGACGGGAGGTTCTCAAGGCGGGGGAGAACCCTGTGTCGTTTGAACTGCCCGCTGTGCCGGCGGGACGTTATTTCGCGGACCTGTGGGTACGAACGGGCAAGGGGATCGTCGATTTCGGGTCGGTCTTAGTCGAGATGACGTCGGATAGCCGCATCAGGGACTTCGCGCTCGATGGTAAGAGCTTCAGGGACGACGACGTGATCCGTAACTACTCGCAGGCGGACACGATCACGGGCCGCGCGGCGGTGGAGGGAGCGCGGGAAGGACTCACTGTCGAGGTCACACAGAGGGACAACTACGGGAGGTTACTCGCCCGCGCGACGTACCCGGTCGGAGAGGGCGACATCAAGTTCATGTTGAAGCCGCTCCC
>JAZDKG010000253.1:0-24197 GCA_043803205.1 Planctomycetota bacterium
GGTGAGGGGCAGTCCGGGGCGGACGCGAAGGAATTGGGACTCGATCCATTCGGTGGAATCGACGCGGGCGGCGAAGAGGCCGTCGGGGGCGGGGACCTCGATGGCGGCGACGTAGATGTGGCGGGGGCCGTAGTCGTATTCAAGCGGCTGCATCCTGGTGGGGCCCCAGCCGCCGAGGCCGACCTCGAAGCCGCCGTTGTAGAGGAGGTTTCCTTTTCGGGGGGGCTCGTCGGAGGGGGGCGCGGGGACCCACAGGGAGCCGATGGAACCTTCCGAGAGAGAGACGTCATCGATCCAGACGGTGCCGATGGATTCGAAGCCGAACTGGATCTCGGCGTCGCAATCGTATTTGGGCTTCACGTCGAGAATAAACTCGGACCATTGGGAGGAGACGGAGCAGCGGCGGTCGGCATGGGACGCCCACTTCGTGCGGGGGAGCTGGCCGGGGAGGGGCGCGAGGTCGGAGCCTTGAACGGCGGCGGTGCGGACGGTGAGTTGGGCGGAGCGCTCCGATGGGAGGGATTCGGCCCTCAGCCAGAGGCGGAGGACATAGGTCTTGTCGGCCTGGATGCGGAAGCGATTCGAGAGGGCGGCAGCCATGCCGCTCCGCCACCAGAGGCAGCGGATTCGCAGGGAAGCGCCGCCGGAGTGCGGCCGGTCGGTGTCCCGAACGAACTGGGTGATATTGTCGCCCCAGTTGTCGCGCATCCAGCCGTCGGCCGGATCGTTGAGGGAGTGGGTGACACGGGGAAGGGCGTCGAAGGGCTTCTCAAAATCCCAGCGGGGGAGCGGGGGTTTCGCGGCGTCATCGGCATGGGCGAGGAAGGCGAAGGAGAGGAGAAGCACCGCTGGGAGGAGATTCCGGATCGCGCGCATGGGTTCATCCTCCATTGACGAGCGACGGGCCATTGTCGGGGATGAGGGCGGGGCGCGTCAAGAAGATGGGGGGATAGCCACTAAGGCGCCCTTCGTCCGCAGTGCGGGCTCAGGGTCTTCGGCCAAGACGGCAAGGCGACACAAAGGGAAGAGGTTTATCCACAGATTTCGCAGATTACACAGATGGGCGAGCCGCAGATGAACGCAGAGCGGAGAGGAGAATTTACAGGATCATCAGGATCGACAGGATGAAGCGGGCCAAAGAGAGGGAGGGGTTCAGCCGGAGATGGGGAAGATCATTGCGCGGGGAGGACGAACGGTGACGCAGCCGGAGGCGAGTTCGGGCTTGACCGCGCATGGTCCAGGGTGTTTCATATGAGTTCCAGATGAGCGCGGTCGGCACAGGTGAAAGGAGACGGCTATGTTTCTGGGAGAGGCGATCCGGTTGGCGCGGTTCTTCGAGAACGGGAACGCGGTGGTGGTGGCGATGGACCACGGGCAGGCGATGGGCCCGGTGCAGGGCTTGGAGGACTTTCACGCGAGCGCGCTTGCGTTCCGGGAGGCGGACGCGATTCTGCTCAACAGCGGGATGCTGAGACGGGCGCTTCCCCTGGAGATCAAGCACGGGGAAATATCGGCGCGAGGGAAGATGCCCAAGATCATCTGCAGGCTCAACTGGAGCAGCAATTATCTCTTTCAGTGGGGATACAAGGAGGGGTACAACCGGCAGGTTGTGACGGTCGACGAGGCGGTGGCGCTGGGGGCGGACCTCGTCTTGGGGTCGCTCTTCATCCGGACGGCGTCGGAGGAGATCGACATGCACAACGTGGAGCATTTCGGGAGGATGGTGTCGCAGAAGCGGCGCTTGGGGATCCCGATGGTGGCGGAGATCTATCCGTCGCATCAGCCGGGGAGCGAGGATTTCCATGAGCTTGTGAACGTGTCGGCGCGGATGGCGGCGGAGATGGGGGCGGACCTCATCAAGACGTTCTACACGGGGGCGAAGTTCGGGGAGATCGTGAAAGGGTGCCCGATCCCGATCTTAGCCTTAGGGGCGGAGAAGACGCCCAAGGAAGTGGACGCGCTGCGGCGAGCATACGACGCGGTGCAGGCGGGCGCGAGGGGGGTCGTCTTCGGACGGAACGTGTTCCAGGCGAAGGACCCGGGGAAGTTCATCGAGGCGCTCGCGCGGTGCGTCAAGAAGGGGGAGGAGCCGTCGAAGGTGGCAAGGGAAATGGGGCTGGACGGGGGAAAGACAACGTAAGAAGGGGGATAGCCACGAAGGCACAAAGGCACGAAGGAGACACGAAGAAGAGGGGGGAGTGACTGGCGCGCTTCGACGGAGCTCAGGATAGACAGAGGCGCAGAGAACGCGCAGAGGAGAAAGACGTAACGCGAAGGTGGAAGCACGCAAGGGGAAGCGGGTGCGGAGTTTTCTGACGTTTGACGCGGGGACGACGAGCATGAAGACGACGCTCGTCGGCGAGAGGGGGGAGATCTTAGGTAGCGCGACGCAGGAATACCAGCTTGTGACGCCCGACACGACGACGGCGGAGCTGGACGCGGAGGTGTACTGGGAGACGGCGGCCGCCGGCGCGCGGAAGGCGATCGCGGAGGCCCGCCTGCGGGGGGTCGGGGCGGAGGAGATCGCAGCGATCGCGATCTCAAGCCAGGGGGAGACGCTGATCTCCACGGACCGCGAGGGGCGGGCGCTGCGGCGCGCGATCGTCTGGGTGGACAACCGGAGCATCGAAGAGGCGCGGGAGATCGAGGGGCACTTCGGACTCGATCACGTGTTCCGCGTGACGGGGCAGCCGAGCGTCGTGCCGACGTGGCCGGCGACGAAGATCCTGTGGCTCGCGCGGCATGAGCCGGAGGTGTTCCGCAAGACGGCGACGTTCTCCATCGTGGAGGACTTCCTGATCCACAAGCTCACGGGGCAGTGGGTGGGGGAGAGGTCGGTACACTCCTCGTCGCTCTGGATGGACATCAACAGCGGCGAGCTTTGGCCGGAGATGCTCGCGTTCTTGGGGATCGGGCCGGAGCACCTCGCCCGTATCACGGGGTCGGGTGAGATCGTCGGGGAGGTGAAGGGGAGCGTCGCGAAGGAGTTAGGCATTTCGCCGGAGACGCTTGTTGTGACGGGGGCGCTGGATCAGCCGGCGGGGGCGGTCGGAGCGGGGAACATCGCGCCGGGGATCTGCACGGAGACGACGGGGGCGGCGTTGGCGGCGGTCATCACGTTAGACGATCCCGTGTGGGACCCTGGGAAGAGGCTCCCATGTCACATGCACGGCCTGCCGGGGAAAAAGTATTTCCTGATGCCGTGGGGACAGACGGCGGGGCTGGTGCTGAAGTGGTTCCGGGACACGTTCCGAATGGAGCTCGTGGGAAGAGCGGATTCCTACGAGGCGCTGACGGAGGAGGCGGCGCAGGCGCCGGCGGGGTGCGAGGGCTTGGTGTGTCTGCCGCATCTCACGGGGGCGGCATCGCCAGAGTTCGATCCGTACGCGAGGGGAGTGTTCTTCGGGGTGAGCCTGAAGCACACGCGGGGGCACTTCGTGCGAGCGATCATGGAATCGGTGGCGTTCATGCTGCGGAAGAACCTGGAGCTTCTGCCGGGGTTGGGGATCGAGGTCACGGAGGTGCGCGCGCTGGGCGGGGGAGCGAAGAGCGCACTGTGGAACCAGATCAAGGCGGACGTCACGGGGAAAAGCGTGCTCACGGTGCGAAGCAGCGAGACGGCGTGCCTGGGGGCGGCGATGTTGGCGGCGGTGGCGACGGGGGTTTACCGGGATCTAGCGGAGGCGACGGAGGCGATGGTGGCGCTCAAGGAGCGGTTCGAGCCGTCGCGGGAGGCGGCGGGAGCGTATGAGCGGAACTACGAGATCTACAAGAAGCTGCACGAAGCGCTGTTTGAATTGTTTCGGGGAGGGGAGGGGAAAGAATGAGAAGATTCACCACAGAGACACAGAGGGCACAGAGAGGAGAGGAAGGGAACGCAGGGACGCAGGGGCGCAAAGAAGAGCTTAGCATGGGCAGGGAGAAGAAGAGGTTGGAAGAAGGAAGAGAGGCCAAGAAGGGGATGACAAGATGAGAAAGGCAGGGGCAGGGAAGGCTAAGATCGGGTTGGCGGTCACGACGCTGATGAAGGACGCATTCAACGATTTCTCGGCGACGCGGCCGGAAGGTGAAAAGAGGGTGCGGAGGATCGCGAAGGGGCTCGCGCGCTTCGGGACGGTGGTGTGTCCCGGACTCATCGAGGACGAAGGGCAGGCGGCAGCGGCGCGGGAACTCTTCCTGCGAGAGGGGGTGGACGTTGTCGTGTATGCGGCGATCTCGTATGCGAAGAGCGCGTTAGCGATGCGCCTCTTTCGGGGACTCGCCGCGCCCATGATCGTGTGGAATACGCAATACCTCCGGAAGGCGCCGGAGGGGGCGGGGTTTGAGGCGATGTGGACGGACTCGGGCTTGGCGGGGATCCCGGGGGCGACGCACGTCTTGGCGCGGGAAGGGACGCCTTTCTCAATGGTGACGAGCCACGTGGACGATGAGGAGGGGCTTGCGAGGATCGGGGAGCTCGTGCAGGCGGCGCAGATCGCGCGCGGGCTAGCGAGCGCGAGGGTGGCGACGGTGGGGCACGTCTACGAGGGGATGACGGACTTCATGATCGACCATGAGGGGCTTGCGGAGCAGATAGGGCCGCTCACGGCGCCGGTGGATCCGGGGAGGGTGACGAAGGCCTTAGGAAAAGTGAGCGAGAAGGATGCGCGGGGCTTAGCGGCGAAGGACCGGCGGAGGTACGGGAAGGTTGAGGCGACGGCCTCGGAATTGGAGGCGTCGGCGCGCCTGGCGCTTGCGATGGAGAGGGTGCTCGTCACGGAGGAGGGAGCGGACGCGGCAGCGATCCTGGACCAGGCGTGGCTTGACGACCCGAACATCGGGATCGTCGCGAGCTACGGGTACGCGCACCTCAACCGGCAGGGCGTCCCTTGCATCTGCGAGATGGACGTGGCGACGGCGGTCGCGCAACTCATCCTGGAACGCGTCATGGGCCCAAGCATGCTGTGCGAGTTCTACGACATGGACTTCGAGCGGGAGGCGGTTCTCCTGTGCCACGACAGCAACGGAAACCCGGCGGCGGCCGGGAATGCGAAGGAGGTGTTGCTGAAGCCGACATCGCTCTACGTGGGGGCGAAGGGACGGGGGGTGACGGTGGAGTTTGCGTGTCCGCCGGGGAAGGTGACGATGCTCGCGCTTGTGGACGTCGGGGGGTGGAAGCTGGTGGCGTCGGAAGGGGAATCGCTTGAGACACCGGCGCGGCCGATGGGGGCGCCTTACATGCTTTTCCGGCACTCGAGGATGAAGCTGGGAGAGTTCTGCCGGGCGTGGTGCGAGAGCGGCGTGGCACATCACATGGGAGGGGCGTATGGGACGGGGGCGGAGAGGATCGCGACCCTCGGGAAGATGATGGGGATCGAGACGGTGGTAGTGTAGCTGGAGAGGCGGGATGAAGCGCGGGGAGATTACGATCGTGGGGCCGAGGGGGGCCGCGAGGGAGAGGGTGATCGGGAGCGAGGAACTTGGATTGTCGCGCGGGGGGAACGTGACAATACGAGTGATGCACGGCGGGCGAGAGGAAGGGGGCATCGAGATCGGCGTGCACGGGGGAGAGATGGAGGCGGCGATCGTGGCGACGCGGGGAATGGGGATTTGGTGGGCGCGGTACCGGGGGAAGGATCTCTTCTGGAGGTCGCCCGTGAGGGAGGCGGCGCATCCTAGATACATTCACGGCGCGGCGCGGGGGGGGGTTGGGTGGCTAGCGGGGTTCTGCGAAGGGGTCGCGCGATGCGGCTTGGGGTGGATGGGCGCGCCCGGGGTGGACGAGGCTATCGACGACTGCGGAAAGGTGATGATGGTGGACCTGCCGCTGCACGGTCAGATCGCCAACAGCCCGGCGAGCACGGTGAGCGTGAGGGGGATGCGAAGGGGAGGAAGGTCGTGGCTGTGCGTCACGGGGGTGGTCTATGAGATCACGGGGCAGCTTGACAAGTACCGGCTAATCTCGGAGACGAGGGTGGAGATGGGGGGGAACGAGATCGTGATTCACGACGAGGTGACGAACCTGAGCGGGGAGAGGGTGGCGCCGATCGAGCTTCTGTATCACATCAACGTCGGTCCGCCGGCGCTGGGGAAGGGGAGCAGGCTTCTGTACCGGGGGGAAGCAAAGGGGCGGGATGAGAGGGCGACGAAGAACCTTGCAAGGCACACGGCGTTCGAGGGACGGACGAAGAACTTCGCGGAGGAGTGTGTTTTCATCGACTTAGCGGCGAAGAAGGGGGGAGAGACGGGCGCGATGGTGGTTGCGCCGGGCGGGGAGTTCGCGGTGTACGAGCTTCACAACAAGAGACAGCTTGCGTGCTTCACGGAATGGAAGCAGACGGGGATGGATGAATATGCGTGCGGGCTAGAGCCGGGGACGGCGCTGCCGAACAACCGGGCGGTCGAGCGGGCGGCGGGGAGGCTGGAGTTCCTTTCGCCGGGCGAGACGAGGAAGTTCGACGTTGTGGTGGGGGCGGTGGACACGCGGGCGGGGGTGCGGGAGATGGGGAGACGCGTAAGGGGATAAAGGCCCTTCGGAAGGAGCGGCGGCGTCGGGGGACGGCGAGAAAGAGGGCGGGGGGTCAACGGGGATCGCAGAGGACGAGGAGGTCGTCGACGTGAGAGGTGGCGAGGGCTTCCACGGTGTCGGAGGCGCCGTAGTAGATCTTGATGCCGCCGTCGTCCTCGAGGATCATGCCGCACGGGAAGATGACGTTTCCGCGATAGCCTTCCATCTCGTAGGGATGGCAGGGATCGGGGACAATGATCGGTTTCCTGCTGAGGCCGATGACGCGCGCGGGGTCGCGCAAGTCGAGGAGCATTACGCCGACGGTGTAGCGCTTGTTCCAGTCTCCGTACCAGCCGAGCTTGCGCGAGGGATCGACGTCCACGGCGTGGAAGAGGGTGAGCCAGCCTTTCGGGGTCTTCACGGGCGGGGCGGCGGGGCCGATCTTGTCGTTGCACCAGGGGACTTCGTCGCAGGTAAGAAGAAGGCGGGTCTCGCCCCAGTAGCGGCCGTCGGCGGAGGCACTCATCCAGATGTCGTAGCGGTCGCCGGGCGGGCGGCAATTGGAGGCAAACGGTCGCTCCAGGCGAAGGAGCTTGCCGTCGATACGCTCGGGAAAGATCACCATGTTGCGGTTGTCGGGCGCGGAGAGGCTGAGGACCTCCCAGTGATCGAGGTCGTCGGTGACGGCGAGGCCGCCGCAGATACCGCGGCGGGCTGGAAAGGTCCAGTAGGTCACATAGCAGCGACCGTCGAGGACGGTCATGCGCGGGTCGCGGATGCCGTGGAGGGGATGTCGGGGGTCGGCGTTGAGAGGATGGGGCTCGGGCGTCCAGCGGAACCCGTCGCGGCTCACGGCGAGACCGACATTGCAGCCATCGAGTTTGCGCTTCTCGGCGTCGCCGTAGTCGTTCTCAAAGAGCATGACGTAGCGGCCCTGGAACTTGCAGACGGCGGCGTTATTCACCAGCGTGGCCTTGTAAGGGATGTCCTTCGCGGCGAGGATCGGGTTGCCGGGGTACCGGCGGATGCAGTCGGCGGTCGTGAGATCGTTCTCAGTCATCGGACAGGTCGCCTTCAACGCCGGGCGCGACCGGCTGGGAAAGACTTTAGCGTCTTCGCGAGCATGAGGCAAGCGGCGAGGGCGAAGGAGCACTTGCAGGGCGATGGAAAGGGAGGCATGATGAAGAGACGGGGGCGAGAGTGGAGGCGGGCAAGATGGTGCGCAACGTGAAAAGGAGAAGGGCGGGGAAAGGGAGGGAGCCGAGGGGGATGAAGGGGTACGTCGCGGAGGCGCTGCGCTTAGGGGCGGTCGCGGCCAAGGTGATCGATCCAAGGGAGGTTGTAACTGGGGAGTGGGTGCGGAGGAAGTGTCAGTATGGATGCGGGGGGTATCGGTCGTCGCTATGCTGTCCGCCTCATTCGCCGACGCCGGAGGCGACAAGGCGGATGTTGGACGAGTATAGGCGGGCGATCCTGTTCGAGGCGGCGATCGGGGAGCCGGACCGGATCGCATTGGCTCTGGAGAGACACGTGTTCCTGAGCGGTCGCGAGAAGGCGTTCGGGATGGGGTCGGGGCCGTGCGAGCTGTGTCGGAGCGCGTGCGCATTCGAGGAGGGGTGCCGACACCCGGAGAAGGCGCGCCCGAGCATGGAGGCGAGCGGGATCGACGTCTTTTCCACGGTGCGGAAGCAAGGGTTCGAGATCCGGGTGCTGCGGAGCACGGACGAGGAAGGGCATTACTTCGGGCTGGTGCTGGTGGAGTGATTGGGGGGGAAGGGAGCGGAAATGCGGAATGTGGATTGCGGAATGTCGAATCGGGAAGGGGAGGGGAGATTCAGCGCGGAGACGCCCTTCGTCCCGCAGTCGTGGGATCAGGGTTCACGACAGATAAACGTGGACAGATGCCGATGGAAGCAGAGATAAGCAAGAGAGTATTCACCATGAAGAGCATGGAGGACATGAAGGGGGGGATACGTCGCGCAGAGGCGCAGAGGTGCAAAGGACGCCAAGGGGAGAAGAAGACGGACACGATGGAACGTGTCCCTCCGTCACGAGTGAGGGAAGCCTTGGCATCAGGGCGTGTCTTTGAGGATCCTACGGATATCCCGTTCGACGTCCGCGGGGAAGGGATCGACGGAGTGGGAGGAGAGGATCTCCTCGACCTTGAGGTGGGCGAGGTCGAAGAGGTCGGGGGAGCCGGCGGCGATCCACTGGTCGTAGGAGGTCCACTGACCGAGGGAGCAGTCGAGGGTTTCGCCGGCGCGCAGGTGACGGAGGGTGTGGTCTTCGGCGAGGATCGCGAGGGAGGGGTCGGCGACGAAGCGCTTCAGGAGATCGACGGCGAGGGTGTCGTCGTTGACGGGGATGTCGCGGCGGACGTGCTTGATGAAGCGGAGGGCCTCGTTGTCGATGACGAGGAGCTCGGGGCTCGTACACATGGCGTTGTCGAGGATGGCGGGGCCGGTGATCATATGGGGTTGGGAGAGGCCGAGGAGGAGGCCCGAGAAGGTTTTTTCCATGCTGGACTGAGCGCCGACGGACTTGGCGACGGTGCCGAAGCCGTAGAGGTTGGTGGGAAGGCGGTAGCGAGCGCAGACGTCGGCGACGAGGACGGAGGCGATGCCGAGGTCGGGTGTGCCGTAGTTGTAAGCGGTGGTGCGCATGTTGACGGGGGAGACGCGAGCGGTATTGACGACGCCGAGGCCGGGGGCGACGAGGTAGAGGAGGCATAGCGCGGCGAGGCATTCGGCGACTGCGAGGGCAGCGCCGGCGGGGAGGGTCAAGGGCGAGGAGACGCCAAGGGAGGGGGAGGTGAGGACCTCGACGGGGAGTCCGAGGCGGGCGCACTCGAGGAGGGCCTCGACCTGCTCAGCGGCGCAACGCAAGGGCGTAATCATGGCGACATCGATGAGGGTGAGGGGTTTTTCGCGGAGGGAGGATTCGCCGCCTCGGATGGCGGCGGCGATGCGGGCGATGCCGCGGACCTCGTCGGGGGTCATGACGGTGATGTCGCTGGGCTTGAGGGAAGAGCGGTGGACGCCGGCGAAGAGGCGGAGGTTTTCGCCAGCTCCGGGGGAGTCGAAGGGGTTAACAACGTTATTGACCATGTCGTAGTTGTCGAGGGCGTCGGTGAGGAGGACCATGTTGCGGGAGTCGTCGAGGGTGACGTTGCGACGGCGGCGGGTGGAAAAGTCGAGGATGAAGGGGGCGCCGGTGGAGGGACGGGAAGCGACGGAGTCGCAGGCGACGCGGAGGGAGCGGGACTCATCGCGGCCGAACATAGCGAAGCCGTCGCGGGGGATGGAGCGGATCATGGACTCGACGAAAGAGCGCTTGAGGAGGACGCGGCCGCTACCGTCCACGGAGTTGCCAGCCTTGCGGAGGAGGTCGCGGGCCTTGTCATGCTCGAAGAGGACGCCGACCTCGGAGAGGAGGCGGAGGACGGCATCCTCGAGGGCGTCGAACTCGTTATCGGGGAGGGGCTGGAGGCGCAGTTTCATCTGGGGACCTTTCGGAGCTAGCCTGAGGAGCGCGAGACGAGGTCGAGGGCGTCGCGGAGGCTCTTCTCGACGAGGTCGCACATATGGTCGATGTCGGATTCCTCGGCGATGAGCGGGGGACAGACAGCGAACCAGGAGGGGTCGATGCGCATGATGAGGCGATTGGCGATGGCGGTGCGCTTGAGGGCTAGCCCTAGCTCGGGGAAGGGCTTGTTGGAGGAGGTATCGCGGACGAGCTCGACACCGCGGAGGACGCCCATGCCGCGGACCTCGCGAACGACGCCGAACGACTTCAAGGTTTCCAGGCGGCGGGCGAGGCGGTCGCCGAGGCGGCGGGCTTTCTCGTCGAGCTTCTTCTCGACGATCTCATCGATGACGGCGACGCCGGCGGCGCAAGCGAGGGGGTTTCCGGCGAAGGTATGGCCGTGGGCGAACTCGAGGGACGCCGCGGGGTCGCCGAGGAAGGCGCGGCCCATGTCCTCGCGGGCGATCATGGCGCCGAGGGGGACGTGGCCGCCTCCGAGGCCCTTGCCGGCGCAAATGATGTCGGGCGTGACGCCGTAGGCCTGGGCGGCGAACATGGCGCCGGTCTTTGCGAAGCCGGTGATGATCTCGTCGAAGATCAAGATGACCTTGTGGCGATCGCAGATGTCGCGGAGGATCCGGTAGTATTCGGGGGTGGGGGTGATCATGCCGCCGGTGTTGCCGATGGGCTCGACGATAACGCCCGCGATGGTGTCGGGGTCCTCGCAGAGAATGACGTCCTCGAACATCCCCGCAGTGAAGCGGTTGCACTCATCCCAGGAGGGGAAGCGGTCGCGATAGTAGTTGGGAGGGAAGACCTTTAGGAAGCCGGTGAGCTGAGGCTCGAACTTGGTTTTTCGGCGGCCGGTGCCGCTAGCGGCCATGGCGCCGAAGGTGGAGCCGTGGAAGCCGAAGTAGCGGGAGACGAACTTGTACTTGTAGGGGAAGCCGACCTGTTTCCAGTACTGCCGGGTGAACTTGAGGGCGGACTCGACGGATTCGGAGCCGCCGCTGTAGGGTTTGATGAAGTGCAGGTCGCCGGGGGTGATCGAGGAGAGCTTTTCGAGGAACTCGAGCGTCACGTCGGTGATGCCGTGAAGAGGGGGAGCGAAGGTGATCTTCTCGAGCTGGCGGCGCATCGCATCGACGACGCGAGGGTGACGGTGGCCGAGGACGGCGACGAAGATGCCGCCGATGGCGTCGAAGTAGGGTTTGTCCTCGTTGTCGTAACAGTAGAGTCCTTGCGCGCGGGTGAAGAGGAGGGGGTTTTCGAGGAACTCGAGGGTCTGGGTGAGGTCGAGGAAGGTGTTCTTGATAAGGCGTTCTTCGCGGGGGGTGAGGGGTTTCATGGAGGGGCTCCTAGAGGGAAGGCGAAGAGTATTCAACGCAGAGGCGCAAGAAGGGGATAGCCACGAAGACACGATGGGGACACGAAGGGGAAGAGAAGAGACGTGCTCGCGCAGAGACGCTGAGGCGCAGACGAAAGACAAGGGGCAATCGACGCAAGGAATCGGAGAAGACCCATGGAGGGGCTCCTAGAGCAAGCGGCGGAAGCGGGCGGAGGGCCAGACGTCGGGATTAAGGAGATTGGAGGGTTTCCTGCCGGCGAGGAGGTCGAGGATCTGGGTGACGTTCATGTCGATCGCGGTGAGCATCGTGGTAGAAGTGTCGCCGGCGACGTGGGGGGTGAGGACGACATTGGGGAGGCGCAGGAGGGGGTTATCGGAGTTGACGGGCTCGCTCTCGAAGACATCGAGGGCGGCGCCGGCGAGGCGGCCGGAAGCGAGCGCATCGATCAGGTCGGCCTCGCGGACGATTCCGCCCCGAGAGGTGTTAACGAAGTAGGCTCCCTTCTTCATTTTGCGGAAGAGGTCGGCCGAGAAGAGGTGACGGGTCTTTTCGGTGTGGCGGATGTGGACGGTGACGACATCGCAGGCGGCGAGGAGCTCGTCGAGAGAGACGAGGGCGGCGCCGACGGCGTAGGCGGGGCCGGAGACGTCGGCGACGTCATAGACGAGGAGCTTCATGCCGAGCGCGGCGGCGCGGGAGGCGACCTCGCGACCGACGACGCCGAAGCCCACGATGCCGAGAGTCATGCCGGTGAGATCCTGGCAGAGCACGGCGGCGCGGTCGGTCCAGCGGTTTTCGCGGATGGCGCGGTCGGCGAAGGGGATCTTGCGGACGAGTGCGATAATGAGGCCGATCGCGAAGTTCGCGGTGGCGAAATGGACGACGGGGGCGCGGGTGACGACGATCCCTTTGGCGGTAGCGGCGGCGAGGTCGATGCTTTCGAAGCCTGTGCCGTCGCGGGCGATGAGGAGGAGGTCGGGCGCCTGTTCGAGGACGTCGGCTGGGTAGGGCTCGTCGGCGGCGATGCTGACATGAATGCCGGGGAGGGCTTGGCGGACCTCGTCGAGCGTAAAGGAGCGGCCACGGCTCGCGTCGACGACGTCGGCGCGGGCGCGGAGGCGGTCGAGGGCGGGGGCGATGACGGCGCGGTCGTAGTAGGTGGCGAGGAGGACACGGGGTTTGAAAGACGGTGTCATGGGAGGTTCCTCAGGAGGGTGGACAAGGGCCGGTGGAGGAGCGGATGACGAGTTCGCCGGGGATCCAGAGGGGGTTGGGGGGAGGCGGTCCCGCAGTCCCGCAGTCGCTGGATCCCGGTTGAGGCGGGATCGCGGGATCGATCAGGCGAAGGATGGAGGAGGCGGCTGCGCGCGCCACGGCGCGAACGGGATAGCGGACGGTCGTGAGAGGGGGATTGGCGAGAGCAGCGTACGGGTTGTCGTCGAGGCCGACGATCGAGAGGTCGCAGCCGACGGAGCGGCCGAGGTCGCGGGCGGCGCCGATGGCACCGAGGGCGGTGTTGTCGTCGAAGGCGACGAGCGCCGTAACGTCGGGACGCCGAGCGAGGAGGTCGTGCGCCGCGCGATAGCCGGACTGCGTGGAAGCGATACCCGCGACACGCGGGGCGAGGGCGACGCAATCCGGATCGAGTGAGAGGGAGAACGAGGCGAGGGCGGTGCGGAGGGAGCGCAAACGCAGGGAGGAGTCGACCTGGCGAGGGGAGAAGCCGACGTAGGCGAAGCGGGTGTGGCCGAGTGCGGCGAGGTGATCGACGAGGAGGGAGGCTGCGTGATCGGGGTCCATGCCCACGGAGAGCGTGCCGCGGAGGCGGGGGTTTCCGGGGATCCAGAGGGACGGCAGGGGGGAGAGGTCGCGCAGGAGTCGGCGGACGGGGAGGGCGCCGCCGACAAAGACGACGCCGTCCACGGCGTTCTCCGTGAGGAGGTCGAGGCAGGCGTGGCAGCGGCCGGGACGGTTTTCGGCGGTGGCAAGGAGCATGGAGTTGCGCGCGCGGGCGAGAGCGACGTCGAGCTCGTTGGTGAGCATTCCGTACCAGACGTCGCCGAGGTGCGCGACGAGGACGCCTATGACGCGGGAGCGCCGGGCGCGCAGGCGCCGAGCGTGGAGGTTGGGGCGGTAGCGGAGGGCCTTAGCGGCGGCGAGGACGCGGACGCGGGTGGGGGAGGAGATCTTCATGGCGTCGGCGCGTCCGCCAAGGACGGCGGAGGCGGTGGCGCGGGAGACTTCAGCGCGGCGGGCGACATCAAGGAGTGTGGGGTTTCGGGGACGCATGGGAGGGATGATAGCTAGATCGATCTAGTGAAGCAAGGGGAATTCCGACGGGACCGAGAAACGTGGGGGAGGGGAGGGGCAAGGCAGGCGGGAGGGGTATTGCGCGGGGAGGGGAGGGGAGTACGATACGGGCGGATGATACCGGGAAGAGGAAAGTTGAGGGGATAGCAGGATCGAGAGGACGGAGGGGGGAAGGACCGCCTCACGCAAAGGCGCAAAGCCCGCAAAGAGCGTAAAGGGGAGCTGTGAGAGGCGGAGATAACGCAGGGGGAAGAGGAGAGTTGACGGGATAACAGGATCAAGGGGACGGAGGGGAGAAGAGGATCACCTTACACAGGAACCCAGAGGGAAAGGAGACGAAGGGAACGGGGGGATAGACGTAGATCGACGCGCTTGCGTCGAGGGAAAGACAGGAAAGGAGAAGGCAGGATGGAAGCCAAGAGAATGGGAAGGATGTGGGCGTTCATAGCGGTCGCGGCGCTCGCGGCGGGGACGGCGCTCGGGCAGGAAGGGGACCTGGTGACGAACCCGTCGTTTGAGAAGAGGATCAGCGAGACGGACGAGGGTGTGGGGAAGATGCCGGTCGAATGGATCCGATCGACGTTGTCGCAGGAGGACAAGAGCAACGTACCCGACAGCAAATCGGTGTTGGTGAAGGTCGCGGGAGGAAAGACGGGCGATTTCGCGGGGAAGCTGGTCTTGGACGCGGGGGACAAGTGGATGTATGCGCAGACGAACATCCGGCCGACGGAGGTGCTGGAGGCTGGGGACAAATTCACGTGCTCGGTCGCAGTGAAGGCGGCGCAAGCGGCGAGGGGTGACCTGTACCTCGAGGCGTGGAACTCGAAGGAGAACAAGGGCTGCACGGTGCGAAAGAGGTTCGAGGCGGGGGCGGAGTGGACGACAGCGGAAGCGACGCTGGCGATCACGGACGCCGCGACGGGCCTCGCGGGGTTCCGTGTGGTGGTGCAGCTTTACACGCCTAGCGTGGAGCTCCTGATCGACGACGTGAAGGTGGAGCGGGCGGAGGGGGGCGGATAGCGGCGGGCGTCAGGCGAGAGGCTCCTTGACGTCGAGGCGGATGATGCGGACGCAGTAGTGGGGGTCAGCGCCCATGGAGCCGCCACCGACGATGACGCGACGGGATTCGGGGATGTCGAATCGGGCGCAGCTCAAGCCGGCGTCGTTCCAGGATTCATCGGTGGATTGCCAGGCGTCGTAGCGAATGTGCATGCCCCAGAGGTCGCGTTTGGGCATGCGGACACCGGTGCGGGGGTATTTCCACTCAACGGGCTCGGCCTCAAGCCACACGTAGGCCTGGTTGGAGCAGCCGGAGCCGATGACGGTGACGGCGACGATAGGCTGGGTCTCCTTGACGGTGATGGAGCCGTAGGGGTAGATGTCAAGCTCCGCGCCGTCGATGTTGAACTCGACGCCGGTGCCGGGGCGGCCGAGCTCGACCTTGACGTTCGAGTAGTTGAAGGGGGCCCAATAGGTGTAGGTCTTGACGCGGGAGGCCTCGCGTTTCTGGGGGGTCTTGCTCTTGGCGAGGTTCGAGACCTCGCACTCGGCGTCGGTGAACTTGCCCATGACGCGTGCGGGGTTGCGGGGGATCTTCCAGCCCCAGGCGCCGTTGACGGACGGGCCGGCGGAATTGAAGGTGACATCGAGGACTTTGCGGTCGCGCTCGAGCTTGGCCTTGTTTTCCTTGGACTTTGCCATCGAGGAACTCCTCTCGTGGTTGGAATGGGGAGAGGGACACGGGGCGAAGGATAGCGAGCGAGGGCGGGGAAGCAAGGGGAAAGGGGGACGTCAGCCGCCGAGGGTGACGTCCTGGGTTTCGTACCAGGCGAGGGCATCGTAGAGTTGCTGATCGGAATAGTCGGGCCAGTAGGCGTCGACGACGTAGAAGTCGGCGTAGACCGTCTGGATGGGGAGAAAGCCGGAAAGGCGCCGGCGTCCGCCCCAGCGGATGACGAGGTCCATGCGGGAGATCTGGGCGGAGCCGATGGCGGTCTCGATGTCGGCGCTGGGGTTAGAGGGGACGTTGCGGCAGACCTGGGCGAGGTCCCACTGCCAACTGTAGTTGACGAGGAGGTTGAGCTTGATGCCGCCTTTGCCGAAGCGGGTGCGGCGAGTGAAGGGGAGCAGCTCCTGGGGGAACATGGGGGAGTCGCTGTTGCCGCAGATGAGGAGGTCGAGGTTGCGCGTCTGGAGCATGTGAACGGCACGGACGACGGCCTGCTGGAAGGCGCGGGTCTGGGCGGCAGGGCGCTTGGTGTTGTCCTGGGTGAAGCCGTAGTAGGATAGCTCCTCGATCCCGAGGTCAATACAGGTTTCGGCCATCTGGAAGCCGACGGGGATGCCGAAGGCGTAGCCTTCCTCGCGGCTCATGCCTCTTTCCTCGGCCCAGCGGCGGTTGCCGTCGGGAATGACGCCGACGTGGCGAGGGAGGCGTTTGAAGGAGGGAGGGGACACAGGAGGGGCTCCTTACGCTTGCCGAACGATACCATAGACGATGAGGAGAGCGCAAGAGTCAAACGCAGGGAGCATCAACCGCAGATGAGCGCCGATAGACGCGGATGAATACCGATGAACAGAGGGGAGAGGGGAGTTGAGCAGGATAACAGGATCGACAGGATGAATCGGGGAAAAGAATCCCTCGCGCGGACGCGGAGAAACCGCGGATGGACGCCGATGGGAGAAGAGATGGAACCGCTGATGAACGCCGATAAACACAGAGACAGGCAAGAGAGTATTCAGCATGAAGAGCGTGAAGGACATGCTCGTGCTTCGCCGCGAAGCGCTGCTTCGCAGAGTAGCAAAGGGAAGACTTCATGGTCATGGTCATCGGAATTGCAGTCCCTGCGCCCGGCAGCAGGAACGGTCATGCACCCAGGAGGCGGCGAACGGCGGCGATGAGCTTGTCGGCGTCGGGGAGATAGGCGCGCTCGAGGGACTGGGCGGTGGGGGAAACGCCATCGGCGGCACCGAGGCGGAGCACGGGAGCGTCGAGATGATCGAAGACGCGCTCCTGAACGCGGGAGGCCACGTCGGCGGTGTAGGAGCCCTGTGAGACGGCCTGAGAGGTGACAAGGCAGCGGCCGGTCTTTCGGACGGAGGCGAGGACGGTGTCGAGGTCAAGGGGGACGAGGGTGCGAAGATCGATCACTTCGAGGGAGACGCCTTCGGGCTCGAGACGGGCAGCGGCTTCGAGGGCGTGGCGGACCATGATGGACCAGGCGACGACCGTGACATCGGAGCCTTCGCGCTTGACGGCGGCCTTGCCGATGGGGACGAGATATTCGTCGCGGGGGACGGGGGCCTTGGTGTTGTAGAGGAGTTGATGCTCGAAGAAGACGACGGGGTTGTCGTCGCGGACGGCGGACTTGAGGAGGCCCTTGGCGTCGCGGGCGTCGGAAGGGGCGACGAGGACCAGGCCCGGGATGTGTGCGAGGACGGATTCGAGGGACTGTGAGTGCTGACCGGCGTAGCCGCGGCCGCCGCCGATCGCGGTGCGCAGGACGAGGGGGACGGAGATCTGGCCGCCTGACATATAGGTCCACTTGGCGGCCTGATTGCCGATCTGGTCCATGGCCTGGAGGATGAAGTCGCAGTACATAATCTCAGCGACGGGGCGCAGGCCGGTCATGGCCATTCCGACGGCGGCTCCAACGATGGCGGATTCGGAGATGGGGGTGTTGAAGACGCGATCGCGGCCGAAGAGATCCAGAAGGCCGCGGGTGACGCCAAATGCGCCGCCGTATTCGCCGATGTCTTCGCCGAAGAGGATGACGCGGGAGTCGCGGGACATCTCCTCGATGAGGGCTTCGGCGCATGCGAGGCGGTAGGGGAGAGCGCCTTCGGAGTCGCGGGGGAGGGGGTCGGGCGTCTTTAGAAGGGCCGGGGCGGAGAACTCCTTGGGGACTGACGCGGAGGTGGAAGATGAGTACATGTGGTCGAGGAGGGTTTCGGGGCGCGGGTCGCTTGAGCGGGCGGCGCGGACGGCCATATCGGCATTGCGGCGTTCGACGCGGGCCTTGAGGGCGTCGAGCTCGTCGGGGGTGACGGGGCCGCCTTGGCGAGCGGGAAGGAGGCGGAGAGAAGCTCACGGGAGAAAAGGAGGAGGGGGTCGCGGGCGCGCCAGGCGGCGAGCTCCTCGGGTCGCGGTAGTCAGCGGGGTCATGGAGGGAGTGGCCGACGAAACGGTAGGTCATGAACTCGATGAGGACGGGGCCGTGGCCGTCGCGGGCGATGCGGGCGGCGCGGCGGCTAGCGTCGAGGACGGCGAGGACGTTCATGCCGTCAACAACTTCGGCGTGGAGGGCGTCGGGGTCGTAGGCGGCGGCGCGGCGGGCGAGGCAGTCGACGCCCGTGGTTTCGCCGAGCTGTTGGCCGGACATGCCGTACTGGTTATTGCAGATGGCGAAGACGACGGGGACGCCGGCGCGCTCACGCATGAGGCCGTTTGTGAACTGGGCCATGGCGGCGAGGTTGACGGCCTCATGAGAAATGCCGTTGGAGTAGGCGCCGTCGCCGGCGAGGCAGAGGACGATTTCGCCGGAGCGGCGGTAGCGGGCGCAGATGCCGGCGCCCGCGGCGATGCCCATGTGGCCGCCGACGATGGCGTTGGCGCCGAGGTGGCGGACGGAGAAGTCGGCGATGTGCATGGAGCCGCCGACGCCTCGGCAGTAGCCGTCGGCTTTACCGAAAAGCTCGGCGATGGTGCGGTAGAGGTGGAGGCGGAGGGCCTTTTCGAGAAGGACGGGGGTGTCGTCGGAGGAGGAAAGGTGGAGGCCGGCGTTGGGAAGGAAGGCGTGACGAGCCTCGAGATGTGCGCGGAGGGCGGCGGGGGACATTGCCTTGAGGGCGCAGAAGCCCTTGGCGATGGCGTCGCCATGGCCGCGGTGGGAGGAGGTGATGTAGTCGGTGGGGGCCAGTGCTGCGACGGCGCCGGCGGCGGTGGCCTCCTGTCCGATGGAGACATGGGTGGGGCCGATGTACTGGAAGTCGGGAAGAGGATCGTACTGGCGCTGGTCGATGCGCTGGATCATCTCCTCGAAGGCGCGGATCATGAGGAGGAGCTCGTAGAGGTCGAGTGCGGAGGCGCGGGTGAGGGCGCCGGCAGCGACCTCGTCGGCGAGGGTGCCAGCGTACTGGAAGGCGGGAATCACAGGGAAGGTGAGGTGGCGGGGGGTGATATCGACGATGGCGCGGATCTCGCGGACCATCCGAACGTACTCCTATCCCGGGGGGCGGTTTCAGAGGGGGAAGGATAGCGGAAAGACTAGCGACGAGCAAGAGACAGGATGGGAAAGGGCGCATGACCGTAGCTGCGGGGGCTCTTGAGCCGAGGAGGGAAACACGTTAATCGTCCCGCACCTGCGGGACCGATCGACGCGGATGGAAGCAGGGAGAGGGAAAGAGTCATCCACAGATTTCACAGATTACACAGATGGGAGACAAGCCCTCCCGCAGAGGCGGGACCACGGAGGGCAGGCTCCAGGGGAAGGGGCACGAGAAGCGAGGGGGGGCGGGTCAGAGGCCAAGGTCTTTCTTGGTATCGGCGAAGGCGTCGAGGGCGAAGTCGAGGTCTTGGCGGGAGTGGGCGGCGGAGATCTGGACGCGGATGCGGGCGGCGCCCTTGGGGACGACGGGGTAGGAGAAGCCGATGACGTAGACGCCCTTGTCGAGGAGGCGGCTAGCCATCTTCTGCGCAAGCACGGCGTCGCCGAGCATGATGGGGATGATGGGATGCTCGCCCGGGAGGATGCGGAAGCCGCGGGAGGATAGCCTATCGCGGAAGTAACGGGTGTTCTCCATGAGCCGGTCGCGGAGCTCGGAAGAGGCGGA
Source organism: Planctomycetota bacterium (assembly GCA_043803205.1). Taxonomy (GTDB): domain Bacteria; phylum Planctomycetota; class DG-23; order JAZDKG01; family JAZDKG01; genus JAZDKG01. Next base: position 19,504 of record JAZDKG010000253.1, read on the forward strand.
GAGGAGCTCGATCGCTCTTATGGAGGCGGCGACGATAGGGGGGGCAAGGGTGTTGGAAAAGAGGTAGGGGCGGGAGCGCTGGCGGAGGATCTCGACGATCTCCTTGCGGGCGGAGGTGTAGCCGCCCGAGGCGCCGCCAAGGGCTTTTCCGAAGGTGCCGGTGATGATGTCGACGCGGCCCATGACGGCGTGATGCTCATGGGTGCCGCGGCCGCGGGCGCCGAGGACGCCGACGGCGTGGGAGTCGTCGATCATGACGAGGGCGTCGTATTTGTCGGCGAGGTTGCAGATGTCGGGGAGGTTTGCGATGGAGCCGTCCATGGAGAAGACGCCGTCCGTGGCGATGAGGCGGAAGCGGGCGGAGCCGGTCTCCTTTAGCCTAGCCTCGAGATCGGCCATGTCGGAGGTCTTGTAGCGGAAGCGCTGGGCTTTGCAGAGGCGGATGCCGTCGATAATGGAGGCGTGGTTGAGCTCGTCTGAGATGACGGCATCCTCGGGGCCGAGCAGGGTCTCGAAGAGGCCGCCATTGGCGTCGAAGCAGGAGGAATAGAGGATAGTGTCGTCGGTGCCGAGGAAGGCGCTAGTTGCGCGCTCGAGGTCCTTGTGGATCTCCTGTGTGCCGCAGATGAAGCGGACGGAGGAGAGGCCGTAGCCCCAGCGGTCAAGGGCCTGGCGGGCGGCGCGGATGACGTCGGGGTGGGAGCCGAGGCCGAGGTAGTTGTTAGCGCAGAAGTTGAGGACCTGTCGGCCGCCTGAGACGGAGACGTGGGGGCTCTGAGGCGTGGCGAGGACGCGCTCGGACTTGTAGAGGCCGGCGTCGCGGATGGAGCGGATCTCGGCTTGGAGGTGATCCTTCATGGAGGCGAACATGAGGGGCTAGTCCTTCGTCCAATCGAGGATGACCTTGCCGCTCTTGCCGGAGCGCATGATCTCGAAGCCCTTTTCGAAGTCGGTGTAGTGGAAGCGGTGGGTGATGATGGGAGAGACGTCGAGGCCGGATTGCAGCATGACCTGCATCATGTACCAGGTTTCGTACATCTCGCGGCCGTAGATCCCTTTGACGGTGAGGGAGTTGAAGACGACGAGGTTCCAATCGATGAGGGTGTTGGGCTCGGGGATGCCGAGCATGGCGATTTTTCCGCCGTGGCACATGTTCTCGAGCATGGTGCGCAGGGCGGCGGCGCTGCCGGACATCTCGAGGCCGACGTCGTAACCCTCTTTCATGCCGAGGGTCTTCTGGGATTCGCGGACGGAGCCTCCTTCGGCGACGTTGACGGCGAGGGTGGCGCCCATTTTCTTGGCGAGGTCGAGGCGGTAGGGGTTGACGTCGGTGACGACGACGTAGCGGGCGCCGGCGTGTTTGGCGATGGCCGCAGCCATGATGCCGATGGGACCGGCGCCGGTGATGAGGACGTCTTCGCCGAGGACGGGGAAGGAGAGGGCCGTGTGGGTGGCGTTGCCGAGGGGGTCGAAGATGGAGAGGAGGTCGAGGGAGATATCCTGGTTGGCGTACCAGGCGTTGGTGACGGGGATGGAGAGGTATTCGGCGAAGGCGCCGGCGCGGTTGACGCCGACGCCGCTGGTGTTGGGGCAGAGATGGCGACGGCCAGCGAGGCAGTTGCGGCAGCGGCCACAGACGAGGTGTCCTTCGCCGGAGACGACGTCGCCGGGCTTAAAGTCGTGGACGTTGCTTCCGACGGCGGCGACTTTGCCGGCGAACTCATGGCCGACGGTCATGGGGACGCGGATGGTTTTGCGCGACCAGTCGTCCCAGTTGTAGATGTGGACGTCGGTGCCGCAGATGGCGGCGCGGTGGACGCGGATGAGGACGTCGTTCGTGCCGATCTCGGGGACGGGGACCTCATCGAGCCAGAGGCCGGGCTTGGCTTCCTTCTTGACGAGAGCTTGCATTTTCTTCATGGGCAGACTCGAAGAAAAGGGGAGTGAGAACAGCGGGCTCCCGGACGCGGACGACGATGCTCAGAACTTCTCGGCGAGGGCGGCGGCCGCGTCGGAGGCGGTCTTTGCGGCGTCGGCGTCCTCGGCGTCCTTGAGGGCGGCGGGGATCCCCATGAGGGCCTTGGCCAGATCGTCGCGCAGGGCGTCCTTGGCGTCCTCGAGGTTTTCGAGCTTGAGGCTTGGGAGTCTGCTGAGGAAGGCGCTCACTTCGGCGGGCTTGCCGGTGCGCGAGACGGCGCGGGTCGCGCGAGCCGCGGAGGCGTAGACGAGGTCCTGGTCATCGGAGCGGGCGACCCGGGCGAGGAAATCGGCCGGGAAAGACATGCGCATGGGGATCTTGTCGTTGTCCGCTTCCTCAAGGATCTTGGCGGCATAGGCGGCGGCCTCATCGGTTTCACCGAGGCCGACGAGGGACTCGCACTTAGCAAAGGCCATGAGCCAGATGCGGTCGGCGAGGGAGGCCTTCGGCTGTGTCTCCATCATCTTGCGGACGAGCTCGATCCCCTTGTCGGCCTTCTCGATGGCGAGTTCGTATTCCTTGCGGCTCGGGTAGGTCTGGGCCTGCTCGAGATAGACCTGCATTTTCCAGAAGGCCGTCATGTCGGGGTCGTCCTCGACCTCTTTGGCGGCGGCAGTGATGGCGGCGAAGTCGGTGAGGGTGCGGGCGAGGGCAGTCCAGCGATAGACCTTGGCTTCGCTTTTAAAGGCCTGGGAAGCGTCGGGGCGGGCGATCAACTCATCGGCGAGCTGGGCGACGACAGGCCAATCTCCCTTGTTACGGGTGGCGCGCAGCTCCTTTTCGAGGTCGGCCACGGTCTTTTCCTGGGCGAAGGCGAGGGGGGCGAGGAGCAGGGATACGAGGAGGAGGCTGAGGAAGCACGTTTTCATCGATTTCTCCTTCTTGAGAGAGGGCACTTACCAGCGGCAAATAGTATGCCACGGGGAAATTGCAGCGCAAGATGGAAAGGGCGAGGAAGACAGGCCGCGAGCGGACGGGAGGGCCAAGGAGGGCCAAGGGGCGGGTATGAAAAGACGGACGACCCGTCGGGTTGGAGCCGACGGGTCGTCCTCAGGAGATACCTTCGCAAGCACCAGACGAGCGTTACCCAGCGGCAGCTTGCACGGGGATGCCGACCTGGACGTTATCGATCAGGACCTCGCCCGGGGCAGAGAGGCGGACGGCAACGCTGAACTTGCCGAGGCCAGCCGTCTTCTCGTTAATGGTAAGGGTGATGCTGACGGTCTGCCATTCCGGCGTAGCATCCAAGCCCTGCTCAACGGTCACGCCCTCCTTGGTCTCCGGGTTCACCGCGGAGGCCGTGAGGACGACATGCGCCGATCCGGCGGCGGACTTGACGGCGACGGACACGACGTACTTTGCTCCGACGGCAAGGGGCGCAGCCGAGACGACGACGGTCTCGGCGCTGACCCACTTGTCGGCGGCATCGAGCTTGAGGGCGCCGGCGGAGTCACTCTCAAGGCCACCCGCCACTTTTGCAAAGGAGGAGAGGCTCTCAGCGGCATCCTCCTTATCTTCCTTCGATAGGGTGTGCTTGGCCCAAGCGACGGGGAGTTTGCCGATACCGGCATCGGTCTCGCTCAAGGGCTTCTCAAAGGAGGGGTTGGAGACGAGGTTCGGCGACTCTTCCGCGGCGAAGGCGCTCCCCCAGAGGAGGAGGGCCGCCACGGTCGAAAAGGTCAATCCGGCAAGGATTCTGTGTGACATTCTGAGACTCCTTCCTGTCGTGCCCCGTTAGGGGCAACGGGTTTAGGTTGGGTTCAACACATGGAGCCATGGTCGGTGCGTTCATGGGCCGCACCGGCTCGAAGGCGAAAGAATCATCGGCGCGTGGAAGGGGGCGGGGGGTGTAGGCACATGGAGCGCATCAAGTTGGTTTGTTTTTCGGTCATTTCGGAAAACGGTCCTTCGGCGCATGCGGACTCCCGCAGCAGCCGTCAGTTGTTCAGGGATTTCGGAGTAGGAATATCACGAAACCCGGGTGAGTCCGGATTCTCACAGGTTCATTGAAATCCGCTCCGCAAACACCCCTTGCGGGGGTTCACTTCCAGCGAAAGAACTAAGGTTAGCCAAGCTGGCAAGAAGTGCAAGAAAAAAGTTAGGATTCCAAGGCATACGGAAAGAGCTTAGAAGAGGGTTCTGCAGTGAGTGAGGGACCTTTGGGGCAAACGCGTTTGACAGTGAGGAGAGGCGAACGGTAATATGGAGACTCCAAGACGGGGGATTCGGGAGACGCCTGATGAAGATGCTTGCGGCGGTTTACCGGGGGAGACAGGACGTACGCCTGGAGGAAGTGGAGATCCCGCGGGCGGGGGACGGGGAGGTGGTAGTGAAGGTGGAGGCGGCGCTCACCTGCGGGACGGACCGGAAGATGTATCTGCGGGATCACCCACTTTTTGCGCCTCCGTTCATTTTCGGACACGAGTTCGCGGGGACGGTGCACGAGGTCGGCAGGGGGGTGAGTGGGGTGCGTGAGGGGGCGCGGGTGGCGGCGGCGAACAGCGCGCCCTGCAACCGATGCTATTTCTGCAAGGTGGGGCGGCAGAGCCTCTGCGAGAACCTCTTCCTGCGGCTCAGCGGGGCGTTCGCGCAGTATGTCGCGGTGCCGGCGCCGATCGTGGAGCAGAATCTCTTAGCCATCCCGGAGGGAGTGAGCTTTCCGCTAGCGGCGATGGTGGAGCCGTTAGCGTGCGTGGCGCACGGGATGGAGGTGACG